>CBIHNR010000028.1:0-36986 GCA_966211215.1 uncultured Pedobacter sp.
AGCCACGAGCTCGATCTAATTACGGATGAAACCCAAAGAGCGAACCGCTTGGTAGAACTCAACGTAATTGAACAGGTATATAATTTATGTAAAACTACCATCGTTCAAAATGCCTGGAAGGAGCGCCCAGATCTGGAAGTTCACGGTTGGGTGATTAATATAGGTACCGGCTTGGTGGAAGATCTGAGAGTAAGCTGTAATAGCTCAGCGAATTTGGGTAAGGTGTTCGATTTGAACCGGGTTTAAGCAGATATCTTCGAACATAAATAAACGGTCAATAAAATTGACTTATAAGTCAGGCCTATAGGATTAATTCTTATAGGCCTTTTTTTATGTTGCTGAATAAAGTTTGGGCGTGCCCCTGCGGGTCGGGCTTTCCGTTTCAAGTCCTCAAAAAGCTCCGTTTCTCTACGATTTTCTCCGGGCTTTCCACTGCAATCCCTCACGCGAGCACCGCTTAGCATTGAAGAAACTGAAGGTGTAATGGGACTACTCTGCTCATTTATGTTTTTTGAACTGACTCATAACTATGCAGCACCACTCCACTTTTAAAGGTTCGGCTATTGACTAATTTAAGGCTAAGCTGCTGTGAAATGTTTTTAAACAAAGGCGTCCCAGCTCCGATGGCTACGGGGGCTATCATGATTTGGAATTCGTCAATCAAGCCTTGTTCCGCTAATTGGGTAACAATGCTGCCACTGCCTAAAATAGTTAAGTTATTGCCGGGGCTCGCTTTTATTGTTTTGACTTCTTCAATCAAATCATCCTTAACCAATTTGGTATTTTTCCAGTCGACGGAATCCAGAGTTTTGGAAAAGACTATTTTTTCCGCTTTATTCATACGTGCCGCTACGTCGGGAAAACTTTCAAAAGCCATGGGAGAGGGCCAAAAGCTTGCCATCATTTGATAAGTAAGCCTTCCGAATATTAAAGTGTTTTCCGCTTTTAAACTTTCTGCAGAAAATTCGCCTTCTTCTTGTCCGTGTTTATGCCAACTTATATCGTTGTTCTCACCTTTATAATAACCATCCAAAGTGATGAATGTAAATGAGCTTAACTTTCTCATGGGTTGGTTTTCTTAATTACAATATTAAGATAGGTGGGATTGTGTTTTTGAAGGAGGGGTGATTCCGGCTATTTTAGGGTGATTGAAGACAATTGTTTTAATGTCCTGGTATTTAGTTAGAGTGATTTTGATATATTTTCGTTGTTCGGCATGTCCCATTATATTCCTCTTGAGTTGATGTTTTTAAATTAATTCTACAAATTACAGGCCTTTAGTTACTGCTAAATTTTATGAAACAACCCAATCGGCTATTAATACTAATATTAATTGTCATTTCAATCAGTTGCCATTTTAATATTAATAACCAATTTATTAATCGACAAGAAGATAAGGATGATGGTGAGAAAGTTACTTCCCAGTTTTTTGAATTGATTATGAAAAAGCATTATCATGAGACAGAGAAGCTATTCAGTCTCCAGTTTCTAAAAATAACTCCCTGGAAAAAAATGGAAAACATCTTTTTATCGGTATCAAAAACATTAGGGAATCTTAAAACGGCCGAGATTGGCAAATGGGAAACTCGAAGAGTTGAGGGATCGAATCCATCTGCAGAGTATAATTTCACATATAGAACGCACTATGAGAAGTTTGATGCCGTTGAGACGTTTCGCTTGGTTCGTGAGGATGATGGAGTTATCAAGATTTTGGCATATAATATAAGTTCCGATGGATTTAGGCAGTAAAGAAGGCTTTCAGAATGTCTTTCTTATAGCTGAATTAATGATAGAGTGCTGTTTGTTTTTACGCAGACAGCGTTCAAAGTGCTGTCTGCGTTGATATATGCGTTTGTGCCTGCTTCGGAGGAATACAGTTGTAAGCTAAACTCGGATAGAAATGGATACCGGCCATGTGGCTAGTGCCCCCGAGGGGTCGGCGCAGGCGTGTGTGGTGGGCGTGTGAAATTGGGTAGGAGTATGAATGGATAGTCCCAAGGACTCCTTTGGAGCGGGGCTAAACTGGAGGCGGAGTACAAAACTTCCTTTTCTGAAAAATAGACAAGGGTTTAATTCCGATCGATCAATAAAAAAGAGGCTGTCTCAAAAGTCATTTTAGGCAATTTTTCATTTAGATTTCTTCAATAAAATGATCTATAAATAAAAAAGCGGCAAAATTTCGCTCATGAATGGTCGAAGTTTTGCCGTTTTAATAAGCAAAAAGAGGCTGTTTTCCTTTTTGAGACAGCCTCTTGATATTCTTTTTATAGCCTATTTATTATACAGCCGTTTCTTCATAAGCCTCAATAGGAGGGCAGGAGCAAATAAAAGTTCTGTCGCCATAAGTGTCGTTCACTCTACCAACTGATGGCCAGAATTTATTGTCTGATACGTATGGAAGTGGGAATGCTGCTTGTTCTCTTGAATAAGGCTTATCCCAGGCAGTTCCTGTAACGATAGCAGAGGTATGCGGGGCGTTTTTCAGGGAATTGTTTACTTTATCAACTTCGCCGGATTCAACAGCTGTAATCTCTTTTCGGATGGCAATCATGGCATCGCAAAAACGATCTAACTCATGCTTAGGCTCCGATTCGGTTGGCTCAACCATTAAAGTGCCCGCAACGGGGAACGAAACCGTTGGTGCATGGAAACCATAGTCCATTAGACGTTTTGCAATGTCGGTAACTTCAATGCCGAAGTTTTTGAATGCACGACAGTCCAAAATCATTTCGTGAGCGCAACGATCTTTGCTGCCAGTGTATAACACTGGGTAATGTTTTTCTAAACGGGATTTAATGTAGTTGGCATTAAGTATAGCGTAACGAGTTGCATTAGCCAGGCCTTCGCCGCCCATCATGGCAATATAGGCATGAGAAATTAACAGAATTGAAGCCGAACCCCATGGAGCAGATGAAATTGCATGAATGGATTTTCCGCTTTCGATATCTACAACTGGGTGTCCGGGAAGGTAAGGAACTAAATGTTTAGCTACGCCAATCGGACCCATGCCCGGACCGCCTCCTCCGTGAGGAATACAGAAGGTTTTGTGAAGATTTAAATGGCAAACATCTGCACCAATGGTAGCGGGACTGGTTAAGCCTACCTGTGCGTTCATGTTTGCACCGTCCATATATACCTGACCGCCATTTTGGTGAATGATTTCGCAAATTTCAATGATAGATTCTTCGAAAACACCATGAGTTGACGGATAAGTAACCATTAAGCAGGAAAGATTATCTTTATGTTCTTCTGCTTTGGCTTTTAAGTCTGCTACATCAATATTTCCATGTTCATCGCATTTTACTACGATGATTTTCATGCCTGCCATGGCAGCCGAAGCTGGATTGGTTCCATGTGCTGAAGCTGGGATAAGCGCCACGTTACGGTGCCCGTCTCCACGGTCAATATGATAAGCCCGGATAACCATTAGTCCCGCATATTCGCCTTGGGCACCAGAGTTAGGCTGGAAGCTCATTGCTGCAAAACCGGTTATTTCACTTAACCATTTATTTAGCTCGTCGATTACCTGCATGTAACCCCCAACCTGGTCGGTTGGAGCAAATGGATGTATCTTGCTGTAATGGTTCCAGGTTACCGGAATCATTTGGGTAGTAGCATTTAGCTTCATGGTACAAGAACCCAAGGGAATCATGGAATGACAAAGAGACAAATCTTTTGATTCCAATGATTTGATATAACGCAACATTTCGTGTTCTGAATGGTGCGTATTGAAAATTGGGTGGGTTAGAAACTCTGAAGTACGAATTAAATCGGTAGCTATGTTTGCTTTAACAGAAGCTTTTAACTCATCCAGATTTAAGTCGTTAAGGGTTTTAGCTTTTACCTTAGCAAAAATGCGGATAAGCGTTTTTATATCTTCAAGGTTGGTCGTTTCATCAACGGAGATGGTAATAACAGAACCACTGTAGTTGAAGTTAACTTCCTCATTTAATGCTACTCCATGAATGGCGTTTGCCAAATCAGGTAAATCAAATTTTAGCGTATCGAAGAAGTGCTCGTTTTCTTGCTTGAAGCCTAATTCTTTTAATGAATCAGACAATAATACTGCTAAGCCATGGATGCGTTGGGCAATTAGCTTTAAACCTTCCTGTCCGTGATAAGCGGCATACATCCCCGCCATAATTGCAAGAAGTGCCTGGGCGGTACAGATGTTGGATGTCGCTTTGTCTCTGCGTATATGCTGTTCGCGGGTTTGAAGCGCCATACGAAGTGCATAATTTCCGGCAGAATCGATAGTTACACCGATTATTCTACCTGGGATCGAGCGCTTGTATTCTTCTTTAGTAGCGAAGAATGCCGCATGGGGGCCACCAAATCCCATTGGAACGCCAAAGCGTTGTGTGTTTCCAACAACAATGTCAGCTCCCCATTCTCCCGGAGGAGTTAAGATTGCAAGACTCAGGATATCAGCAACAACAGTAAGCTTAATGCCTTTTTCATGCGCTTTGTCTGTAAAATCTTTATAGTTGTAAACAGCGCCGTTTCCTGCCGGATACTGAACAATGGCACCAAACATATCATCAGTTAGTTCAACTGTTTGATGATTGCCAATAACCAAATCTATTCCATAAGGAGTAGAACGGGTTTTTAAGATATCGATAGTTTGAGGGAAAAGTTCTTCAGAAACGAAGAATGTTTTTGCCTGCTGGTTTTTGCGTAGGCTGAACTGCATAAACATCGCTTCTGCCGCCGCTGTACCCTCATCAAGTAAGGATGCGTTGGCAATTTCCATTCCTGTTAGGTCGATAACCATGGTTTGGAAATTTAACAAAGCTTGAAGGCGGCCTTGCGCAATTTCTGCCTGATATGGTGTGTATTGTGTGTACCATCCCGGATTTTCGAAGATATTTCTAAGAATAACTCCAGGTGTTACGGTATCGTAATATCCCTGTCCGATGTAAGATTTGAATACCTTATTTTTAAGAGAAACCTGTTTAAGGCGTTTTAAATAGTTGTATTCGCTCTCTGGAGCAGGTAAGTTTAGGGGGCTTTTTAAACGGATTTTTTCCGGGATAGTTTGCTCAACCAATTGAGCGAGAGTTTTGGCTCCAACGGTTTTAAGCATTTCTGCAGTCTCTTTCTCGTTCGGGGCAATGTGCCTCGTCTCAAACTTCTCCTGGAAATCAATATTTAAGTTCATGAAAATGAGGTATAAAAAGAAGCCGCAAAAGTACGGATTTATTGCTTCTTTTCATACCTCTCGAGTTTCTTATCTTGCTTGATAAATGTAAAACTTATCAACAATATTAAAGATTGCCTAAGCGCCTCTGGTACATTTGAATAACACTTTCTAATCCCATGTAAAGTGCATCACAAATAAGCGCATGTCCAATACTTACCTCGAGTAATCCAGGGATATTTTTAGCAAAATATTTTAAGTTATGTAAATCCAGATCATGGCCGGCATTTAATCCTAAACCAGCTTGTTGTGCTACTTTGGCTGCTTCAATGTAAGGCGCAATTGCTTCTTCTTTATTTGCATGATACTGGTGGGCGTAAGCTTCGGTATACAATTCGATACGGTCGGTTCCGGTTGTTGCTGCAGCTTCCACCATTTTAGGATCTGGGTCTACGAAGATGGAAACTCGTATACCAGCTTCCTGGAATTGCGGAATGATATCTTTCAGGTAGTCCTGATATTTAATGGTATCCCAGCCGTGATTGGAAGTGATTTGTCCAAGGGCGTCGGGAACCAAAGTTACTTGCGCTGGTTTGTTTGCCAAAACCAGATCAACAAATTTCTGTTCCTGGCAATTACCCTCTATATTGAACTCTGTTTTAATAGCAGCTTTTAGATCGTATACATCCTGGTAGCGAATGTGTCTTTCATCTGGTCTTGGATGTACTGTTATTCCTTCTGCTCCGAAATGTTCGCACGAAAGTGCAGTTTTAACAAGGTCGGGATTATTGCCGCCTCGGGAATTACGAAGGGTAGCTATCTTATTTATGTTTACAGAAAGTTTGGTGTGCTTGAAGTCTGAGGTCTGAGGTCTGAGATCTGAAGTCAACGGCCTGATGCCTGATGTTGAATTTGACATTTGATTAAGATTCTTATTTCCAGTTTGAATAAAGCCTGTTAAGTTTTGCCCCGATTTCATCTGTTTTAGATAAAAGGGATTGTTGTTGTTCTAGCGAAATATATTCGCAGTCTTTTGCAAAACTAAGCCAAACTTTACTTTCTTCTAAGGAACCAATTGAATAAACCAGATGTTTTTTGAATTCGCTAACATAAACTTTTTTGCCATAGCCTTCTGCAATATTTGCGCTTATTGACCTTGTAGCGCGAATGATTTGACTGGTCAAGGAGTACTTCTCTTCTGAAGGAAATGATTTGGCGGTTTTAAATACTTCCATTGCCAATTGGTAGGAGAGCTGATAAACTTCTAAATCGGTAAATGATTTAATCATAACAAAAAATGCTTACCCGAAAGTAAGCATTTTTTGTTTGTTCATGATCTTGTGAAATGGTCATTTAATTTCTGTTTTCAGACCTCTCATCTTCATTTACGCCTTTGTCATCAAATCTCTGTCATCAGACTTCCGACCTCGAATTAATAACGATAATGCTCCGGTTTAAACGGTCCTTGAACTTCTACACCAATATATTCAGCCTGGTATTGGTCAAGAACATCTAATTCTACGCCAATTTTAGCTAAATGTAAACGGGCTACTTTCTCATCCAGGTGTTTAGGAAGAGTGTACACCTTGTTTTCGTATTTGTCAGTATTAGTCCAAAGCTCTAATTGAGCAAGAGTTTGATTGGTGAATGAGTTAGACATTACAAAAGATGGGTGTCCGGTAGCACAACCAAGGTTAACTAAACGGCCTTCAGCTAGAACGATAATATCTTTGCCATCGATGGTGTATTTATCAACCTGAGGTTTAATCTCAATCTTGGTATTTCCATAGTTTGCATTTAACCAAGCCATGTCAATTTCATTATCGAAGTGACCGATGTTACAAACGATAGCTTTATCTTTCATTGATTGGAAGTGCTCTGCACGAACAATGTCGCAGTTTCCAGTAGCTGTAACAATTATATCAGCTTCTTTAACAGCATTAGCGAACTTTTTCACTTCGAATCCTTCCATTGCAGCTTGTAAAGCACAGATAGGATCAATCTCGGTAACGATAACACGAACACCTGCATTGCGAAGTGAATCTGCGGACCCTTTACCCACATCTCCGTAACCAGCAACAACAGCAACTTTACCAGCCATCATTACATCGGTAGCACGGCGGATTGCATCTACAAGAGATTCGCGGCATCCGTATTTATTGTCAAACTTGGATTTAGTAACAGAGTCGTTTACATTGATTGCAGGAAGGTGAAGCGTTCCGTTTTTCATGCGCTCATATAAACGATGAACTCCGGTTGTGGTTTCTTCTGATAAACCTTTGATGCCCTCGATAAGCTCAGGATATTTATCGAAAACCATGTTGGTTAAGTCGCCGCCATCATCTAAGATCATGTTTAATGGCTTGCGATCTTCGCCAAAGTATAAAGTTTGCTCGATACACCAGTCGAATTCTTCTGCGTTCATGCCTTTCCATGCATAAACAGAAATTCCTGCGGCAGCTATGGCAGCAGCGGCGTGATCTTGCGTGGAGAAGATGTTACAGGATGACCAGGTAACTTCTGCCCCTAAAGCAATTAGTGTTTCAATTAATACCGCAGTTTGGATGGTCATGTGTAAACATCCAGCGATGCGTGCTCCCTTCAAAGGTTGCGAAGCTCCAAATTCAGCACGAAGCGCCATTAAACCAGGCATTTCAGCTTCTGCTAATTCAATTTCTTTGCGTCCCCATTCTGCAAGGGAAATGTCTTTCACTTTGTAAGGAATGTAAGTTGTCTCTACTGATGACATAGTTTTGTTTTTTTGTGAGCAACAAAATTACCGCATTGTTGGATGAATACCAACTTATTAAAGTCGAATGTAGAGTAAGTGAACAATTGTGACAAACAATTGATACCCTCCACTTTCAGCTTTACACTTATAGCACTATTTTTGCATTTAGATTTATACCGTAAATCGCAATTCTAAAATCGTAAATAAAAGATATGTATCCAGAATATTTAGTTGCCCCAATGCGGGAAGAGCTTACCAAAGTTGGTTTTGCAGATTTAAAGTCGGCTGAGGAAGTAGAAGCTGCGATAACAGGCGAAGGTACTGTGTTTGTAGTAGTTAACTCTGTTTGTGGATGTGCTGCTGCAAATGCCCGTCCGGCTGCGCGTGCTGCGGTTCAGAATGAGAAACGCCCAGACAAATTCATTACAGTATTCGCAGGCGTTGAAAAAGCTGCGGTAGATGCGGCAAGAAACCACATGTTGCCTTACCCTCCGTCATCGCCTTCAATGGCTTTATTTAAAGATGGCAAATTAGTGCACATGATTGAACGTCACCAGATTGAAGGCCGTCCTGCACAAATGATTGCTGATAATTTAATTGGTGCTTTCGAGCAATATTGCTAAGCCTAAGCTCCCTAACCCCCTAAAAGGGGAACTTATGACGCCCATATTTAGACGTCATCTCTTAAAAACTAAGCCCTCCAACTCCCCCTTCAGGGGACTGGGGGCTAAATATCTACTATTAGCAGTTTCTCCAGATCTTCCGCATTTAAGTTCATTTTTACCCGTCCTTGCTTAGCATAGGCAATAGTTCCAGTTTCTTCCGATACTATTACGGCAACAGCATCACTCATTTCTGAAATTCCAATTCCCGCCCTATGCCTTAAACCGAAGTGCGGGGGAAGTTTTTCATTGTCTGTTAATGGAAGAATACAACTTGCAACGCGGATCTTCCCTTCAGAAATTACAACAGCTCCATCATGCAGCGGACTGTTTTTTTGAAATATACTTTCAAGTAATCGCTTTGAGATTAGCGCATCCATGGGTTCGCCACTGTTTTGATAATATTGTTCGTCAAAATATTTTGCGAAAACAATCAGTGCGCCGGTGCGGGTAACCTGCATGTATTTACACGCATCAATTATTGGCTTTAAAGAAATAACCTGGTGTTCGTCAACTTCCTTTTTACCGGCAAAGAAAGCCTTCCATATACGATTTCGATGTATAGACGCATTTTTTCCTATGAGTAGTAGAAAGCGCCTGATTTCCTGTTGAAATACCACAACTACAGCTATTACACCTACTCCTACAAACCCACCTAAAAGATGGCTAAGTAAGTGCATTTGTAGTTGCTTGGTGATTGAGTAAACCAGGTAAATTATAACAAGGCCTAATAATATATTTAGAGCAATTGTACCGCGAATAAGATTGTAAACATAGTAAATGATGAAAGCCACCAATACAATATCAACAAAATCGAGAAAGCGTAGATTGAGAAAACTAAAATCAAATCCCTCCATTGGCTCAAAATAGGGATTTTGCTTGAAAAAAATAATGGGTAGTAGAGATTAGTGATTACAGGGCTTGAGGTTAGGCTGTATGGAACCTTTACTTGGAGGGGGAATTTTATAAAGATGCCGGATTAATTTGCAACCAGCGTGATCCAGTCACTAGAATACAAACCCTAATTTTCAATCGTCGAATTCCAATCCCCAGAACACAACCCGGCCAGCTTTACTGCCTCTACAGCCTCTTTCACATCATGGACTCTTAAAATGTTAGCACCTTTCATTAAGGCGATGGTATTTAAAACTGATGTGCCATTTAACGCCTCCTCGCTTTTTATGCCCAGGGTTTTCCAAATCATTGATTTACGTGATAGCCCTGCAAGAACTGGAATTCCAGTGAGTTTAAATTTTTCGAATTGACTAAGAAGCTGAAAATTCTGCTCAACGTTTTTTGAAAAGCCAAAGCCAGGATCAGCTATGATGTCTTTCACTCCCAGCAACTTAAGCTGGTTAATCTTTAATGCAAAATACTGAAGGATTTCTTTCACCATATCCTCGTATTGGTTGAGATCTTTCATTGTTTGAGGAGTGCCCTTCATGTGCATTAGTATGTAAGGTACTTTCAGTTTAGCCACCGTTTCAAACATTTGCTGATCAAGCGTGCCGCCGGAAATATCATTTATGATATGGGCTCCCTCGTTAATGGCTGCACTCGCAATTTCTGAACGAAAAGTATCGATGGATAGAACAGCCTGAGGAAATTCTTTGACGATAGCTTTTACTGCAGGTAATAGTCTTTCAGATTCTTCGGCGATTGAAATGTCAGCAGCTCCGGGCCTTGATGAGTAGGCCCCCAGATCGATAAAATCGGCTCCATCTTTTAGCATCTGTTCTGTAGTTTTCAATGCTTGTTCTTCCGAGTTTATTCTGCTTCCAGAATAGAAGGAATCTGGAGTGACATTTAATATCCCCATTACTTTGGGCTTATCCAAGGTTATTAGTTTACCGGCAGCGTTAATGGTTTTCTTTTGATGAAATATTGTATTTTTATCGCTCATAAACCGACAAAACTCAGGTTTATTTTTACTTAATCAAATAAATAAAACGCTTTGGCTAATAATACTTCGGCAGAATACGATGCGGTAATAAAAACTTGCAGAGACCTTTTTATCAGTAAAACAAAGGATTACGGCACCGCATGGCGTATACTTCGTCCAAGCTCCATTACCGACCAGATTTTTATTAAAGCACAGCGTATTCGTACGCTTGAAGAAAAGAAAATTTCCAAAGTAGGAGAGGGCATTGTTCCGGAGTATATCGGGATTATCAACTATTGTATTATCGCCATGATCCAGTTGGAACTGGATGAAAATGCGCCTTCTGAAATTCCGGCAGAGCAAGTTGAGGCATTGTACGATGACAAGGCAAAGGCGACAAAAGAATTAATGTTCGCTAAAAACCATGATTATGGAGAAGCATGGAGAGAGATGCGGGTAAGTTCGTTGACAGACCTGATTCTTATGAAGATTCTTCGCGTAAAGCAAATTGAGGATAATGATGGAGCCACAATTGTTTCTGAAGGCGTTAGAGCAAACTATCAAGATATGTTAAACTATTCGGTTTTTGCATTGATAAAGATGCAAGCCACCTAAACCCCTAAAGGGCAAATGTGTATATTTTAATGTAGGATAAATGGGTACTGGTCAAGAAAATATAAAATCAAATGCAACAAAAGGAAGTAAGCTTCCTTATCAAGCAGCTATAACACTTGTAGGGCTTCTTTTTATTTTCTCGGGGCTTATTAAAGCTAATGATCCTCTGGGATTTAGCTATAAGTTGGAAGAGTTTTTCGAGGTGTTCCATATTACTTTCTTAAACAGCCTCGCAGTTTCTATCGCGATAACGCTTTGCGCTATCGAAATAATTTTAGGGGCTGCACTTTTGTTAGGCTTTAGGGGCGCAAAAGTAGCCTGGGGGTTATTGTTGACCATTGTTTTTTTTACATTTCTTACCTTTTATGCCGCGTATTTTGATGTGGTAAAAACTTGTGGATGTTTTGGCGATGCCATAAAGTTAAGTCCATGGGAGTCTTTTGCAAAAGATGTTGTTCTGCTTTTGCTAATCATTTATATATTCAAAAATCGGCATGAATTAAAGCCTGTTGTAAAGTCTGAAGCAATGCAGGATAGATTGCTTTGGGGGATTACAATCATTTCTTTTGGTTTCGGATTTTACACCTATAATTATCTTCCGGTAAAAGATTTCCTGCCCTACCATATTGGCGCGAATATTCCTGACTATATGAAGGTTCCAGAAGGAGCCCCTGTGGATGTTTACGAGATTGTCTATAATCTAAAAAATAAGAAGACTGGAGAAAGCAAGCAGATGACAGATAAGGAATATATGAAAACCGAAATCTGGAAAGATGCTAATTGGGAAATTACCGGAGAACCTGAAAAGAAGTTAATTAGCAAGGGTTTTGAGCCCAAGATCAAAGATCTTAAAATTACTGATAGCCAGGGGACTGACTATACATCTGAGTTGATTGAGAATCCCTACTACAACCTAATTATTGTTGCTTATAATCTTGATAAAACCAGTGAGCGGGCAATAGGAGATTTGAATGCGATTGCGATGAATGCGGGCGAGAATTATAATATACGTACGGTATTATTAACGTCTAATTCGGTAGAAAGTGCCGAAGCATTTCAAAAAAAACATAAGCTGGCAATGGAGGTTTTCTATGCGGATGCTGTTCCTTTGAAGAGTATGGTGCGGTCTAATCCAGGTATTTTGCTGTTAAAGGATGGCATAGTGATTAATAAATGGCACTATCATACCCGTCCAAATTATCAGCAACTAGAAGAAAAATATTTTAGAAATAACCAGTAACCTATGCTAAAAGATCTCATTCGCTATACCGAAATAGCAGATCAGAAAGTTATTGATACTTTCTTGAGTGCCGAGCAGGCATTGCCGCAGGCGGAGGCGTTATTTAGCCACATATTAAATGCACAGCACATTTGGCTAAACCGCATAAAAGGAGATATGGCAGAGTTTGAACGTTTTGCCATTCATTCCAAACAAGAATTCGAAACGATACATCAGGTTAATATAGCGGAGCTTAAAGAAGTTTTAAATTCAACGGAGTTAAACAAGATAATTAGCTATACTATTTCAACCGGCGAAGCTTACGAAACCGCAGTAGCAGATATCTTGCTGCACGTAGTTAATCATTCAACTTATCATCGGGGGCAGGTTGCAACGCAGTTTAAGTTGAATAACATTACCCCGCCGGTAACCGATTATGTATTTTTAAAAAGACAAGGAGAGTTTTGAAGTTATTTCTAGTGGGCTTTATGGGTTGTGGAAAAACAACCTTTGGCAAAAGATTGGCAAGTAAGCTTTCTTATGACTTTATCGATATGGATAAGGTATTTGAAAGCCAAGCAGAGATGGATATCCCAGAATACTTTGCTACATACGGCGAAGACGGTTTTAGAAAGAAAGAAAGCGAAATACTTAAAACCACTGCATATCCGGAAAATGCTGTGATTGCTACCGGAGGTGGAGCTCCATGTTTTTTCGACAATATGGATTGGATGAACCAAAATGGAACAACCGTTTATATAAATGTTAGTCCGAAAGGTTTGGCTAGCCGCCTGGAAAGTGCTACAGACGAGCGGCCGGTGTTGCGAGGCCTGAAAGGAAAAGACCTGGAGGATTTTATTGCCTCTAAACTTGAAGAACGCGAGCCCTTCTATAAAAAAGCTTTAATTATTGCTGAAGGACTGAATATTAGCCCCGAAAGATTTCTTCCATTGCTGGAAGAGTATCAACGTAAATAAACAGCATCTTCAGCTTGGTTGCCGTTTAAAAGAACATCAACATGCTCTTTAATAACGGTAGCAAGTTCAAGCCCTGTAAAATCTGGCGTAACAGGAAAAATTCTATGGCTGCGGTTTACTAATACCGCTGTGCGAAGTTTCTTTAAAGGAATATCCAGGAATACGCCAAGTCCGTAGGCAAGAGTACGCCCACTGTTTAATACATCATCTACCAGAACCACCACTTTATTGGAGCATTGTTCTACCAGAACATCAGTTTCTGCTTGCAGGTGCGAGCTGAATTTATCCAGATTGATCTTCATAAGGGTAACTTTAATACCCGATATTTGCTCAAGTTCTTTTTGTAAACGGCCAGCAAGAATATAACCATAGTCAGCAATTCCCGCAATAACGATATTGCTTTCCTCAAGGTTATCCTCCCAAATTTGAAAAGCCATTCGGGTAATTTTCTGCTGAATCTGATTCTTATCTAGTATTAAAAGTTTCTTGTCTGGCATCCTGGGCTAATTTTTTGCGAAAAATAGAGAATTGAAATGAATTACAGAATCCTTAAAAATTAATTATTTGTAGGGATAGAATACGAAATTTGCCCCTTCTGGTACAATCACAAACAGGCACATAAAATCGTCAGGGTTTTTAAACTGCTTTATAAAGCGGTCTTTCTTTTCTTTGTGAATAATGCCTTTTTCTACAAACTCCTCTAATGTTGAAGCCTGTATGGTCCACTCGGTACCTAAATCTTTGCGGTCCAGGATCAATTCGCCCAGGCTAACTTCGTGCTGATGCGCTACAAAAATAGGATATGCTGATAAGCCTTCGACCATTATTTCGGTCGAGACTTCTTTAAGTGATTCTGAGTAAAATTTTAAATCTTTCTCAAGGCTTTTTAAAGGGCTATCCTTTTGAGATGAGTCGCCTTCGTTTGGCTGATTGAGTAATTCGTTTGGTTCCATAGAATGATTGTCATTGATATGTTTAAATAAACGTGACAGGTTTCTAAAATCTGTCACGTTTATTTAAACATATTTTAATTTGCGTTCAGTTCCAATAAAACAACATTTTCCACATGTTGTGTATGAGGAAACATATCTACCGGACGAATTTTTGTTACTGAGTATTTTTCTTTCAGCAAAGCGATGTCCCGCGCCTGCGTTGCCGCATTACAGCTAACGTAAACAATTTTAGGCGCCTCGATTTCGAGCAATCTCGCAACAACATCAGCATGCATTCCAGCCCGTGGCGGGTCGGTTATAATTACATCTGGCTTGCCGTGGCTAACAACAAACTCTGCTGTAAGAATATCCTTCATATCGCCAGCATAGAAGATTGTATTAGTGATATTGTTAATTCCTGAATTAACTTTGGCATCTTCAATAGCAGTTGGTACATATTCAATTCCAATTACTTCTCTAGCGTGTTTAGCCACGAAATTTGCAATTGTCCCGGCTCCTGTGTAAAGGTCGTACACTAACTCATCTCCTTTTAAATCAGCAAACTGACGCGTGATTAAGTACAATTCATATGCCTGCAGGGAGTTGGTTTGATAAAAAGATTTAGGGCCGATTTTAAATGTTAGTCCTTCCATCTCTTCAAAAATATAATCACGCCCGGCATAGGTATGAATTTCCTGGTCGAAGATGGTATCGTTCTTTTTCTGATTAAGAATATACAATAATGAAGAAATCTGGGGAAAGCGTTCTTTTACAAAGGACATCATTTTTTCGACTTCTTCATCACTGGCATAAGCAAAAACCACAATTACCATCAGTTCGCCAGTGGTGGCCGTGCGGATAATCAGGTTTCGTAATGCTCCTTCATGCGCCCTTAAATCATAGAATGAGATTTTATTTTCAAGTGCAAAATCGCGAATGCTGTTCCGGATTTCGTTTGAAGGGCTACTTTGCAGATAGCAGGTTTCAATATCGAGAATTTTATCGAAACGCAGAGGAACGTGAAAACCTAAGGCATTCATTTCCATGTTTTCGGTTTGCTCATCTTTGTTAGTCAACCAGCGTTTATTTGAAAATGTAAATTCTAGCTTGTTGCGGTAATAACGTGTTTCGAAAGATGGGAGAATAGGTTCGGTGATCGATGTATCTACCTTGCCAAGGCGTTCCAGTGCATTTGTGACGCTTTTCTGTTTGTAAATAAGTTGAGCATCATAAGTCATGTGCTGCCATTTACATCCTCCGCATACACCAAAGTGCGGGCAGAATGGCTCTACGCGATGTTCTGAAGGTTTTACTAATTGCGTGATTTTTGCTTCAGCGAAGTTTTTCTTCTTGCGCAGAAGTTCAACATCAACTACATCACCAGGAACGGCCTTTTCGATAAATAAGACAAGCTCATCTGCTTTGCCTACACCTTTTCCCTCTTCTGCAATGTCAACTACACTAATATTTTGAATAAATTTTTTCTCAGCCGGAATTCGTTTCATTTCGCGGCAAAATTACAGATTATTATGGGAATAGTGTTATGGCGTGGCGGGCTGATTTTACTGCATGGCTGTAGTTAGGAGGAGGGAATTTCTTAATGAAACTCTCCGGCGGGCTTATAATATCCGGCCGGAGAGCATGCTTTAGTCTTTATTCGAGTTTTTCTCCAGCATAAGCTGCTTTTCGTTATTTATGTTTTTCTGAAGGTCCACATTTTTCTTTTGAAGTTCGATGTTCTGGATCTCTATTTTTACGCCTTCTACCTGCTTCTTTACGTTATCCATTTGCTTGTGCCATTCTTCAGACTTGAACTCGTCCCGTATATTCTTCTGAAGTTCTTCTATTTCTGCTTTCCATTTGGGAGTTTCGAAATACTTTTTAATATTTTCTGCATTTTGAGCAATCAATTTTTGTTGAGCCTTCCACTCCGGGCTATCGAAGTACTTCTGTATTTCAACGGTACTCTTTTGCAGGTTTTCTATTTGGGCCTTCCATTCTTTACTTTGAAAGTATTTCTGAATTTCGTCGGTAGCTTTTTTCAGGGCTTGCTGCTGCTTTTTCCACTCGTCGCTGTTAAAAAAGCTGTTTGCTTTATTGGTATCAGGCACTGCAACTTCTGTCTCTTTCGCTGGTACCGGTGGTGGCGGAGGTAAGACTTCTTGCACGTCTTCGTCTTTAGCTGATACAGGTAATACAGGTGGCGGCGGTGGAGGTATTTCTTGCGATTTCATTACGGGTAATACAGGTGGAGGTGGCGGGACCACCCGTTTTGCACTTGTTTTTGCTTTTTCTGTTTTTACCCTAATGTTATCTGCGGGAATTTCCCAGGCTAATGATACACTAATAGCCACTAAAGCCACAATGGCGATCAGTTTGTGCTTGGGATTAGAATTTACATGTTCCATAACTTTTAGTCTTTTAATGCGGTTAAGTAATGAATGTTTTCTTGCCCCGTCTGCAGCCATGGCAAGGTTATTATAGTCAATCCTGTTTTCTTCCAGTGAAAGTAAAGCTCTGGCATACAGCCCTGCATCTGTGGTAAATTGCAATACGAGGTCATCGCAACAATATTCCCTTTCGCTTTTGAGTCCACGGGCCAAAAGCCACACTGCTGGATTGAAAAATAGAATTGTTTCTATAAGTTTTTGAATGATATTGATCAGATAATCATTTCGTTTTATATGTGCGAGTTCATGCAAAAGGATAGCTTCAGCCTGTTCCACACTAAGGTGGCTCAACATGGCTATTGGGAAATATATCACAGGCTTTAGAAATCCGGTGGTGAAGGGGCTAACTAGCTTTTCGGAAAACAGCAGCTTTATTTTTTTCGATATTTTGAGCCTGCCCTGAAGCCTGGCAAGGCTGGTATTCCAAATCGCAAGTTCCCGGAGCCCTGAGTTTTTCTTTAACTGGCTGATCTTGTATAGGCCAGCCACCAGTGACAGCGTATTTAGCAAAAATCCGACTACGTAGGTCGAGAAGATTATTGCTGAATTGTTTTGTAAGAAATGTTTAATTACTGCCAGTGTTGATATATTTTGAGATGGTGTGCTTATTGTATCTGGGGAGATGATACGAAGCGTTGGGGAGTAAAGCCTGTATATCGAAAAACTAAATCCAACCAAAAGGAGTACCATGCAGCCAAACAGGATTCTATACTTCCATATAGATGAGGTGCCAGGGAAAAGGAAAAAAATAAGCCGCACCAGTAATAATGTAATTAGGCCTTGTGCGAGAGATAGGCAGATAGCCTGGCTTAAGGCATAGAATAAATTGGCGGTATTCATGGCAATTATTTTTTATCAAATTCGTCTAAGTACTTTTTAATCATCTCAATTTCTTCTTTCGATGATTTTTTGTTGTTCAAAGCTTGCATTACCAGTTGTGCTGCGGAGCCGTTAAAAACGGTTTCAATCATGCTGTCTAACAAGCTTTGGCTGGTTTTTGATTGCGATAGTAATGCCTTATATACATGAGTGCGGCTGCTGGTATCGCGTTCTACCATGCCTTTTTCATGCATAATTTGCATCAGTTTTAGAGTGGTGGTGTACCCAACTTCACTGTCCTTACCTTTTGACAATTCTTCGTTCACATCCCGAACGGTGCATGCGCCTTTTTTCCAAAGGATGTTCAGGATTTCAAGTTCACTATTAGTTGGTTTTACTTTCATTTTAGACATGTACGAATGTTTTCGTAAATCAAATGTACGAATAGTTTCGTATAATAAAATAAAATTTGAAATTTATTTTCAGTTAGGTAGCGATAACCTGAGTTAGGTTATAATTAGCCGCATGTTGTTAGTGGATGGATAGAAGAATTTGGCCTATGATTATTTTTCAGTAAGAGACTAGAAAGTGCCCAAGCTTGGGTTGCTTTTCTTCGTTCAACCTGTTTTAGGAGGTAGGGATGTTCTCGTAATTGAATTGTAAATCCAATTCACTAGAAGCTCGGCATGCCCTGGCGGCACATGTCGAACTTCTGTATAGCAGTTTTTTGATTAATCAACTTTTATAAATCTTTCTCCGCATCCCTCGATACACATTCTTGGGCCGGCAGGGCTTAGCGTTAACGTATCGCCCTTTATAAAGTAGTAGAAGTCTGTTCTGTCTTTATTCTCGTCTGTAAAAGTTACAATATTGGTGTCTTTCACCGCGAAGCCGATATAATTTGTGTTAGTATAAGATAGCCTTCCATCATTTTTAAAATCTAAAAAGACAGGAGAGGTTGAATCTGCCTGTTTGTAGATAAGTGGACCACCTATGCTATAAAAACTGTCAAATAGCTTCCATTTGCCGGTTAATGTTGCAGATTTTAGAGTTTCACCCTTTTCGCAAGAGAAAAATGCGATGCTTAATGCCAGTGACAGAAATGTGAGGGACGCTTTCATATAGTCGTTTATTTGAGTTGTTTTATAGATTACGTTAAGTAATTTCTATGTGATACAATCCAAATACGTTTTTTAGAAGGGAACTAGGTTGGCAGCTTTATTAAAAGAAGCGAAAATCTACATCGCAGCCTTAACCAAATAAGGCAAAATCTCTTTATGAAAGCTAACGAAATTCTTACGCACGTCAGAATCGCTTACCGAGGTAAAAGCGAACGAGAATACAATGCTTTTACTGGCTTTAATTAAGAAACTTAATTTTTCAAGGCTATCTTCAGCCCTAAACATATGTGTTTCCTGGAAAGAGGAGATAAGCAATTTTTCCAGGTCGTCTGAAAGGAGTTTTAAAAATTCCTGAGAGTTGGTGTTTTCACGAATGAAATCCCAGCCAATAAATTCATTACAGACCGCGTAGGATAAACGGCTTGTTTTAAGAATCAGGTTGCTTAAATAAGCTTGTTTGTCTGTTTCTTCGTTGGTATTTTCAATAATTTCATTAACACTGATGCGGATATAATCCATCAGGATAGTGTGCAGAAGTACCTCCTTGCTATCGAAATACTTGTAAATGGTGGCCTTGGCAATTTTTGCTTTTTTAGCAATTTCATTTACGCTGGTTTTATGATAACCGAACTTGCGAAAAAGTTCTTGCGCCGAGCGAATAATACCTTCTTTTACCTTATCGGTTTCCATTTAATTACTCACCTGGATTAGTGCGTTATTGATAATTGTAACCGAATACTGCTTGAGGTTTCGTTTGGCAGGTGCTTTCATAGGGGCACCATCAAACAATGAATATTTAGCACCGCTGCAAGTATCCGTTGCGACTAAGCCGCCCTCATCAGGAGTAACGGGGCATCTTTTTTCAGGATTTACGGTGCTGCACCTGTCGTATGCAAGATAATACCCGGCATTCTTGTAAATAAGCAGTCCAGCAACACCGTGCCCATTTACTAAAAGTACACCATTCTTGTTCTTGATGCCGAACTCCTGCACAGTTACCTGGTAATTTACGTATACATCAGGAACCTGATTGTCTCTGTCTTTAGAGCAGGCAAACAACAACATTAACCCCACTACAACACTTGCTAACCTCATTTTATATTAATTCGCTCTGAAATTGCTTTAAGAAACGTACATCGTTCTCAGAGAATAAACGTAAATCCTTGATCTGATATTTTAGGTTGGTAATACGTTCTATGCCCATTCCGAAAGCAAATCCGGTATATTTCTTACTGTCAATGTTGCTGTTTTCCAAAACGTTAGGATCTACCATGCCACAACCTAAGATTTCAACCCAGCCACTGTGTTTACACATTTGACAACCAGCACCTTTGCAAATACTGCAGGAAATGTCCATCTCGGCAGATGGCTCGGTGAATGGGAAGTATGAAGGGCGGAAACGTACTTTCGTGCCTTCGCCATAAAGCTCCTGAACGAAATAGAATAGGGTTTGCTTCAAATCAGCAAATGATACATTTTCATCGATATACAAGCCTTCCACCTGGTGAAAGAAGCAATGTGCACGTGCAGAAATAGCCTCGTTACGGTAAACGCGGCCTGGCATAATAGCACGGAACGGCGGTTTGCCATTTTCCATCATACGCACCTGTACAGATGATGTGTGGGTACGCAGGGCGATATCGCCATTTACAGGGTCTTTTTTAATAAAGAAGGTGTCCTGCATATCACGGGCAGGGTGTTCTTCAGGAAAATTCAATGCAGAGAAGTTGTGCCAGTCATCTTCAATTTCAGGGCCTTCTGCTACGGTGAAACCTAGTTTTTTGAAAATTTCGATGATTTCTTTGCGCACAAGAGAAAGTGGATGGCGTGAACCGGTCTCGAATCCTTCGCCAGGCAAAGAAAGGTCGAGTTGTGCGCCATCTGCTTGAGCGCCATCCTCAAATTGCTCTTTAAATTGCTGGTGTTTTTCTTCTGCAAGCTTTTTAAATTCGTTTAAAACTTTCCCCAAAACGCGTTTTTCTTCCGGAGAAACGGTTTTAAATTCATCAAAAAGGTCTTTAATAATACCTTTAGTTCCTAAAAACTTAATTCTGAAAGCTTCTAATTCGCCTGCATTTTGAGGTGCAAAAGCGTTTATTTCTAAAGTATATTGATTTATTTTTTCCTGCATACCGCTGCAAAGATAAATTATAAAATTTCAATGAAGAAGAGGCGGCTAAATTACCCTCAATTCTTATGTTAAATTTACATCAGGATAAATAGTTAGGCGAGGCATAAAGGTTCTTTGTGGAACTATTAGTGGTTCATTTATTTGAAATATGTACTTTTTTTCACAAAAGCACGTAAAAAGATTTATAGTTCTGTTGCAATAAAACATATTTACAGCAAAACTATTTTTAAACCTGTTTGCTGGTAAATGTTAAGATTCCTGTTTGTGCTTTTGTTCAGTATTTCTTGCTGTTATGCGCAAGAAAATTTTGAGGTGACAGGTATTATAACCGAGGCTAATGGTAATGCTGTGCCCTTTGCTTCGGTCTATGTAAAAGGGACAAATCTAGGCACAATGGCAAATGATGCCGGCATGTATACCCTTAGTTTAGACACGGGCAGGTACGAACTGGTGTTTAGGTTTGTTGGCTTTAAACAGGCAATCAAAGAGGTTTACGTAAGGAAAAACACCATTGTGGATGTTAGGCTTGAAAGGGATGTTTTTGTGCTGAATGAAGTAAACATTGGCAGAAAAGAGGACCCGGCTTATGGAATGGTGCGAAAGGTAATGGCCAACCGGAAGTATCTACGGCAAACGCCATCTTACACTTGCGATGTTTATACTAAGGGCGTTCAAAAATTAATCAACGTGCCGCGGAAAATGCTTGGGCAGGATGTTAAACGGGTATTAAAGCTGGACACAAATAAAAAAGGGATCATCTACCAATCTGAAACGAAATCCAGGTTCCATTTTGATTACCCCAGGGTTAAAGAAGAAATGCTGGCATCGAAAATTGCCGGCGATAAAGAAGGCTTCAGTTTTCACCGGGCCCTGGATTTGCAGGTTAACTTGTATCAAAATTTAATACAATGGAAAGCATGGGGAACTCAGAGTTTTGTTTCTCCTGTGGCCGACAATGCGTTCAGGTTTTATAAGTTCAAATTAATAGGCTCTACAAAGGAAAGCGGGCGCGAGATTTTTAAGATACAAATAGAGCCCAAACGCAGGTATTCGCCTGCTTTTAGGGGGTATATTTATCTTGTTGGGGAAAGTTGGCGAATCTACAGTGTCGACCTGCTGTTGACCAAAGATGCCCGCATTAATTTTGTTGATACCTTGCGTATCAGCCAGCAGTTTAGCCTGATAGAAAACGAACACTGGCTTCCTTCAGATATTACATTTAAGTTTAACGGAAAAGTATTGGGCTTTGCTTTTGCCGGATATTTTACCGGATTATACAGTAACTACCAGGTTAATCCAGCTTATGCAAGTGGCTTTTTTGACGACGAGATTTTAAATATTCCCAGCGACGTTAATAAGAAATCTAATACATGGTGGAAACTAAATCGTCCTATTCCTTTAACGGATGAGGAAGCCTGGAACTACGAAGTAAGGGATAGTATTGAAGAAAAGCAGCACACCAAAGAATACATTGACTCGCTGCAGCGGGCCAGGAATAAATTTAGCCCCGTAAAATTCCTGTATCGTGATTACACTTTAATGAACCTTTCCAAGCATAGCAGTTGGCGGTTCCCTTCACTAAAGCATACTTTATTTTATAACGACGTTGAAGGGGTAGGCGCTGATCTCAAAGTTCGTTACGTGCGGCAGTATGGTTATCGCCGGTCTTTGGAGTTCGAGCCCAATGCCCGTTACAGCCATAATAACAAGCAACTAAACCTCAATGCCGAGATAATTTATCGTACAGACACTTTAAGGCATGAGAGCTTTACTTTGAAAGGAGGAAGCGATTTCCTTGATTTGAACAATAGGGGTACGATCAATTTATTTTATAATACACTTACTACTCTTTTTGAAGGCAGAAATTATTTAAGGCTGTATAAGGCTAATTTCATGTCGTTCAGTGCCCAGCGAGAAATATTTGACGGCTTTTTAATTACTGGTGGGGTTGAAATGGCAAGGCGGTATCCGGTGCGCAACCCTGCTAATGATTCCACAGTAATGAATACCAACAGGGAGCTGTTTTCAATACAAAGTGAGTTCCCAATAAACAATGCTTTTAGTATAGAAACTAAACTCTCTTACACGTACGGGCAACATTATGCGCGCCGGCCAGATGGAAAGCTTTACGAGCCGGCCCGGTATCCTACACTTAAATTGACCTATCGCCGAGGAATTGGTGGCTTATTAAACTCGGCTGTTAACTATGACTTTTTATCGCTGGATATTTTTCAGGACAAGGTGAAGACCGGTTTACTGGGTTATAGTTCCTTCTATCTTTCTGCCGGGAAGTTCTTAAGTACACGTTCTTTATATTATCCCGACCTGAAACATTTTACAGGTAACCAAACAGCGGTTTATAATCCATTATTCCCAAATTTTCACTTTCTGGATTACTATGCTTATGCTACCAATGACCGATATTTTGAGGGACACTATGAGCATAATTTTTCTGGGGCGCTACTCAAGAAAATTCCTTTCATACGTAAATTAAATCTCGAGGAGATTGTCGGAGGAGCTATCCTCAGCCAGCCTTTAAAAACCTATCGCGAAGCATACATCGGTATACAGAGGCTTGTGTTTAGGTTCGACTACGGGTTTTCTTGGGAGCCTGGCCGAAATGTTTACCACACCTATCGTCTGTTCTACGGATTTTGATTCCTTTCCCCCTTGTCAGTTAAGGAGATATTATGAGTTTATTAAGCTTTTGTGTTCGTCTGGCCGTGGCTGATTATCTGTTATTTCATCATCGAATGACAATTTTGTGTTAACATAAATTTAACATTAGAGTGGTTGTGTTAAGCTTTTGTTAAGTGTGAATGATGATTTTATTAAATCATCGATTTTGGTAACACAAAGTTTAAATGGAATTAATATCAATTCTATTTTCGCGGCAGATTTTATAACATGAAAGCACTAATTAGCTCATTAGCGGTAATATTTTTTACGTCAGCAACGAGTGTTTGCGTAGCCCAGGCAACGGCGCAAGACACTGTGAAGAAGGAGGCTGCAAAGCCAGAAGAGAAGAAAACAGAGTGGTATCAGAGGATAAGTTTGAGAGGATACGTTCAGGTTCGCTATAACCGCCTATTGGAAACCAATGGCAAACTACAAAATGAACAAGGCGATAAATCTTGGGGAACAAACGGCGGTTTTTCATTGCGCCGAGCTCGTTTAATTTTTTCTGGCCAGGTTAATAAAAAGGTTTATTTTTATATACAGCCGGATTTTGCTTCATCGCCTGACGGGACAAACTTAAACTTTGGCCAAATCAGAGATGCATATATTGATTTAGGGATTGATAAAGACAACGAATTTCGTTTCAGGGTAGGACAAAGTAAAATTCCATTCGGGTTTGAAAATATGCAATCAAGCCAAAACCGCTTGCCATTAGACCGTAATGATGCCTTAAACAGTGCATTTTCGAATGAACGTGATTTAGGTGTTTTCTTCTATTGGGCGCCAAAAGAAATCAGGCATTTATTTTCAACCTTAGTTAGCTCAGGCTTAAAAGGAAGCGGCGATTACGGGGTTTTTGCTTTTGGAGCTTTTAACGGACAAACCGCCAATAAGAACGATGCTAATAACAGGCCGCATATTGTTTCGCGAATTACTTATCCATTCAAAGTTGGTAAAAAACAAATCATCGAGCCGGGAGTGCAGGCTTATACGGGAAAGTACGTGATTGCCCCTTCTTCCTTAACTACTGGAGTTACGGGTAAAAGTAAATTTGAATATTTAGATCAAAGAGTTGCTGCAACTTTTGTATTATATCCTCAGCCTTTTGGTATCCAGGCAGAGTACAACTGGGGAACGGGGCCTGAGTTTAATCCGGTTACAAAGAATATCGACCAAAGGCACCTGGAAGGAGGTTATGTTACAGCATCGTACCTTACAAAAATTAAAGACCAGGTGTTAATTCCGTTTAGCCGTTACCATTACTATGAAGGTGGTAAAAAACATGAAAAGGATGCCAGAAGTTACGGGGTACATGAACTGGAAATCGGTGCCGAGTGGCAGCCTCATAAAAATTTTGAAGTGGTAATGCACTATACCATTTCAAAAAGAAGGTTTGAAGATGCAGTTAAGCCAATCAATACGCAGGAAGGAAATTTGCTAAGGATACAGGCGCAATTGAATTTTTAAGCAATGCCTGAATTTATTACCAGCACAACAGCCTCTCAGTTTTAAATTGAGAGGCTGTTGTGCTGGTAAGGAAAAAGTTTGTAAATGTCTTTACGATGTATAACTCTTGCGAATTCCACAATGTTATTTTCTATGTATAAGCCAATCCGATAGTCTCCGATTTTTATTCGATAAACGATTTTGTGGCCTTTAAGCTTCTTTAAATTCTTAATGTCTTGAAGTGAATTTGCAGACTCTACATTCAGGATGGATTTTTCAATGTCTTCTTAAACCTCTCTTTTTATTATTTTCGATAGATCTTTATTGAATTTAGAGAGAAATAAAGCCTGCATCAGCTCTTCAATTTACTCATTATAGTTTCTCTGGAAACTGTTTTTGACCGGTCTGCCTCCTTCATTAAAATAGATATGCCTAATTCTTCCTTAGTTTCATCGTCCAGAACTTTTGAAGCTATGTTCATTTTGGCAAATAGGGCATTCAGTAGATCAAGTTCCTGCTGATTTTTAGGGCTAACTAATATGCTTTCCATAAAACAAATATAAAAAATGAATTAGTAAGATTCCGCTTAATAGTTCTTGCAAACTCCCTTTCTGAATTTCTCAAATGACTATTTCACAGAAATCTTAATTATCCCGCTAATATTTACAGAGGTATATTTCTTAATCGCCGCCTGGTCTTTGATAACATTGAGTCCCGTAATGCTCGCTGGTGGTAACCTATCCATTTCAGCTTTTGTAACAGGCTTTCCATTTACTAAAATTAAAACCCTGTAGTAATTGCCCTTCGGGTTTGTTTTATCTATCTTTTTTTCAATTTCGGAAGAGTCAAGCTCGGTATGGATTTCGTTTCTAATCCCTACGCTAATCAGTGCCTCGAATTCATTTACCAATGCCTCAAAGCGGTTTCCATAAATAGCTTTTGCACTGAAATACGTTTGATTGGACATCAGTTGAAGAAATTTTTCCTTACCTTCTTTTTCAATCAGGAACTGTATCCAAGCACCGCCCACAGGATATAAAACCTCACCTGATGCCGACGCCGAATCCCAAAGTTCTTCAAGTTTGAAGTTGATATTTTTTATACTGTTTTTAGCGGTTAAAATCCTGTCTCGGTTAGTTTGGTCGAAATATACCGCCGCTCCTTCATTTATTAGCCTTGTTTTAATCGCTGTCTTTTCGCTCGAATAATGTGAAATGGCATGGGTGATTTCATGGCCTACAGTTTGGTTATATTCTAAATATATTCTGCAATGTTCTGGTAAGGTAAAACCTAAATCTTTACCAGTAAATTTTATTCCCGATTCCTTGGAATCGTATACAAAAACATGAATTTTATGTGGGATGTTGCTATTGAAGAACTGGTTGATAGAAGCGAATGCTTTCTCCCGGCGTGCAGTGTAATCATCGGTATTGGCAATCTTTAAAACAGTTGATTTCGGTATGAGCCCTGCCTAACAGAAGCTTGACCTCGCTGTTTTCAGGATATTTGGTTTCAACAGCTTCAGCCTGCGAGATTGCTAAACGGTATTGGCGGTTTTGATAGGTTTCCCACACAGGTTTAATGTCCTGGCACATCCCATAGAAAGGTAATACGAGAAGAATTAGCAGCTTGGTAAATTTCATAAGGTTAAGTTAAGTTTCGGGCTAAGGTATTTGCAATTCTGCAATAAACCAAGTGCTTAACACTTTCCCATTGATTTTTAAAACTTATCTTTGCAGCGCATTTAACGCTGTTTGCAGCAGTATTAATGAATTATGGCGAAATTTCAGACACTACTTTATTATTGCTATTCTCCAATAGCTGATGCGGAGCAATTTGCCGCAGACCACTTAAAATTTTGTAAATCACTTGGGCTTGTAGGCCGTATTATAGTTGCCGACGAAGGTTTGAACGGAACCGTTTCGGGTACTTCGGAAGCTTGTAAGGCTTATATGGACGCCGTTTATGCAGATGGACGTTTTAATGCTACAGAGTTCAAAATTGATAACGTAGAAGAACCTTCGTTTATCAAGATGCATTGCCGTTACAAACCAGAAATTGTACATTCTGGCCTGCGTGACCCACATATTATTAATCCGAATAAGCAAACTGGTATCCACCTGGAACCAAAGGATTTCATGGAGATGAAAGACCGAGATGATGTGGTAATATTAGACGTAAGATCGAATTACGAACATTCCTTAGGTAAGTTCAAAAATGCAGTTACTCTTGATATAGAGAACTTCCGTGAGTTCCCCGAAAAGATTGCTGAGCTTGAAAAATATAAAGACAAAAAAATCTTAACCTATTGTACTGGTGGGATTAAGTGCGAAAAGGCTTCAGCTTTATTATTGCATGAAGGATTCCCTGAAGTTTACCAGTTACACGGCGGTATTATTAAATACGGTAAGGAAGCTGGAGGTAAAGATTTCGATGGACAATGTTATGTTTTTGATAACCGCGTTGCGGTGGAGGTGAATTCGGTAAATCCAGTGGTAATTTCAAAATGCTATAACTGCGGAACAACTACCTCCAAAATGATAAACTGCGCCAACCCAGAGTGCAATGAGCATTTTACGCAATGCGATGAATGCGGAACGATAATGGATGGTTGCTGCTCAGACGTTTGCAAAGAACATCCGCGCAAGCGCCCTTATGATGGTACAGGATATTATGTGAAGGTGCCCCAGCCGGTTAATATTACGAAGAAAAGCAAGTTGTCCCTTCAAGTGGACTAAGCTACAGAATAAAAAGAGCCGGGCCAGTTCCCGGCTTTTTTGTGCGCTATCCAGTGCGTAATTGGCCAATCTGCCCCGAAACATTGCCGCCCGGCAACTGTTATACACCAAACTTTCAGAACACCAATTTTAGGTCGGCTTTCTTGCGATGAGTAATATAAGAACACTGTTGTGGTTTGTCTTTTATTTAGCTCTGTCCAATAATGTTTTCTCAACGGACATTAAAAGCATCGGCGTACCCTATGTACAAAATTATAGTAAGTCGGTTTATCGTTTTGGCAACCAAAACTGGTCGGTAACAAAAGGCCAGCAGGGGATACTTTATGTTGGAAATGGCGAGGGCCTACTGGTTTTTGATGGCGTTTACTGGCAAAAGTATAAGATGCCTAACAGTGTTATTATCAGGGCAGTAGCTGCAGATGGGAGGGGGAGGGTTTTTGCCGGTGGCTTTGGCGAGTTTGGGTTTTGGCAATACGGGCAAAACGGGCGGTTAGCCTATCACTCTTTAACTCATTTAATTCCCAAACAGCATGCGTTGAAAGATGAGGTTTGGAAGATTTATGCCGATGGCGATAAGGTTTATTTCCAGTCCTTTGCATCTATCTTTATTTATGAAAAAGGCAAGATCCAGGTATTGAAAGCCAACAGCCCTTTTTTGTTTCTGCTAAAGGCGGGTAACAGGTTTTTTGTAGAGGTTATTTCAAAGGGCTTGTTTGAGTTAAATGGGCGCTCTCTTAAGCCTATTCCGGGCGGTTCCAAATTAGGTTCATCTGGTGTATTATCTATACTTCCGTATAAGAACTCCTTTTTAATTGGGACCGCAAAAAACGGCCTTTTTATTTATGACGGTAAGAGTATCCAGCCATGGCAAAATCAGGCAAACAGTTTTTTGCAGGCTTACCAGCTTAATAATGGTGCTGTGGTGGCTGGTAAGTATTTCGCATTCGGTACAATTCTCAATGGCTTAATAATTATAAATGAAGAGGGGCGTGTTATTCAGCAAATTAATAAGTCTTCCGGAATGCAGAATAACACAGTGCTGAGCCTGTTTGCTGATGATGAACACAATTTATGGCTTGGCTTGGATAATGGTATCGACCGGATAGAACTTAATTCGCCATTGTATTTTTACCTCGACCGCACAGGCCGTTTTGGAACGGTATATTCAAGTATCATCCACCAGAATAAAATCTACCTCGGCACCAATCAGGGGCTTTTTTATAGCGATTGGCGGAACACGGGCAGCTATCTCCCCTTTGATTTTAAGTTAATAGAGGGCTCGCAAGAGCAGGTTTGGGATCTCTCCTTGCAAGGCCGGCAGTTATTTTGCGGGCATAACGAGGGGACTTTTGAAGTAGAAGAAAGCCAGCTAAGAAAAATTTCATCCATAAATGGTGGATGGACAATTAAAAGGCTTAAAACTAAACCAGACTATTTAATTCAGGGAACGTACACGGGATTGGTATTGTACCAGAAAGACGCAGCTGGCAAATGGCATTTCGGCTGGAAAATTGCTGGCTTTGGCGAGCCTTCCCGCTATGTGGAAGAAGACGAAAGCGGCAATCTTTGGGTAAGCCATGCCTATAAAGGGGTATATAAACTCAGGCTAAGTAACGATTTGAAATCGGTAAAAGCTGTTAAGGTTTATTCATGGCAAAATGGGTTGCCAACTGACTATAATGTTAATCTGTTTACTTTTGAAAGTACCATTCTTTTTTCAACCCATAGGGGATTTTATATCTATGACGGCATTGCCGATACTTTTCACCCATATGTGCAGCTTAATCGTAAGTTAGGTTCATTTGCCTATTCGAACAAAGTCATTAAAGCTGCTGACGCCCGGTATTGGTTCATTAACAATGGAATTGTGGCGCTTGCGGATATTGAGCCTGGAAAGATTAAGATAGATTCATCTCATTTTAGCTCTTTAAATGGCAGAATGGTGCAGCATTATGAGAACATTAGCCACATTGGAGATTCTATTTACCTGATTAGCGCAGATGATGGCTTTGTAATTTTTAACCAGGGTTTAGACGACGGCCGTGCTGCTGTTAATAAAAAAGTACTTATCAGGAACGTGATAAATATTGGCGATTCCGGATCAATTATCAGCGAAAGCGGAAACCGTGCAGGTCGAGTCGAGTTGCCTTATAAAGGCAATAATATCAGGATTTCTTTTGCGCTCCCTTATTATCGTAAGGCAAACATCCAGTATCAATATCAGCTGGAAGGTTATTCAAAAAATTGGACAAGCTGGAGTGCCGAATCGCAAAAGGACTTTACAAATCTGGATGCGGGAAATTATCGGTTTTTGGTAAGGGCCAGGATTAATAACCTGGTGCTTCCGGGCTTGGCCGAATTTAAATTTACCATATTGAAGCCCTGGTACTTAAGTAACTGGGCTGTGTTTGTGTATCTCGTTGTTTTTTTTCTTCTCTTTTTAGTACTTAGGCATTTCTACTATTTGAAATTAGCCAGGCATCAGCAGGAAATTAAGTTGAAACTGAAACAAGAACAGGAAGAGGCAATGCGGAAAGAGTTGATCGCAAATGAGCAGAAAATTATTCAAATCAAAAATGGCCAATTGCTACATGAACTGGCTGGAAAAAGTCGGGAACTTGCCAACTCTGCAATGAACATTGTATTGAAAAATGAATTGCTTCAAAAAATAAAGCACGAAATTTCGGAACTAAAGGATGCCAATGGCAAAAAGCTTTCCTCTGAACAGTTGAAACGCATAGATAAAATCATCACCGAAGCGATGAGTGATGAGGGAGACTGGAACCTTTTTGAGAAAAGCTTTAACGAGGCTCACGAAAATTTCTTTAAAAAATTAAAGGCCAATCATAAAGATCTGGTACCTAACGACCTTAAGCTCTGCGCCTATTTGAGGATGAATATGAACAGTAAAGAAATTGCGTCTTTGTTAAATATATCTTTACGAGGCGTGGAAATTCGCAGATATCGCCTGCGCAAAAAGCTCAATGTTTCTCATGAGAAGAATTTAACAGAGTTTTTATTAGAGCTTTAGTACTACATCAACACCTCTCATTCCCAATTTATCTTTTCACATTAAAAATCTTTTTGATGTAGTGCGTTTGTTTGTTTAGTGGTTGTTTTTCAATGCTTTGCCTTTGTTTTTGTGGCGGTTTGAGCAAGTGTGATGTAGTAATGTAGAGGTGCTCAGGGCACACAGGCTATTAACTTTTTACTCCCTTGTTGGTTTTTTCTTTAACCAATAATAAACGAACCATTTTATATCAAACCGCTTATGAAAAACTTATTTACTATTGCGGTACTGCTATGCCTTAATTTTAATTTACTTGCGCAGAATATTACTGTTACCGGTACTGTAAACGACGATGACGGTATTCCTCTGCCCGGAGTTAGTGTTGTACTGAAAGGTGCAGGCAAGGGTACCCAAACTAATGCTAACGGAAAATTCTCTATCAGTGCCCCTCCCGATGGTACTTTAACCTTCAGCTTCATTGGCTTTCAAACCCAGGAAGTTCCGATAAATAATCAAACCACAATAACTGTAATGCTCCGAACATCTGCTAAAGAGTTGGAGCAAGTGGTAGTTGTGGGTTATGGAGTTCAGCGAAAATCGGATGTAACAGGATCTGTTGCACGAGTAAAGGGTGAAGAACTAGCTAAACAGCAAGTGCTTACGCCAACTCAGGCATTGCAGGGAAAAGTTGCGGGTGTGCAAATTATAAGCTCAGGCGACCCTAACGCCAATCCCACAGTGCGTATTCGTGGGGTGGGAACGATGTTCGGCGGTGCGACCCCTTTATATGTCGTAGATGGTGTAATTACGGATGATATACGGAATATCAATAATGCCGATATCGTTTCGATGGATATTTTGAAGGATGCCTCGGCTACCGCAATTTATGGTATGCGGGCGGCAAATGGAGTTTTAATTATTACAACCAAAAAGGGCAAATCTGGAAAGCTTGTCATTGCCTATGATGCCAACTTAGGAGTTCGCGAAGTATCGAAATTAGTGGATATGGCTGGAGCCCAGCAATATGCAGGCTATTTAAACGAAGCAAGTATTTATTATGGAACCGGCGATCCTCTGATAACCAATGCAATGTTACAGGCAGGTGGAAACACCGACTGGTATGATGTTATTACCCGGAATGGTTTCCAGCAAAATCATAATCTCTCTGCCAGCGGCGGTAGCGAAAAAGGCACCTATTTCCTAAGTGCTGGCTACGTGGGCGATGAAGGTATTATTCAAACTAACAAATTTGACCGCTATACCATACGCGCAAATACTGATTACAATTTGGTTAGCTGGTTTAAGCTTACTAATCAATTGTCTTTTAGCCATGTTAGAGGCCGGGGAGTAGACGGCGGAGCTTTTAACCTGGCCTATCGGGCGGCGCCTCATATACCGGCTAAAGTTAATGGACTTTATGGAAATACTTCTTTATCCAATAATGTTGGAAATCCTTTACTGGGTTTAGAAAAGGTAAATAACTCAGGCTATGGCGATCGGATACAAGGAACTCTGGCTGCGGATGTGAAGCCACTTAGCTGGCTTACATTAAAGTCAAGCTTTGGTGCAGACCTTAACTTTTTTAACATACGAAACTATAGCTATCAGTTCGATAATGTTGGCCCAAACAATGTCTTTCTTACAGCCGGAGGCAATCAGCTTCGAACCAATAGTGGCTTGACGGTAAATTCAATAAACACCTACAAATGGGTGTGGGATAATACGGCAACCATCACTAAAAAAGTAGATGCGCATGATTTTACCTTTTTAGCGGGCATCACTAGCGAGCATTTTAAGTTTAATAACTTAATAGGTACCCGTTTAAATGTACCAGAAAATGAAGATCAATGGTACTTGGGTGCAGGCTCTACTATTGGCGCAACCAATGATAATACTGCAGATAAGTGGACAAGAAACTCGTTTATAAGCCGATTGTCCTATTCGTATGATAATCGTTTCCTGTTAACCTCAACTTTTCGGGCTGATGCCAGTTCTCGTTTCCCCAGCCAAAACAGATGGGGTTATTTCCCTTCTTTAGGTTTGGGATGGGTAATCTCCAGGGAAGATTTTATGAAGGATCAGCAAATCTTTTCTAACCTTAAATTGAGGGGAAGTTGGGGCCGGGTAGGTAACGACCAGATAGCTACGGACGTTTATTTTCCGATTGCGGCAGTTAACATCCCTTACTTTTTTGGTGGTTCAGAGAATCTGGGTATTCGATTTGAAGAACTACCTGATAAAAACGTTAGGTGGGAAATTACGGAGGAATTTGATTTGGGCCTAGAGTTCGGCTTGCTTAATGGCAAGTTAACCGGCGAAATGGATTATTACAATAAAAAAACTAAGGATGCCCTAATCGAGATTAATATACCAGGAATCTTAGGAGATAACAATAGTAAGTTTATAACCAATGCTGCCTCTTTCAAAAATACAGGATTGGAGCTTTCTTTAAACTGGAACAATCGTGTCAGTGACAGGTTGAACTATACTGTTGGAGGTAATATTGCCACTAATAAAAACCGGATTACTAATTTAAACGGCGGCCAGGCGCTGCCGGATGGAAGCATTGGAGGGAATCAAAGTTATACCACCTTGTCTGATAATGGCCATCCTATAGGAAGTTTTTACCTTTTGCAGGTTGATGGCGTTTTTCAAAACGAAGCTGAAGTGGCAGCTTCTGCACAAAAAGATGCCAAGCCGGGAGATCTAAGATATAAAGACCTTAGTGGTGATGGTGCAATAAGTGATGCCGACCGAACATTCTTTGGAGCTTATATTCCTAAACTCACCTATGGGTTAAGTGCTACTGTTAATTACACCAATTTTGACTTCAGCCTTACCACCTACGGCACCGGAGGAGGCAAAATCTATAATGGGAAAAAGGCAGCCCGAGGGATAGATGGAAGAGATAATATTGAAGCCGAAGCTGTTAAAAACCGTTGGACACCAAATAATCCAAGCAATAGTGAACCGAGGGCTACTTTAGGGCAATTGCCTGCATCCACTTATTTCTTAGAAAATGGTGATTTCTTCAGAATCAATAACCTTACAATCGGTTATACTCTCCCAAAATCATTGATAACCAAATACAAAGTAGAAAGAGTGCGTATCTATGCCAGCGCTCAAAATCTGGCTACGATAACCGGGTATAGTGGTTTTACACCTGAGATTCAAAGTGGTGCTACTACAAATGCCGGCATTGAATTAGGCATTTATCCTTCTACCCGGACTTACTCATTTGGTGTTAACGTAGGATTTTAATCCCTTAATAATAAAGACATGAAGATCAAAAAATATATAATAGCACTGTTAAGCCCGCTACTGCTTTTTATGGCAGAAAGCTGCAAAGACTTTTTGCAAGTTGAGCCGCAGGGAAAGTTAACAGAGGTACAAGCTTTACAGGATCCCGATGCGGCCGATAAGCTGGTGGCTGGTGTTTATAACACTTTGTATTACGGCGGTTTCGATAAAACTACAGTTGGCTTTTTGTATGCAGTATCCTTGGATATGGCATCTGACGATACTGATAAAGGAAGTACTCCAACCGATTTTGGGCCAGGCGGCGAGATTGATAATTTCACGCATACACCCAATAATTTCGTGTTTAATAATATTTGGAACGGCTACTACGCCGGCATTACAGCCGCAAACCGCGCCATTGATATTCTGGAAAAGTCAAGTATTGACGCTGGCGTTAGAGACAGGCTTATAGGTGAGTGCAAGTTTTTACGCGGTATGTATTATTTCAACCTGGTTCGCTATTTCGGTGCCGTTCCAAAGGTGATACGCGTTCCAGACCCATCAGAGGGGAATAGCGATGAGTTTCAAACCAGGGCTCCTGTTGCAGATATTTATAACGTAATTATTGCCGACCTTCAGGCTGCGGCAGATATTCTTCCGCTAAAGGGCGAAACTCAGGTAGGCAGGGCAACTAAAGGAGCTGCTCAAAGTTTTTTAGCCAAAGTATACATGTACCAGAAGAACTGGAATAAGGTGTTGGAATTGACCAATGCTGTTATAGCATCAGGAAAGTATGACCTGGTTCAGAATTACAACTATATCTTTAGAGAAAGGGCTGTAAATGGCGACGGTGGCAATAATAATATTGAATCCATCTTTGAAGTGCAAACCGGCTTAAACTCAGCAGAAAACGCGGTTAGCCCCTTGTATAGCAATAGCCAGGGTGCCCGGTCAAAAGGCGGTTGGAATGACCTTGGTTTCGGGCTGAATACGCCAACTACAAGCCTTGCAAATGCATTCGAAGCAAATGATACACGCCGTGCTGCTTCAATTATTTTCATTCAAACAACGCTTCCTGGTGCAAATAATCCTTTAAATAGAGGCACAATTTTGTGGGATGGATTTCGTATTCCAACTCAGGATTCGGTTGAAAACCAGCGATATAATTACAAGGTTTATCATAGCTACCTTCTTGAATCTAAGCCAGTAAGCGAAAACAAGGATAAAAAACCAAAGAATATCCGTTTAATGCGTTATGCCGAAGTATTACTAATGAATGCCGAAGCGAATGCTAACCTGGCAAATCAGGGGGAAGCCACACTGAAACTAAAGAGAGTTCGCGATAGGGCAGGCCTGTCTTTGTCTCCGCTTCCGGGAACCATTCAAAATATCTGGAACGAACGCCGGCTTGAACTGGCTATGGAGCAAGACCGTTTTTTTGACCTCGTTCGCCAGGAAAGGGCAGGAACGGTGCTTCGAGCTCACGGCAAAACAAATTTTGTAGATGGAAAGAATGAACTTTTCCCGATTCCACAAAGCCAACGAGCCCTAAGCGGAAACAGGTTAACCCAAAACCCAGGATATAACTAAAATGCTCACGATATGAAAATCAATTATAAATACTGGAGAAGTGCTTTTGTTGTAGCATTATCCACCACCATATTTTATTCATGCACGGAACCAGAAACCGAAGATAGTTTTACGCCTGGCGACCCGCCTCCCGTTGCTGGCGGCTACGTTAACTCCAATGATATTGCTCCAACAAATCTGGTAGCCCATTTTGCTTTCGAAGGAAACGTGAACGACGTTAAAAATGCTGTTACGGGCGGTACAGCATCTGGTACAACAAGTTTTGTTGAAGGCCGAAAGGGAATGGCTTATCAGGGTTCAACCAATGGCTTTATCAGTTACAGCACTCCGGGCCCAATAGCTACACTAACTAGTTTCACCGTGAGCTTATGGATCAATACCAATAAACATGATGGCGGTGCCCAGGGGCTATTCACTCTGGCAAAGCAAGATGGTAGTTTCTGGGGGAACTTCTTTATGATGATTGAAGGAAACAATTCTGCAGAAAACAAGATGTTTATGAAACTGCATTTTGAAAAAAATACAGTTCCGTTTATTGAACACTGGATTGAGCCTTTTGGAGATTTCAGGCCAGATGACATGTATGGCGCCTGGAGGCACGTAGCCTGGACCTATGATGCTGCAACATCTAAGGTTGGCTTTTATGTAAATGGCCAAAAAAGATCGTTGCCAACGGGAGCGGAAGACCGCAAGGCCAATGCCGGCGGTACCCCTCTGGGCGAGTTGAATTTTAAAAACCCAACACGGTTTGTCATAGGCGGTTTTCAAAACCAGTTAGGCTCTCCGTTCAATACTCCCGAACCCTGGATGTTAACTTACACGGGTAAACTCGACGAGTTTAGGATATATGATAAGGCTTTAACTGCACAGGAAATCAGCGCTTTGCAAATACTAGAGCGCCAGGGCCGGTAAAATGAAATCAGCCATGGCTTTAAGTTTAGTTGGCATCTTATTAGGCTGGATTTTTATTTCAGGATGCAATAAGTCGAAGCATATAAACGATGAGAATGTCCCATCCGGGCTTTTCGAACTCGTTTCAACTTCGGTTAATAACGCAAGCAACGCCGCTAATACATACACTAACGTAGTTGCCTCTCCTGAAATAAAACTAGCCTTTTCAATAGCTGTGGATAGAGCTTCAATTACGGGGAACGTTCTTTTTAACGAAAGCACTGGTGTTGCTATACCGTATACAACCACTTTTGAAAACGAAGATAAAACTGTCATACTGAAGCCACAGGCTAATCTTCAATCATTAAAGAATTATAACATCATTGTTTCGTCAGCCCTAAAGTCAAAAGCCGGAGCAGCATTAAACAAGAGCACTACGCTTAGCTTACAAACCGGGCTCGATCAGTCAGATAAGTTTCCGTTACTAACAGACGATGAACTTTTAACGCTTGTACAAAAGCAAACATTTAAATATTTCTGGGACTTCGGGCACCCGGTAAGCGGACTAGCCAGAGAGCGAAATACCTCGGGAGATGTAGTAACCTCCGGAGGTTCTGGCTTCGGTATTATGGCAATTATCGTAGCCATCCATCGAAGTTTTATTAGCAGGGCAGAAGGATTAGAGCGAATTGAAAAGATGGTGGATTTTCTCC
>CBIHNR010000029.1:0-35936 GCA_966211215.1 uncultured Pedobacter sp.
TTTAATGCGGAACTTAGCCACCCTGGCCGGATTGAAATCATTCTGACGCATTTTTGCATCAATTTGATTTCCATTGTGGTCAAAAACGGGAACCAACACACTATCAATTAGCTTATCAATAGCTTGTTGTGAAGTCAATCGGGCCTTAAATCCGTCATCTGCCGCATCGTATGCATACAATTTACCAGTTTTAAGCGCATCTAAAATAGTTTCAATCAGGGTAGAGCCCGGAATAGCAAGGACCTGATTTTGCGGGTCAGTCAAGTCAATGTCCCTCCATATCCTTTTGTAAAAACGAACATTTGCCGGGTTTATATAAGGATAGTTGAATGGGCTCGCATTTCCTAAAATTGAATAGTTATAAAAACCGTCTACCGGCTCTATGGGTGCCTGGGCAGGAGACTGTGTTTGCATTTGTGTTTGATTAGCAACTGAGTCTGGTTTTACCCGGCTAACTGAAACCGCTGGAGTTGCGTTTTTTTTAACAGCCCCTGTCTTCTTGGTTTGTGCGTTTGTATCGAAGCTTAAAACTAAAAGCGACGATAATGCTATTAGGAAAGATTTCATAGTAGTAGATTTGATTTTGAAACAATTTATTCGGCCTTGTTAGCAACATTTTCAGTCGGCCTTGACGCTCGGCCCGCCTTAACAGATTTAACTGACTTGCCTGGTTGAGCTTGCATTTTCCTTGTTCTTACCTGTTCGCTTAATAACTCCGGAGCAGGCATTACACATCTGAATCCTATGTAAGAATGAGCTGCGTCTTGCATTTCAAAACTGCGGGTATCCTTATTTAAAAGTTCGGCATTATCTTTCCACGAACCGCCTCTAACCACTTTTCTCTTCATTACATCAGGGTCACTATCGCTGGCATCGTACACCAAAACCGGATTTAAGTCGTGGACAAACTCTACCGCCGAAACGCTATAAGCATCCAAAGTCCATTCGGCAACGTTACCAGCCATATTATATAGCCCGAATCCATTACTACTATATGATTTAACAGGCAATGTAAACGTTGAGCCATCAAGGGTATAGTTACCTTCATCCTGCTTAAAGTTTACCAGCAACTTTCTATCGTTTTTGCCTTTGCCCCTGCCACCACTATATGTCATTACCGCATTCGTATTTTCCGGTGCTTCTTCAGGGTGCCTTACTCCAGAGGCAGCATATTGCCATTGTGCTTCTGTAGGCAGGGTAAATGTAAGCTGGTAATTCTTTAAATATGCGTTACGGTTAAGCATTTGTGCTGTAGCTTTCCCCCGCCAGTCGGCGTAAGCCCTCGCTTGTTTCCAGGTAACGCCTACAACAGGATAATTGTCGTACGAGCGATGCCCATAGTAATTCGCATTCATAAAGCTCATTTGCGAGTTTGGAAAATCTGCCGACCAGATATTCTTTTCCGGTAAGGCCTTAATATTCTCTGTCATAAACTCGTTTTGATTATTGCCACCCGTTTGTTGATACGTGAGTGCATATTTAACAAGTTCACGGTTTAAAACCTTTTTGCCTTTCTCTTCCATAACCAGGGAACCCTTCAGTTTAGAATAAATTGCGGAGTCTGCACTTAGCCATAGAGGAATATCGTCTCTTCCCCTTACTTTCTCCCAGTTAATGAGTTTAACAAGCATTTCCGGGTTCTTTTTACTTGGCGCAAGGAAGTAGGAGTCATCTTTCAGGTAATCCGTCACTGCAATAGAATCGGCAACCCAGTTAACAAACTCGGCATATTGCTTATTAGTAACTTCTGTTGCATCGATAAAAAACGGGCTTAAACTGACTCTTTTCGTTAAACCTTCATCATCTGTAGAACTTTTGTACATAATGGTGCCAGATGGGACATAAACCATTCCTGGAGGAGGCATCATTCCTTTTCCTTTAAAGCTGTAAACAGCAGGTGCTTCATAGATTGTTCTTCTGGAACACGCGCTAAATAACGAGGCAGCAGCCAGCGCCACCGCTAAACATTTAAAAGAAAATTTTAGATTAAGTGTGTATTGTGGTCTCATGGGTAAATATGTTTATCATGGGTAATTTTATTTAATCAAGAATAATGCCACCTGGAACACAAAAAAGCGTTTCTTAAGATGTTGAATTAAATACACATCATAACTTATTCATAATCAAAAGAATGGCATTTATTCTCAAAAAATTATATTTTTCTATCACTTTGAGAATTATTTTCAATACTTGGCTTCAGTTGAAAACAAGGATTGTGAATGGATAACTTTTTTATGAAACTAAAGGTTAGACATTTAATAAGTTCCGCAATAAATTATAAGCTATCGCAAACATTTTTTGTTTTAGCCGAGAGCCTGCTTTTTTCCTTAATAAAGAAATTCAACCTTTGATTTATCAAACTAAAAGCCCTCATAGAATCAGCCTAATACAAATGAATAAATTACCTAAGGCTCTAAAGCATAGGTTAGATATTACCTGAAAATAGGACAAGCTGGTCCAGATATGCAAAAGATGCACTCGTTTTATTGGCAAAAAAAATGATAATGGGGACGGCAACAACAGAATAGTTAATCAGCCGAAGCGATGGTAGGTAAATTTTCATTGGAGTAGATTTAATAGTTATTAAAAATTAAAATTGTCTGATTTTCACAACCTTACAACTTCAATTGCACTAAATCTAAGATACTGCTTTTATTCAAGTTTCGGTAAGCGTTTACAAAAATTGGTAACTGCTTCCAAAATTTACAGAACATATTAAATATATATTTTAAAATACTTTAAACTTTATTTAAAAGTTAAAAACATCCTACGAAGTTGTAAACATTTCGAATCTAAAGTTTACAAAATAGCACAAGATAAATCATACAATAAATTTTCATTAACAACATATCAGATACTGATTAACTTGCTATACTTGCATTTGAAGAAAATACTTAATAAACTTTAAACATAGCTTATGCAACAACTAGAGCCCTCTGTATTAGAACGTGTTAACACCTGGCTTCAGGGAAGTTATGATGCCGATACCAAAAAGGAAATTCAAAACTTACTGGATCAGCAGTCTTTCACCGAATTAACCGATTCATTTTACCGCGGCCTTGAATTTGGAACTGGCGGCTTAAGAGGCATTATGGGCCCTGGCTCTAACCGAATTAACAAATACACTATCGGTGCTGCCACCCAGGGGTTAAGCAACTATCTGCTTAAAAAATATCCTGGAGAAAAAATAAAAGTTGCCATTGCTCATGATAGCCGCAACAATTCAGATTATTTCGCAAAAATCACGGCCGAAGTTTTTTCTGCAAATGGCATTTATGTTTACTTTTTTAAAGAACTAAGGCCAACTCCAGAACTTTCATTTGCTATTCGCGAATTAGGGTGCCGTAGTGGAGTAATGCTTACAGCATCTCATAACCCTAAAGAATATAATGGCTACAAGGCTTATGGCGCAGATGGAGGCCAGTTTGTAGCTCCAGATGATAAACTTGTAATGGATGAGGTTGCAAAAGTTACTTCTATTGAAGATGTAAAGTTTACCGCGGTTCCAGAAAATATCGAATACATTGGTGAAGAAATAGACGCCTTATATTTAGATAAAATTGCAAGCCTTTCTGTTTCGCCGGATGCAATTCAGCGTCAAAAAGACTTAAAGATAGTGTTCTCCCCTATCCACGGGACCGGCATTACACTGGTACCTAAGGCTTTAGAAAAATTCGGTTTTACCAATGTTACTTTAGTTGAAGAACAAATCAAACCCGATGGAAATTTCCCAACGGTTGTTTATCCTAATCCGGAAGAAAAAGAAGCTTTAACACTTGCCTTAGCAAAAGGCAAGGAAATTGATGCCGATTTAATTCTTGCCACCGACCCAGACGCAGACCGGGTTGGAATAGCTGTAAAAAACAACGAAGGAGAATTCATCCTTCTTAATGGAAACCAAACTGGTAGCTTATTGATCAATTACCTTTTAACTGCCTGGGAAGAAAAAGGAAAATTAACTGGTAATGAATACATTGTAAAAACAATTGTTACCTCATATATTATCGATGCTATTGCTGCTTCTAAAAATGTTGAGTGCTACAATACCTTAACAGGCTTTAAATACATTGGTGAATTAATGACCCGCTTTGAAGGCAAAAAAACCTTTATTGGTGGTGGCGAGGAGAGCTATGGCTACCTGATTGGCGAGTTAGTGCGCGATAAAGATGCTGTAGTTTCTGCTGCATTTATTGCTGAAATGACTGCTTTCTATAAAGACAAAGGCAGCAGCTTGTTTGACGCCTTATTAGAGATGTACCAGAAATATGGTTTTTATAAAGAAAAACTTGTTTCGGTTACTAAAAAAGGAAAAAGCGGTGCTGAAGAAATTAAAGCAATGATGGAGCGTTTCAGAAACAATCCTCCTGTTAGTTTAGGTGGCTCAAAGGTAGCAACGCTAAAAGATTATGAATTAAGGAAAGAAACCGATATTTCTACTGGTAAAATTAGCGAAATCGAATTGCCAAAATCTGATGTGTTGCAATTCGTTACTGAAGATGGTAGTATTATTTCTGCGCGCCCTTCAGGAACAGAGCCTAAAATCAAATTTTATTGCAGCGTTAAAGGAAACTTAGCTAATGCCTCAGCTTATAAAACAGCAGACCAGGAGTTAGATTCTAAGGTAAATGCTATAATGACTGATTTAGCAGTTTAAACCGAAAGCTTTAAATAAAAAAGGGATGGTCGGCCATCCCTTTTTTATTTCTAAATAATTTGTTCTTCGTAAATAAGCTTTCCTTGTGCAAGCTTATGGCTGGCATCTACCGCCCAGGCTCCCAGGTATACCGCACCGTCCACATCAAAGCGTAATTTAAAAAAGCCTTTCGCCTTTTCGCCGAAGCGAAGATACTTGCCTCCTTGCACCACATATTTCACTTTCGATCCCGATCCGCTTACTATATAGTGGTTATGGTTTTTACAGATATACTGAAGGTTATGCTCGTGTCCTGCCGCATAAATTAAGTTCGGGTATTTACACAAAATCTCTTTTAATTTTTTTCGCAGCCTTCTATATCTTGGATGCGCAATGTCTTCTCTTGCACCCAAAAACTTGCGGTATAAAGGCAACAAGGAACCTATGCCCGGCAAGGGAATCCAAGCTGATTTATCATAAAGTGTTAGTGGAAAAATATGGTGCTTTAATTGAAATCTGCCACCATGTATAGCATAACTATAAACGGGATGATGTCCGGCAACAAGGAGATGCTTGTGTTTATTCTCATCCAGTATTTGAATTAACTTGTCAAAAAACTCTTCCTCCGTAGAAATACTGCAACCATATTGTTTTCCAATTGGGCGTATGCCTTTTTGCAGCCACCATTGAGTATCTATAGCTACAATGGTTAGGTCAGGGTGAACGTTTATTTCTACAGGCCCCGGGCAACCATTTGAGGGCAAGAACACATTTTTTTGATCAAATAATTTCTGAATATACTTTTCCTGCCTTAACACATAATCGTAACCATCTTTGCGTCCTTTATTCCAGTCGTGGTTACCAGCGATAAAAACAACTTTTCCGTGGTAGTCCTTTAATGCTTCGTAATGCCTCTGCAGAGTATTCTCAGCATTCTTTCGCAAAATGTTTCCTTTAGGCGGCATTCCTCGTGGATAAATATTGTCTCCTAAAAAAATTACAGCCGAACGTTGATTGGGATGAAAATGGTTACATAAAGTTTGCAGGACTGGGTCGTGCCGGTGTGGCGAGATATCACCGGTATCGCCAATTAAAAAAATCTCAAAAGCTTCTTTAGGCTCAGATTGGACGGACATAAGGTTTTAACAAAATAAAAAGACTGATTGTTGGCTGCTTTCTACCATTTGGGATTCTCTTTATTCAAGAAAGAGGCAATTCCTTTTTGACAATCTGCGCTTAAACGGGCAGTTGCATTTACCCTTGCAGCAAGTTCGAGCCCCTCGCCTACAGCCAAGTCCGAAATAAACGACAATAGATTTTTGGTTGTCTTAATCGCTTCGGCAGATGTACTTTCAGCTATCCTTTCTGCATACGATAAAACCTTGGATTCTATCTCGCCCCTGCTCGCAATAAAATTTACCAAACCGTATTCATTGGCTTTTTCTGCCGAAATTAATTCGCCAGATAATACCAGCTCTCGTGTACGGCCTGCGCCAACCTTTCTAACTAAAAACCCCGCAACCAGGGCAGGCACAAAACCAATTTTTACCTCGGTGTAGCCAAACTTTGCTTCCGGAACCGAAAAAACAATATCACACAAAGTAACCAGGCCACAGCCACCCGCAATTGCATGCCCTTCTACCTGTGCAATAACAGGCTTTTCATAAAGGTGTAACAGCGAAAATAGATCCTTCAACAAACTGGAATCCTTCAGGTTATCATCATAAGAAAAAGATTGTAATTGCTGAAGGTAAGCCAGGTCTGCACCGGCGCTAAACACTTCCCCTGCTGCCTTAAGAATAATTACTTTAACGTTTTCGTCGCTTTGCAGTTCTTTAAAGGCAGTTGTTAATGCAATAACCAGCTCTGGATTCAAAGCATTGCGCTTTTCGGGGCGATTAATGGTTATTGCTCCAATCCTGTTTTGTATATCTACTAGTAAAAGATCCGACATCTATACCTCCATTTATATAGATATGGCGCTATTAAGCTTTATTAATTATATAAGCCATATTCCGCTTTAATATATAAATTTTTAAATGTAATTGGACTGCCTCTTCCTGCCAGAGCTTTATCCGATACTCTTTGTTGGTGGCATCAATCAAAATCGTATTACATTTAACGTATTTTACCAGGCTACCGAGTGTTACTTTAGGGTTTCCGCTCAAAAGCACCGCATCTGTATTAAGTGGCACTTTAAAACTGAACTTGTTAAATGAACTATCCCAGATTAATAGTTTCCAGTTTTGAAATTGCAGGCAGTTACCTTCCTTACACAAATTATTGTCAGCGGCATTATTTAGGTTATTCACAAAAGTTACCTCGTTGCTCAAAGCGCTTAACGATGGCGTTACTGAAAATTGAAAAGCTTTATCACCCTGCTTCATATCGGAATAAATGTAAGCCCGACTGCCTTCAAAAAAGCCAATTGCTACATTTTTACGAAGGCTGTAAAACACAATACTTGTTTGGTTTTGCCTTTCTAAAACCGCATAGGAGGTATAAATCACAACGGCCAATGCCATTACATACGAAATGTATAGCAGCCGCTTTGTAGCATATTGAATAGCTAATAACCACAGAACCCCTGACATAAAAACTGCCAGATAATACCATAAATTGTAATGGTAGAATGCTACACTTGCAAATGGTAGATGCTCAATATAGATAAGGCTACGGTTCACCCAGTCAATACTCTCCCCAAGGCAGTATCCCACCATCTTAAGTATATAAAAAATCCAGGCCGAGCTACCCAAAAAAGCGTAAGTTACCAGAAATACAATTCCGCCATACATAATAGCAGCAATTGGCAAAACAATAAATAGATTGCTAATAAGAAAGTATGAGGGAAATTGATGAAAATAATAAATGCTTAAAGGCGCTGTTGCTAGTTGCGCTGCTATTGAAAGCGCCGTATAACTCCATATTTGATCTAAAAACCAGTTCTTAACATAATAAAAGTTGTAAATTTTGGGGTACAGATAAATTAAACCCAACACCGCCAGGTATGACAATTGAAAACCGGCATCAACCAGAAAATAAGGATTATAAAGGAGAAGCAGCAAAGCTGAAGCTGCAAGAACGTTGTAAGAATTGGTACGGCGATTAATGGTTTTAGCCAGAATTAACATACTTATCATTAATGCAGCCCGGCAAACTGAGGGAGAAAATCCCGATATCAACGAATAAAACCATATCAGGGAGATGATTAAGCAGGCTTTAAAAACCTTAAACTTACTTTTCTGCTTACTAAAACCGAACAAAAAAGCCAGAAGGCCGAATACCAGGGCAACATGCATTCCAGAAACTGAAAGCACGTGCATAGTACCGGTCTTCGAGTATGCACTTATTATTTCTGGGCCCAAATCTGCCCTGGAGCCCAGAATCAGCGCAGATGCTAGTGCTGCTGCATCTGTTCCTGGAATAAACTTTTCATATCCCTTAACCATCTTTTGCCTTATCTTTTGGGCATAACTTATTACAGGATTTCCTCCGCCGGTTTCAAGCAGTTTAATCTGATGTTGATTTATGAAAGCCTGATGGTAAATGCCATGATAGGAAAGATATTTCTTGTAGTTAAATTCGAAAGGATTATATGGCGGCTCCACCTCTTTAAAGAAATAAGGCACAAGCAGCCTGTCTCCATAATCAACAGAAAAGTTATTAGAATTTGTTTTAAGTGCGATTAAAAGTTTTCCGTTCTGCGGATAAAACTTACTTTGCTGAAGCGCCTGGTTAACCTCAGTTTCAAACCTCAAAATATCCCCGATCCGTTTTGGTTCTGAACTTACAGTGACAACTAATCCTTTTGACGGTGCTGTACTAAAATGCGAGCGGTTTATTTTCTCGGTTTGAACGCCGGTTATTATATATCCCACAAGAGCCAACAAAATATAGGCCAGCATCCCAGGAATCCATTTATTTAAATAAATCTTCAGGCTCACATATTTCATCCACAAGAAAAACAAAAGCAAGTAACCTGCTAACGAAGCAACGATTAAAGGAAATACCGATTGAGGCTGGAAGTAGATAGCGGCACCGATTCCAAGCATGATCGGTACTAATAAGCGGACAAATATGATTTCTCCGCGGAATACTACGTGTTTCAAAATTGCAAGCGTAACTGGACTTTAAAATCTGATTTATTGTTACCCGAAATTTTATCTCCGCCAGACCCAACTTCGTCTATATTGGAGTAACTACTAATGGCATACCTGCACCACAAGTCGGCACGTTTACTAATTTTATAGCGACTGTTAGCATAAAATCGGATCCCCTTGTTTTGATAAGCGGGAGCTGAGAACCCGTAAAGTACATCACTTTCATATGCATAAATTCGAGTATTGAAGCTTTGAGTATCAAACAAACCAATTCTGAAATTGCCTGTAAGTTTTGATTTAAGTGGATTATAAACAACGTCTTGAAATAAGATGAATCCAGTTTCATGAGCACCGTTTCCTTTTTGATAAACCACCGCCTCTGCCCGATTGCGTAACTGAAAAGCACCATTTATTTTATAGTTTATTTCTACTCGAAAATTTTGTCGACGCACACCTTCCAAAAAATTGACGGCGTTTTCAATGCCATCATTTTCTTGTTTATTTTCCAACTTGTAGCGCACTATCGTTTTTATTTTCTTATTAGGCGAATAAGTGAACTGGGTTAAAAGTTCATAACCTGACGACGGTGCATCCGCTTGAAAACGCAGCCAGGGAAATCTAAAAAAGTCTGCATACGCACTTAACTCATATTTACGATTAGGAGTAATCACTAGGCCAGAATAAAGCCCTTTTTCATTAACGGCATTGCTGCCCTCGGATAGAGCCTGGTTAAAAAATGAATGGTAATTTTTGGCATAATTACGCTGAAAAAGTACAAGAGCTACTTTAGATGTTAAACTAGCCATAGCACCATTCAAGTAAGCCGACCCGCTATTCAAGCTATGTGCGGCCTCTCCGAAAAAATAGATATTACGCCAGGCATAGTTATAGTACAAACCGATGTTACTAAGCCTATTTCCGGAAAACTCAAACCTGTTATAGGGCTGGGCACCCTCTTCAAACGATTTATTAAAACTAGTTTGATAAGCCACAGAACCAATTTTTAAAGCCTTGCCATTGTATTGCACGTTTGCCCCGTAAAGTAATTGGCTAAGATTATTGCGTTTACTTATTTCATTAGCGGTTCTGTGTAACCCGCTTTGGCTTAAAGAAGTTACCTCGCCTTCATCGCTTTGCTCATACCCAGAAATCCCTGCATCTATCTGCCTGTAAGAAATAAACGGAGTTACTTCTATCATCTTAAAATTCAGAGTCGATGCAAAGCCTCTTAAAAATAAAGCCTCATTAGTGGATGTATAGGCTTTAAGCCCGACGTCATTTTTCACCGCGGTGGCAATGGCGGCGCCTTTACTAAAACTCAAACCAGACCACAAGGTTAAGCCCTGCCCAAATTGCAATGAGTAATCGCCTAGCGCCACTTTCTTTATCTTGCCATCATTTTTATAAAACAGGCTCCCCGAATAAAAATCAAAACCATACTGCTGTTTTCCTGAAAAGAAGCCTTCTCCAGCATCTTTATCCATAGTTATAGCAGCCGATAAATGTTGGCCATAATGGTAGCGGTACCTTGTTAAAAACCTTTGCGGAGAGCCAAGATATTTGGAAGAGCTTTCGCCAGAAGCATAACCTTGTTGTCGTTGGATGACCTGCCCGTATGTGAATAAAATATCATTACTACCATTATGAAGCAGGCTTTTAAAAGTTAGCCCTTGCAAGGGATTATGCTCACCTAGGGTAATAAATGGAAGTAGCTTTTTTATAGTTTCCAAATCCAGTGCATCAATGGACTGCAATTCGTATAGTTCAAGGAAGTTTCCATTCTCGCCACGATGCGCCAGTAGTTGGTTAATTTGTAGTGGCGACAAAAACATGAGCTCTTCAAGTTTATCCCGGCCTGTTTTATTGAGGTTAATGGGATTCCTTCTGTAAAAGTTTAACCGCTCTACAAGCTCAGAATAATCAAAATCCTCACCAGCATTTTCCGCGACCGATTCTATAATCGCCTCAACTACAGAATCATTCTCAGTTTGGGCGGATAGCTTATTCAATATCATAATCAATAAGCCACTCAATACTATGAATCTAAAACTCATACCCCAAAGACATTTGCGGTGAATAGCCTAATACAGGATGGGATGTAGCTGCTAGGTCGACCTGAAGTCGATGATACTTACAGCCGAAGCCCAGCATCTGCCTAAATGGATTGGCGTTTATTCCTCCACGCAAAGTGAACCACTCGACGACATGATATTCCATACCGAAACGGGCATCCGTTTGCAAATCCAAGTCTTTTATTAATCCAGAATTAAATAAGACTTTATCTGATAAATAATAAGCAGCCCCTACCTCCAGTAAAGTAGGTACAGCGGCATCAACATCCTTGCGATAACCGCTTTTATTAGGATTTGCCACATGAGAGCCAAGAGTGAGCCTATCATTTACTTTGAACTGAAATCCTGCTTCAACTGAGTAAGCGAAGGCATTACCATACTGGCTTATTTTTACCTGGTGAGCATTGAAGTTAAGTGCAATAGATAAGCCTTTACCGAATCTCTTGGCATAAGCAAAACCGATTTTCTGTTCATTATATTCTGAAAATCCATAGTTCTGAAAGCTTATACCGAATACGTTATTTTTAATTGGATACGCAAATACCGCCGACTGTGTACTTATATCGGTATTGAAATAGTTGTTTTGATAGGCTAATGCTGCAATCGGCCTTTCCAACTGAGCTATTCCGGCCTGATTAGATTGCAAGCTCCATACATCATGCAAGGCTGGGGCTATGTTCCCAAGTGCAGTGATGCGAGGCCCGGAATTAAGTTCTTGTGAAAAAACTGCAGAAACAACAATGAATGGTAATACCAGTAAAAGGCTGTAGGATAATCGGTTCAGGTTCATTAAAAAAATAAATTCAACTAAAAATAAAATATTTCTTACACATTGCGTTACATTTATTTACAAATGCTATCTAATACCTAACTTTTATAAAGAAAATAGTACTTTATTCCCCAAAAACACTTTTAAATAAAATGAAAAGAGTCATATTAGGCGTTGCCATCACCGTTTTGAATGTAATTACTGTCTTTGCTCAGAAAAAGATTAATGAAGGTATCATAACCTATAAAGTCGAATGGCAACCAGCTCCACAAATGCAACAATTTGCAGCCATGTTCCCCAAAGAATTAACGGTTTATTTTAAAGGCGATTCGGCAGTAACCGTGGTAAAAGCCCCATTTTTTAACTCAAACACTATTGTAAATGCTAAGACAGAATATCAGCGATTGCTTTTGGATATGCCAATGCGTAACAAAAAGTTTTCGGTGATTTTTACGCCAGACGATATAGAACAAATGAAGGAAAATGGACCTGAATTTTCTATAGCCAAAACTACTGAGAGCAAGGTACTAAACAGTTATAAGGCAATTAAAAGTACCATTACTGAGAAAAAAAGTGGAAAAACCGCGGACGGCTGGTTTACAAACGATATTGAAATCCCACAAAATTCGTTAACCCTATTTTTTAATAAAAGCGCTGGCTTTCCCCTTGAATTTTCAAGTTTTCAAAGTGGCATGGGGCTTAAAGCAACTGTGGCGGATATAAAAGAGACGGCGGTTCCTGTCGGTATCTTCAGTGCTACAAAAGATTATGAGGAAATAACCTTTGCACAGCTTATGGCGATGATGGGCGGTGGTAATCGCTAAAAAATAGCCAAAAGAAAAAGGGTTAAGCACAAAATGCTTAACCCTTTTTCTTTTCGGGTATATTGATTTATTTTACTGCATCAACAATTGCTTTGAAAGCAGCTGGCTCATTAAGAGCTAAATCAGCTAATACTTTACGGTTTAAACCGATTTCTTTAGCAGCTAATTTACCGATTAATTGAGAGTAAGATAATCCATTTTGACGAGCTGCAGCGTTAATACGCTGAATCCATAAAGCTCTGAATTCTCTCTTTTTGGTTTTACGGTCGCGGTAAGCATATTGTAAGCCTTTTTCAACCGTGTTTTTAGCAATAGTATAAACTTTGCTTCTTGATCCCCAGTAACCTTTAGCTAACTTAAGGATTCTTTTTCTTCTTCTTCTTGACGCAACTGCGTTAACCGAACGTGGCATTTTGTTTTGATTTTTGGCAGACGGTGTTGCGTTTTACAGCAATCTTACAACCGAAGGCCGGGTTAAAATTTAATTAATTCTGATATCTCATCAGATGGAACCTGGGCAAGCAGGTTTTACTTTCCAATACCTAACATACGTTTTACGTTACCCATGTCAGCATCAGAAACTAAGCTGGTTTGGCCTAAGGCACGTTTACGTTTAGTAGACATCTTGGTTAAGATGTGGCTTTTGAAAGCATTCTTTCTTGCAATTTTACCTGTTCCAGTAAGCTTAAAACGCTTTTTTGCACTGGAATTGGTTTTGATTTTTGGCATAACCTATTTTATATTAACCTGTTAATTATTTTTTACCTGACTTAGGGCCAACTATTAAAAACATTCGTTTTCCCTCCAATTTAGGCAATTGCTCAACTTTTCCAACGTCTTCTAATGCCTGTGCAAATTTAAGAAGAAGAATTTCTCCCTGTTCTTTGTAAACAATTGCCCGGCCTTTAAAATGTACGTAAGCCCTAACTTTTTCACCATCTTCTAAAAAACTGATAGCGTGCTTCAGCTTAAATTGAAAATCGTGATCGTTGGTATTCGGCCCGAAACGAATTTCTTTAATTACCGTTTGTTTAGCATTCGCCTTTATCTCTTTAAGCTTTTTCTTTTGCTCGTAGATAAATTTATTGTAATCAATTACCTTACAAACCGGGGGATTAGCATTCGGAGAGATTTCAACTAAATCCAACTCCTGCTCTTCCGCGATAGCACGTGCTTCGCCTAAAGAAAACACACCCTGTTCAACGTTATCGCCAACAAGCCTAACCTGTGGTGCCTTAATGAACTCATTAATGTTGTGTTCAGCTTCTTTTTTCTTAAACGGAGGTCTTGGCCCTCTGTTAAAACCTGGTCTTCCTAATGCCAAATTTATATCCTGTTAAACGGTTATTTCTGTAATTAATTGATTCTTAAATTCTTCTGCTGACATGCTTCCCAAATCTCCCTGGCCGTGTTTCCTTAATGAAACTTTGTTCTCGTCCATTTCTTTTTCACCGATTATCAACATATACGGAATCTTTTTCACCTCCGCATCTCTGATTTTTCTACCGATTTTTTCGTCTCGTAAGTCAATCAGCCCGCGAATATCGGAATTATTCAATGATTCTAAAACTTTTTTTGCATAATCTTCATATTTTTCAGAGATGGGAAGAACGATGAATTGCTCTGGGGTTAACCAAAGCGGGAAGTTACCCGCACAATGTTCAATAAGAACAGCAACAAAGCGTTCCAATGAGCCAAAAGGAGCTCTGTGAATCATTACAGGGCGGTGTTTCTGGTTGTCACTTCCTGTATATTCAAGCTCAAAACGCTCTGGCAAATTGTAATCCACCTGAATTGTACCTAACTGCCATTTTCTGCCTAAAGCATCCTTCACCATGAAATCCAGTTTCGGGCCATAGAAAGCTGCCTCACCCATTTCCACTACTGTTGGTAAGCCTTTTTCGGCAGCTGCTTCAATAATAGCCGCTTCAGCTAAATGCCAGTTTTCGTCGGTACCGATGTATTTGGTTTTATTTTCTGGATCGCGAAGAGAAACCTGCGCAGTGTAATCATTAAAACCAAGGGCATTAAATACATAAAGCACCAGATCGATCACCTTTTTAAATTCTTCCTTCACTTGATCCGGGCGGCAAAATAAATGCGCATCATCCTGAGTAAAGCCACGCACACGGGTTAAACCATGTAATTCGCCACTCTGCTCATAACGATAAACTGTACCAAATTCAGCAAAACGAACTGGCAGGTCTTTATAGGAACGAGGCTTTGTTTTGTAAATCTCACAATGGTGAGGGCAGTTCATCGGTTTTAAGAAGAACTCCTCCCCTTCCTGAGGTGTTTTTATGGGTTGAAAGGAATCTGCTCCATACTTTTCATAATGGCCGGAAGTGATATATAAATTCTTATGCCCGATATGTGGTGTAATCACCTGCTCGTAACCAGCTTTAACTTGTGCTCTTTGCAGAAAATTTACCAGTTTCTCTCGTAAAGCAGTTCCTTTTGGCAACCATAAAGGCAATCCCATACCCACCTTTTCTGAGAAAGTGAATAATTCCAACTCTTTCCCAAGCTTACGATGGTCACGTTTCTTTGCCTCTTCGATCATCTTAACATAATCTGCTAGCTCGCTTTGCTTAGGGAAAGTTACTCCATAGATACGCGTTAACTGTTTACGGCTTTCGTCGCCGCGCCAGTAAGCCCCGGCTACGTTTGTTAATTTAACGGCTTTTACAAAACCAGTATTGGGAATATGTGGGCCACGGCACAGGTCGGTAAAATTACCTTGTGTATAAAGGGTAATGGAACCGTCAGGCAGATCTTTGATTAGATCCAGCTTGTATTCATCGCCTTTTTCTGTGAAGTATTTTTCAGCATCAGCTTTGCTAACCGGCTTACGTACAAATTCCGACTTAGTTTTTGCCAACTCAATGATTTTATCCTCAATTTGTTTGAAATCGTCTGAAGAAAATGCGCGATCGCCAAAGTCTACATCGTAATAAAAACCCGTTTCGATTGCTGGGCCGATGCCGAATTTCGTTCCCGGATACAATGCTTCTAAAGCTTCGGCCATTAAATGTGCCGATGAATGCCAGAACGTAGACTTTCCTTGCGAATCATTCCAGGTAAGCAGTTTAACAGTTGCATCACCTTCAATAGGGCGGCTTGCATCCCATACTTCACCGTTTACCTCGGCTGCTAAAACATTTCGGGCTAGCCCTTCAGAGATTGAAAGAGCAATTTGATAAGAGGAGGTTCCTTTTTCGTATTCACGAACAGAACCATCTGGAAGTGTAATTTTAATCATCTACAACTATGATTTTAATTTATAATACTCGCCTTAATTGGCTGGATGGCAAAAATAGGATTTCGATTGTATTTAGAAGCAGCGATTTTTTATTTAATTCTGGCAGGAGATGGAAAGCTATCAAACATGCCTAAAGCACCAACGAAAGAAGGCTTACCTATAAACAGGCAAGCCTTCTTGTTTTCAGTGGTTTGATTTTATCAAAAAAAGAATATTCTAAGCTAATTCGCTATTTTTAATGGTGTTAAACCAATTAATAGCATCTTCTTCGCACTTAAATATATCCACCGATAATTCATCCTGATCACTAGCCTTTGTGGCCTTTACATAGTTTTTAACCATCCGTTCTCCAAAAAGATCTATTGGTAAAAGAAGCGCTGAAAACCTTAAACCGGCTTTTAAAGCAATAGGGTTCAGATTAGCAGCTGCCCAATCTGTATCGGCTTTCGGCTGAACAAGACTTTTAGTTGTATCCGCAATAAACAGAAGGTCTTCATCGGGCTTTTTGTACTTGATGCTGTATTCCAATGTTTTGGTTGCAAATGCCCTGAATTCCTCGCTGTTCATGAAAGCAAGGTATCTGGCAATTACACAAGGCACAGAATCGTCGTATTCAATAACACCCTTTTCTTCGCTGTAAACAATTATACTTCCCATAATTAATTAAAAACAATAATGACAATTAAAAAATAACTATTAAAAAAATGTTTTATATCTACCTAAGGAATATTTGATGGTTAATTAACTTAACCATACCTTCATCATAGACACCAATTTGTCAACGTCAACAGGCTTAGATACGTAATCATTAGCACCCGCCTCAATACATTTCTCCTTATCGTTTTTCATTGCTTTTGCAGTTAACGAAAGAATTGGCAATCTTGAAAAACGATCCTGCTTTCTTATCTCTCTCATAGCTTCATAACCGTCCATTTCCGGCATCATGATATCCATTAATACAATATCAGTATCTGGATTATCATTTAATTTATTTAGTGCATCAATACCGTTAGTTGCAATTTCAATATTCATATTATAGCCTTGCAAGGCACTTGATAAGGCAAATATGTTGCGCATATCGTCATCAACCAGAAGGACAGATTTATTAGCAAGAGTTTTATTTAGTGAAACGGTTGAATTTGAATGTGATGGTGCCCTTTGTGTAAACGACTTCCTACTGGTATTTTTCACCTTATTCATGAACAGGTTAACTTCGTCCATTAATCTATCATTTGGCCTATCGATTTTTAATACCATAGCATGAGTATGTTTCAAAACCCTTGACATACTTTCCTTACTCATCTCCATTGCAGTATTGATTATGACCGGAGTTTCACCCCATCTTTCGTCTTCTTTGATCTTATCAAGAAGGTCAAGCCCTGAAATGTCTGGAAGGTTTACATCAAGGATTATGCAATCAAAGTCATCTTCGCTTTTCAGTGCTTTAATAGCCTCATCTCCATTGAAAGCTTGTACAACATGTACGCTATGGCTCGCCAATTGCTTTCTAAGATTTTCACTCTGTATTTCATGGTCTTCAACTATAAGTACCTTGCTCAATGAAAACGAGTAATTGGTCAGAACATCAAAGGCCTCCAGCAATTTCTCCTGGCCTACCGGCTTTTTAAGAAATCCTATTGCACCTTGACTTTTTGCTTTAACAATGCCACCATCCCCAGCAGACATCATATGAACAGGTATATTTTTGGTTTTGGGATTTTCCTTTAATTTTTTAAGCACTTCCCATCCATCCATTACGGGAAGCATAATATCTAAAATAATCGAGTCAGGTAAATGCTCAAAAGCCATTTCTAAGCCCTTATCGCCACTATGAGCCAAAACAGGCTTAAATCCACGATCGATTGCATAATTTTTAAGGATATTAGCAAAGTTTAAATCATCTTCAACAATAAGCATGAGATGCTCTTTCGTGGCATTGGCAACGACAACAGGCTCCTTCGCTGTTTTTGTGACTGGCACATATTGTTGAACAGGTACTTCCGCCACAGGTTCTATTGATTGTATATTAGCTGATTGTGTATTAACCTGAGGCACATAATCCTTATGATTTATTGGCAGATATAAAGTAAACGTACTTCCCTCGTTTGGAGCACTTACGACCTGGATTTCGCCGCCTAAAACAGAAGCTAATTCTCTGCTGATTGATAATCCTAAACCAGTGCCTCCAAATTTTCGGCTGGTAGAGCCATCCGCCTGTTGAAATGCTTCAAAGATGGCTTTCTGTTTGTCAATAGGAATTCCAATACCAGTATCTTTAACAGAAAATGCCAGGACTGTATTTTCTGCTGCGTCTGCTAAATCAGCTCGACTGTAAATAACGTTAGCCGGTGCAAAGTCGATGTTAAGCGACACTGAACCATTTTCGGACGTAAATTTAAACGCGTTGGATAGTAGATTTTTCAAGATCTGGTTCAAACGTACCCCATCGGAAACCAGCGTTGCAGGCACCATTGAGTCAATATTTATGCCATATTGGACATTTTTAGATCTTGCTACTTCTTTAAATAGTAGTTCAATGCTATGCCTAACTTCAGAAACATCTATCTCTTCTATAGTTAAGTCTATCTTACCTGACTCAATTTTTGAAAGATCCAGAATATCATTAATTAAAGTAAGTAGGTCACTGCCTGAATTATGAATTACGCTAGCATACTTAATCTGCTCTTCATCCAGATTATTTTTTTGATTTTCTTTCAATATACGGGCAAGGATGCTATTTAAGGGAGTGCGCAATTCATGACTCATATTAGCAAGGAACTCTGATTTGTATTTCCCTGCGAGCTCCAACTCTTCTGCTTTCTTTGTGATTGATTCTCTCGCCAGGTCAACTAAACGGTTACGTTCCTCTAATTCCTCTGCTTTTTCTTCAAGTTCTGAATTGATTTCACGCAACTCATCTTGTTGTGCCCGCAACTCTTCTTCAGATGACTGAAGCGACTGCGTTTTATTAACAAGTTCTTCATTAGTAGTGCGCAATTCTTCTTGCTGGGCTTCAAGTTCCTCAGCTTGCTGCTGAGTCTCCTGTAACAGTTGCTGAATTTGCAATCTTGCTTGGGCAGTGTTTAGTCCCACTCCAATAATATCTGCAACCGTTTCAACAAAATCCAGCTTCACAGGTGTAATCGGATTGGCAAATCCTAATTCTATTACACCCTTAATTTCATTTTCGAATAAAAAAGGCTGTATTAATAAACTATGCGGAACAACTTCACCTATACCCGAAGTTATCTTCACATAGTCCGCCGGGAGATTATTGAATACAATGGCTTTCTTTTCTAAAACAGCCTGCCCTAGTAATCCTTCACCAGGCTCTATAATATTGTTATTATGTTTTCGATGCGTAAAAGCATACGTACCAGAAAGTTTAAGATACTTTCCAGCGTCATCCATTACATAAATGGTAGCCACCTGGGCTTCAAGATGCTTAGCTAATTCGTTAACCACTTTATTGGTCAGTTCATTAACGTCAACTACTCCTCTCATGATCCGGTCTAGGGAAGAAAACCCGGTAAGCATCCAGTTTTGAGTAAGGTTTTCATCTGAAACTACCTTCAATTCCTCGTTAGCTTTTACAACACTCTCTTCTATAAGCTTTTGGGCTTTAAAAGTGCTAGTAATAAACCTAACCAGTATTAATAGAACAATTACTTCGAGAATTAATAAACCAAAAATTATAGAAGTAGATCTGGTGTTCAGGTCATTTTCCTGTTGCTCTCCTTTAACAAGTAGCTTATTCTGTGCCTCTGTTATGTTAATAACGATACTTTTGATTTTCTTTGACAATAAGTTTCCTTTTCTCTGCAGAGCAAGTTGAGCCCCATTGTTAAAGCTGCCCTCATTTGTTGCTTTAATTATACTCTCCAATTCCTCCATTTTTTGGGAGGCATAAAAATTTAAGGTATCAACGCGGTTTACATTCTCCTGATCACCGGCAACAGCCAGCCTCAACTCTTGTATAGCTGGAGCTACTATTTTGTGTGAAATATTATAGGGTTCTAAGAAGTTTTCATCCCCTGATAAAAGATATCCCCGGGCACCAACCTCTGCATCGGATAGTAGCTGCTGAACTTTATTAAGCTTTAGTAGAACTTTGCGAGTTGCAGCAAGGCCTGCATCATCTGATTGCAGGGAATTAATGGCTTTGTAAGAAGTAAACGTTAAAGCAAAGCCGCACAAGAAGAAAGCAATAAATCCATAAAGGATTTGCTGTTGAAAAGTTAATTTGAACATGAATAATTGAATAAGGTTAAGTAATTCCCCCGTTAACCCAAGCAACTTGAGTTAACTTATTTTCAAAACAAAACGAGAGCGGCTTTGGTTATATATATTTTTTATCACCAAACTCAACAAAATTAATTGTTTTTCAAAAGAAGTGAAATAAATTTCCCATATAAGTTCTGAAAACTTCTTACCGAAAAACGAACCTCACACAACACACTCACAATCAATATTTTACAAATAAACCTTAACTGAATTAGTAAAAAAAAGACTATTCTTTGACACTTTATTTCGCGATTAAACAAAGATTTTCGCGGCATTGAAGATGCTATAGGCTAAGTCAACAGCCTTCTAAAAGCCAGGAATACATGTCGGCACCCAGCGCAAAACTCCTTCAGCCCGTCCTAAACCGATTATGCAATATCATTTGTTTCACTAGATATTCAACAATGTTGAGTAAGTAGTTTTTATTGTTTAAATTGTATGGATTAAATGGCTCCGAAGCAGGCTAAACCGCAAGAACACTTAGCCAGGATAAGATTTTTCCCATCTAATTTCTGGCCCGCTAAAACGCTAGTATATCTATTGAAGAACAAAGAGTATAAATTGGATTTTTTCCAGGAGATGAACATTTTAGAATTTATCGATAAGTTCAAAGATGAAGACTCTTGCAAAGCTTACCTGGCAGAGTATAAATGGAAAGATGGTTTCAGTTGCCCACGGTGTGGATGCACGGAACACCATCAAAGCAGAGATCCATATTTGCGCAGATGTAAGAAATGTTACCATTCAGAATCGGTAACAGCCGGAACGATATTCCATAAGGTTAAATTTCCTTTACGTAAGGCGTTTACGATGGTATATATGATCAGCACCACAAATAAAGGTTTATCCTCAAACCAATTTGCTAAAACATTGCAAATTAATAAGGACACTGCATGGCTGTTTTCACAGAAAATAAAGCAGGCTATGCAGAGCCAATCCATAGTGGTAAATGAAAGCGAAAAACATTAAGGTTGCCCCTGCTGCCTGGCTAGCAAATCTGGTTCGCTACATAGCCAGAAGCAGCCGCATTACAAGTCGAATCTAATTCCCTGTGCTAAAGGCATATTACTGCTATAATTGATCGTATTGGTTTGCCTGCGCATATAGGCTTTCCAAGCATCAGAACCAGACTCCCTTCCCCCTCCTGTTTCTTTTTCGCCTCCAAAGGCTCCGCCAATTTCTGCACCGGATGTTCCGATATTAACATTCGCAATACCACAATCTGAGCCCGAGGCTGAAAGAAATTGCTCTACCTCGCGCATATTTAATGACATAATGGAAGAAGATAGGCCTTGGGCCACCGAATTTTGAATAGCTATTGCTTCATCAATTATATGATACTTTATCAGGTATAAAATCGGAGCAAAAGTTTCCTTCTGAACTATTTCAAAGGCGGGGCCAACTTCAGCAATACAGGGCTTTACATAACATCCACTTTGATAACCTTCGCCGTTTAACAGGCCACCTTCAATTGCAAATTTGCCACCTTCGTCTCTGCACGCTTCTATTGCTTTCAGATACTGCTCAACTGCGGTCTCATCAATTAAAGGCCCCATGTGGTTCGATTCATCTAGTGGGTTTCCAATCCTGACCTGTTTATATGCGTTAATTAATTTATTTTTGAAGTCTTCATAAATAGAGTAATGAATAATCAGGCGCCGTGTTGAGGTACAACGCTGCCCTGCTGTTCCTATCGCCCCAAAAACGGCGGCAGTCAAAGCAATCTCCTGGTCTGCCTCTGGACTAATTATAATGGCATTATTCCCCCCTAGTTCCAATAATGAGCGCCCTAACCTTGCCGCAACTGCTCCGGCTACTTTCTTTCCCATAGCTGTTGAACCAGTAGCCGACACCAGTGAAATTCGCGGATCATGAGAGATGAGTTCGCCTATCTCATTGGCACCTGTAACCAAACAAGACACGCCTTCCGGCACATTGTTGCGCTTAAAAACCTTTGCAACGATATGTTGGCAGGCAATAGCAGTTAATGGTGTTTTATGGGAAGGTTTCCAAATACAAACGTCGCCACAAACCCAGGCTAACATGCTGTTCCACGCCCATACCGCGGCTGGAAAATTGAACGCCGTGATGATTCCTACTACGCCCAGCGGATGGTATTGCTCGTACATGCGGTGCCCTGGCCTTTCAGAATGCATTGTTTGCCCATACAATTGCCGCGACAAACCACAGGCGAAATCGCAAATGTCAATTACTTCCTGCACTTCGCCCATTCCCTCTTGCAAGCTTTTGCCCATTTCATAAGAAATCAGCAAGCCCAAATCTTTTTTATGTTCCCTGAACGAGTTACCAATTTGCCTAACAATTTCACCCCGCCTGGGAGCCGGGACATCCCGCCAGCAAACGAAAGAATCTTTAGCCACCTCCACAACGAAGTTGTACTCTTTCGCCGATGTTAGGCCTGCTGTCGCAATCAGTTTGCCATCTACCGGAGAATAAGATTCAATTGAGTTGTCTGTATGAATCCATTCACTGCCTGTTGATACACCGGAGTTATGGCTGTTTATTAATAAAGCGTTTAAAAACTTTAAATTTTCTTCGATTTGAACGGTAGTGTGAGACATCTGAATAAGTGTTTAATTTATTAGTAGTACTAGTATTAAACTTATTGTTTCCCTTACGGTTTACTGCTTGGATAATTTTATTAATATTACGTTTTTATGCAGATACGATGGGCGACAAATATGTTTTAGATGAGATTGACCGTAAAATAATAGCTGAACTGCAAGGTGACGCCGAGAAGCCGTATATCCAGATTGCCAAGTCATTGCAAATCTCAAATTCTCTCGTTCATCAACGAATTTCGCGCCTTAAGCAATCCAATATTATTGAAGCCACACAAATCAGCTTAAGTGAAAAGGAACTAGGTTATGAAAGCAGCGCTTTTACCGGAGTAATTTTAAAAGAAGACCCGAATTCAAAAAACATTATAGCTGCACTTCAACAAATTCCTGAGATTGTTGAATGCTACTACGTCTCTGGCCAGTACACCTTGTTTCTCAAAATAGTAGCCCGAAACAATGAACATCTGCGAGAGGTTCTGTACGAAAAAATTGATGCAATTGGCGGAATTCTCCGGACAGAAACAACCATTAATTTCGGTACTGTATTTAAACGAGGCTGCCCTCTACCTTAGTATTACGCCGCAACTGTTATACTGCCGTTGATATTATCTCCTGTTTTATTTCCATAATAAACTGCCTGTATAAAAGGCCCATTTAAAAACTCTTCAGGATTAATCTGGCTTTGCAAAATAGCACCTGAAAGATTCCTTAGCAGGAGCATCCTGGCACACTCAGCCATAGGCGCTGCCGTAGTTAGTTGGATTGCCCGTAACCTTGCATTTCCAACCATACCAGGATAAATCTTAAAGGCCTTTTCAACAGAGCGAAGACACCCTGATATATCAAATCCCTTTACAATGGCATAGATAATTACCATGTCATTATCCATTGCGGGAACGGTTGAAAGCATTGTTTTTTCGAGGTAACCTACCTTATCGTGATTATCAGGAGCACAACTCAAAATCCCTTTCACCCAGTCGTAATGCCCCGGATACCTCAGTGTTTTATAGTCTAGACTTCGGGCTATCCCTTCAAAAGCATCGGGTAGGTCGGCTGCACCACCTGAAGTAAAACTTTCTTCGTAAGTTGTTCCATTTATGATTACAGGATACTGTTCAGTCAGGGATGGCATTACCGATTTTTTATAGTTGCGGACAACATTGGCATCTTTTAAATACTCGGTTGCTACACCTATAGGACTCCAGGTAAAGCCATAAAAGTGAGGCGCTTCCACATTTTCTGTTAAAGCGCCCACTTTCATCCCTATGTACTCAACTTCTTTAATTCCATATTGCTTTACAAACTCATGGTATAGCGAATTTGCCAAAATATTAATAAAGCCCGGCGCCAATCCGGTCTGAAGCACAAAGCCAGTAGGCGCGTTTTCAGCTAACTTAATTAGCTGGTTGGTTTCACTTACATATTCCGTAAGGTTAACGTAATGCAGATTGTATTTCCTGGCAATAGCACCTATGCGAGGCGCCTCGCTGCCTGGGAGGCAATCGAGTACAATATCTGCCTCCGCAAAAACATTACCCGGAAGGCTTTCATACATTGCCGGAAAATCAAAAGCACTTGCTTCGATGCCATTGGAATTACCGCTATTAATCCAGTCTGCAGCTTGTTTGGCAATATTAACATCTCTATCGCCGATACTTATTTCGAGATTGAAATCTGCATATTCTGCGAGGATCAATCCTACTGCACGCCCTATTCCCCCGGCCCCTGCTATTACAACTTTATGGGTTTTGAACTCTTTCATAGGAACTATTTTGAATGAGCTTTTTCAGCCAGTGAAACATTGGTGCTTTCGAAAATTTTATCGGCAGAAGCTGCAATAAAGCCCTGGTACAACTCACCATCTGGCTTTTCATACCTTCGAGCGAACTCGTAATAGCAGCTTGGAATGCTTTTAATTTTATCGCCAAAGACAATTGGAACCAAATCTGCTAGTGTGCTTGATTGTTCCAGCAACTGTTCTGGAGTGCCTTTAATTTCACCGCCTGAATCATTTAGTTTGTAGCCATTGGCTTTCACAAAGTCATTTACTTCCTGAAGGCTTTTAAAGGTTTTTAAATAATTGACAAATACAGTGAAGTGATTAGCGCAAAAGCCATAAACATACATCCATGAAGCATATTCTGATTCTTTCTGGAGAAAATCATAGTCTTCATAATCTAAATCCCATAATCTTCCCTTGAGCAAAAGCGTATTCATATCGATATCGTTGTATGGAATTTCGCCAAGAATCTTTGCCACTATAGCTCTTAACCCTTCAGAGCACTGCTCAAGCAATAATTCACTGATAAATATTTTTGGATAGCCCTTTCCTTCAGGATGCTCATAATGGTGGGCGAATAGCTTTTTCTCTTTAAACCAATAGTCACCTTTTTCGACATAGCCAATCGCTTTAAAAGGTGCTGCAATCACGTCAATGCCCACTCTTGGATCGTTAAAGGTTCGGATGGCAATATGGTCGTTTTCAATTTGCTCACCGCGGTCTTCAAATATGCGGCGAATGTGTTTAGCGGAGGGAGTTATGGTAGTATAATTCTCCCATAATTGTTCAAATAACTGCTGCTTATTCATAATAGTTATTTTTACGTTATATAAATAAATATATAAAATTATTTACACCGTAAAAACAACTATTTGAAAATTTTTATCACATATTACAGGTTAAAAAATCATTTTGATACCATCGAACACTGCTCCTATACCTTTTTAAACACCACAATGCCGTTATGCCCTCCAAATCCGAAAGTATTGCTCATTGCCACGTTAACAGGCTTCTCAATTGCTTCGTTTAAAACGATATTTAAATAGCGGGGAACTACCGGGTCTAGCGTATTGACATTGATGGTTGGAGGAATAACCGAATTACGGATCGTCAGGACACTGGCAATGGCTTCGACCGCGCCAGCAGCACCCAATAAATGGCCCGTCATAGATTTTGTTGCGCTTATAGCAATCCGCTTTGCATCTTCTCCAAAAAGATTATTTATAGCTTTTATTTCACTTACATCTCCCACAGGCGTAGAGGTGGCATGGGCATTAATATAATCAATATCTGAAAGCTGCAGGCCTGCATCTTCAATTGCAAGGCTCATAGCCTTGCCAGCACCGGCACCTTCCGGGTGAGTCGCAGTCATATGGTAGGCATCGGCGGTCATTGCGGCCCCAGCTACCTCTGCATAAATGAAAGCATTTCTTGCCTTTGCATGCTCATATTCTTCAAGAACCAGCGCTCCTGCCCCTTCAGCCATAACAAAACCGTCCCTATCCACGTCAAATGGGCGGCAAGCTGTTTCGGGACTATCGTTTCTTACCGACATCGCCTTCATGGCTGCAAAGCCTCCAACAGATGCCTCGGTAATCGGCGCTTCTGAGCCTCCGGTTACAATCACTTTAGCCTTTCCCCAACGGATATAATTTAAGGCATCCATAATAGCAGTATTCGAAGTAGCACAAGCAGAAACCGTGGTATAATTGATGCCCATAAGGCCATGCCTGATCGATATCAAACCCGAGGCCATATTCACGATAAGTTTAGGAACGAAAAATGGACTGAATCTTGGGTTTAAACCGCCTTCGACATACTCTTGCACCTGTTGCTCGAAGGTTAGCATCCCGCCCTGCCCTGAGCCCCAGATAACACCCGCATCAAAAGGGTCCATTTTAGAGAAATCCAGGCCGGAATCCTTAATGGCTTCATCAGCTGCAACAAGGGCATATTGAGTAAAAGGATCGGTTCTTTTTATTTCGTTCCTGTCCAGATAATCCGCAGGATTAAAATCTTTCACTTCACAGGCAATCTGCGTACGAAATGCTTCGGGATTAAATTTCGTGATCCTTCCTGCGGCACTTTTGCCAGCTATCAAGTTCTCCCAAAATGATTGTACATTTTTGCCAAGCGGGGACAAGGCCCCCAAACCAGTAATTACAACGCGTTTCATAACCTAAATTTACCACTTGCATTTTACAAGCAGTTGCAAATATAAACCAAACTACTCTATATTTGCAAGTAGTTAATTTTATATGAGATCGGATTGCCCTTTAAACTTTGGACTGGAAATCTTTGGCGACAAATGGACGTTGTTAATCATCAGGGACTTGATGTTTTTTGGAAAACAATATTTTAATGAGTTCCTCTCGTCTAATGAAGGCATTTCAACCAATATTCTGGCTGCTAGGTTATCTCTTCTGGAGAACGAAAATTTCATTAAGAAGGAAAATGATAAAGCGCACAAGCAAAAAATAATTTACAGCCTTACCAAAAAAGGCATCGCACTACTGCCAATCATTATCGAGATTGGTTTATGGTCTGAGCAGTACGCCGCCATCGAGCTTAACCCCAACAGGGATATTATTTTGGGAGAGGTTAAAAAGAACAAAAACGAAGGCCTGCAGACTATCAAAGAACGGCTTTATAAAACCCATATAAAGCCTGAGGAAGGCTAGTAAACTATTGCAAATAATTTTTCTGCCTGATTAACAGTGCCCTGTATTTATTAAAAATAGCTGTTTTAGATACGAAGCCCAGGTATTCGCTATCGCCATTTACTACTGGCAATAGCCAAACATCATCCTTCTCCATTTTATTCATCACCTGCACCATACTTTCATTGATATGAATAAAACCAGGTACCGGCTGCATCAGATCACTTATTCGAACTCCCTGACTCTTGTCAACTATTACCTCAAAAAGATGCTCGCTATATACTATTCCGGCCAACTTATTCTCATTATCAATTACAGGGAAAACATTTCGGTTTGAATGAACAATCTCGTTACTTCTGCTCAAAGGATCCTCATCGACATTGAATTTAATGAAATTGGTTTCTATAAGATACTTGAGCTTAAGCATACGCAATACCGTACTGTCTTTATCCTCATGCGAAAGTAATTCTCCCTTTTCAGCCAATATTTTTGTATAAATGGAATGTTTTTGGCTGACTTTACTGATAAAATAGGAAATCGATGATACAATCATCAATGGAACCATAAGAACATATCCACCGGTAATTTCGGCGATAAGAAAAATACCCGTTAAAGGGGCATGCATAATTCCACTCAATGCAGCTGCCATTCCTGCTACTATAAAATTGGATACATTAAGATGGACTAAACCCGTCTGATTAATTGCAAAAGAGAATACAAACCCGAAAAGGCCTCCCATTATTAAGCTTGGTCCAAAAACACCTCCGTTTCCACCGGCTCCAAGCGTTACCAGGGTTGCTGCCGACTTGGCAAAAATGGTTAGAATACTAAAAATGATAATCCAAAGTGGCACAGAACTATAGCTTGAAAAAATGCTATTCTTAACAATGCTTTGATAGTCACCAGCTAATAGGCGTGATACCGTTACATAGCCTTCACCATAAAGTGTTGGAAAAATAAAGATAAGCAGCCCAAGAATAAGGCCTCCTATCAGGACACGTGTATAAAGATTCTTAATTTTTTTGAACTTACCTTTTACAAAATAGGTCAGTTTTGTAACAAAGATTGAAAACATACCTATAAAGGCGGCCAGAATAACATAGCATAAAACAGCTTTAACTTCCCAGCCTCCTGTAGTTAAAAAGAACAATTGCTGATAATTAAAAAAACGCCCTACCACAGATGCCGCAGCGGCTGCAATTAACAAGGGAATAAATGCAGGAATGGAGAATTCGGGAAGCAAGATTTCTATCGCGAATACAATCCCGGCTATCGGGCTATTGAAAGCCGCTGCTATGGCTGCCGCTGCGCCGCAAGCAAGAAGCATGGTAGTTTCGCGATAGTTTAAGCCAAAAATTTTAGATGTATTAGAGCCAATAGCCGAGCCGCTGAATACAACAGGGGCCTCTAAGCCGGTAGAACCGCCAAAGCCGACGGTTAAAGCACTGGTAATAACCTGCGAATAAATGTTATGAAAATTGATTCTGCTTCCGCGTTTAGAGACAGCGTAAAGTATTGGCGTTAGCCCGGTTTCAAATACATCCTTTCTAATAAACCGTTTTACATAGATGATTGATAACAAAATACCGGTAAAGGGAAAAAATAAATAGATATAATATTTATACTGCCAGGTAAAATCGTATTGAAGAAAGCTTTCAATGTGGTGAGTAACCAATTTTAATACGGCGGCAGTCAAACCTGCTAAAATACCAACTATCAAAGCGGCTATGATTAGGAAATTACGGTTTGAAAGTCTTTGTAGACGATATTTATTGAATTTAAGTAAAGTTCTTTTTATAGTATCAATCATCAAAAGGATATGTGTTTAACTGGCAGAGCGCCAACAGGGTGATTAGGCCAAATATAAAACCTTATTAAGCCAGTAAGCCAAACTGATTGCTCTTTAGAATCACTCTAACCTTACCTGTTAATTAATAAAACTCAAACGTGGTTTAATTATTATTTCTTTCTAATTTTGTATTATGAATACACAAGCGCAATCTACAAGGTTTTTGGTGTTAAGTTTTTTGGTGATTGCAGCAGCTGCAACCCGTGCTTTACCTTTACTATTGCCCAACACTTGGAACTTTACGGCAGTTGGCGCCCTGGCTATTTTTGCGGGGTCGCAGTTTAATAATAAGGCTCTTGCATTTATAATTCCTCTGTCGGCAATGGCCCTTTCTGATGTTTTTTTGGGGCACGGCTTTAACCTTGTTGTTTACACGGCATTTATCATAATGGTTGCCTGCGGAGTAATTATACGTAACAAAGTTAACCCCACCAATATTGCTCTGGCATCTTTGATAGGTGCTATCTTGTTTTTCCTGATTACTAATTTTGCTTTTTTATATAGCTGGTATCCGCATAATATGCAAGGCATTATACAATCTTATATTGCCGGATTGCCTTTTTTAAGAAATATGCTTATTGCTGATGTTATTTACGGAACGCTTTTGTTCGGTGGCTTTTATCTGTTAGAAAAACGCTATCCGGCTTTGGCTGAAGTAAAAAAATAATAACATATGCCTCGTATTTTTTTAAAGCCTTTGCAATTGCAAGGGCTTTTTCATTTTACGACAGCAAAGTAGTGAGTAACATGTGCTTTAACGTTGCTTAGATTCTAGCGAGTAGCTCGTCTACAACTTTTACAACTCCGCTTGTAGCTTTTTGGGCTATTGCCCTGACTCCATTCAAAGACATTGTATCAGCCTTGGGATCTATAATAATCTGCTCAGAATCATATGGCACAAAATCTTTAAGGCTTGCAGCCGGATAAACTGCCAGGGAAGTACCAATAATCAGAAATATATCTGCCTTTGAAGATATTTGTGCAGCTGTTTCCATCATGGGTACCGCTTCTCCAAACCATACTACATGCGGACGTAACTGCGAACCCAATGCGCAGCACTCGCCCATTTTAAGCTCCCATCCATCGATATTATATAATAGATTGGGATTATTGCTCGATTGGGCTTTAGTGATGATGCCGTGCAAATGGATAACATCAGTTGAACCTGCCCTTTCATGCAAATCGTCGATATTTTGGGTAACAATCGTAACATCATACTTTTCTTCAAGCTTCACCAATGCCAGGTGTGCATCGTTTGGATTGGCTTCAAGCACCGATTTTCTGCGCATATTATAAAATTCCTGCACTAATGCGGGATTTCTATCCCATGCTTCGGGTGTTGCTACCTCGTAAATATCGTAGCCTTCCCAAAGCCCGTCAGAATCACGAAATGTTTTTAATCCGCTTTCTGCAGAAATCCCTGCCCCGGTTAGTATTACCACCTTTTGTTTCATAGATTATGCCTTCCTTCTAACAAAAATAAAATCTGTTACCGACAGTTTAATATTTAAAATTTCATTTTATCCATGCCTACAGTGCAAGGGGAAAAGAAACAGATAGCTTAATTTTGACATGGTGGCACCATTGCGGATGTTTTAGGACAGGTATGTAAATTTTCATCGGATACTGCGGGGCTACCAAAACAGTTAAGCTTTCTATCCTTTAGGTTTCATTTAAGGTTCGAGGAATTTGGCGAATTTCGTTACTTATAATTCTCAACGTCAAGCTCCAAAACACCAAACTCTATCCTTTCCTTCCAAAATCTAAAATCCTCTACTATATTTATGGCATGAACGACACCCTAATTCTTATTGAGTGCAAAGATCAGGTAGGCTTGGTTGCTATTATTTCACAGTTGCTCGCAAAACATGATATTAATATCAACGCTATGCGTGAATTTGTGGACCAACAGGCAAACCGATTCTTTGCCCGTATAGAATGCCATGGTAAAGTTTTAAATGAAGCCGAACTGCGTTTTGAATTAGAACAAGCGTTTCCTGAAGAAGCGAAAATCACCATAAACCCCAAGCCAGAAAAACGCATTGCTGTGCTGGTTACCAAAGAATATCATTGCCTTGCTGATATCCTGGTTAGAGATTATTTTAATACTCTTGGAGCACATGTTTGCTGTGTAGCTGGTAATTATGACAATCTTCAGCCATTTACATCCAGATTTGATGTTCCCTTCCATCATATTTCGCACATTGGAAAGTCCAAGCAAGATTTTGAGAAACAAATTTTAAATGTAATTGAACCTTACCAACCTGATTATATAGTGCTGGCAAAATTCATGCGCATACTATCGGCAGACTTTGTTGCAAAATTCCCAAACAAAGTGATCAATATCCATCACTCGTTCTTACCGGCATTTATTGGGGCAAGTCCGTATCGTCAGGCTTATGACCGTGGAGTGAAAGTTATAGGGGCTACCGCCCACTTCGTAACCAATGATTTGGATGAAGGGCCAATCCTGGTGCAACAAACAATTCCTGTAAACCACACTTTCGGAGCACCAGACATGGTCATCGCCGGCAAGGAAGTAGAAAAATCTGTGCTAAGCAAAGCTTTGCAACTTGTATTTCAGGACAGAGTTTTCGTCAGTGGTAATAAAACAATCATTTTCGAATAAAACTAAATTCTCCGGATGATTGCAGCCAGCATTCATCCGGAAATCGTGTGCCGCTCTTTAATTCTGGCGGCTAAAACAATAGCCTCTTTTGGTTTCCAAACCGGGCTTTGGCCATTATCGCCGGGAAAAACTTTGAAACAATATTTTTATTAAAATTGCAACAATCTCCAATTTTTATATTGCATTGTTTAACATTTTTTCAATAATAGTTCGGCTTTTTTAGTATTTACAATATCTTTGCGCCCACAACAACCAAAAATATAGTAATATGGCAAATAAATTGTCACGAATTCCCTTTTTATTTATCCTGCTGTTTACGTTTCTCTGTTTTTTATTCCCGTCTTTACCTTCAAATACGGATAAAGTTCAGTACAACACTACGGACATGGCATGGATGCTTACAGCTACCGCTATGGTACTTATCATGACGCCGGGCTTGGCCTTTTTTTATGGCGGTATGGTAAACAAGAAAAACGTTATTTCTACCATGCTGCAAAGCTTCATTTGTATGGCGGTGGTAACCGTTATCTGGTTTGTGTTTGGCTTTGGCCTGGTGTTTGGTGACAGCGTTGCCGGCATTATAGGAAATCCATCTTCATTTTTTATGATGAATGGAATTTTAGATGCAAAGCCATGGGAACTGGCGCCAACTATTCCGCTGGCCTTATTTGCCATGTATCAGCTGAAATTTGCGATTATCACACCTGCCCTCGTAACCGGAGCATTTGCAGAAAGGATAAGGTTTATTTCTTATGTATTTTTCATTTGCCTGTTCTTCATCTTTATTTATGCTCCTTTGGCACACGCAACCTGGCACCCAGATGGAATCCTTTTTAAGTTTGGCGTATTAGACTTTGCAGGCGGAACGGTAGTTCATATGTCGGCAGGATGGGCGGCGCTAGCTTCGGCTATTTACCTGAAACGCCGCAGCGAACCTAATCACAACCCTGCACGCGTAACCTATGTAATGCTGGGAACAGGCTTATTATGGTTCGGCTGGTTTGGTTTTAATGCTGGCTCCGCATTTGCCGTAGGTAAATTGTCTGTCATTGCCCTTTCTACCACCATGGCAGCCTCGGCAGCTGCAGCACTTGCCTGGATATTTTTTGATTCCTTTAAAGGCCGTAAACCTTCGGCAATGGGAACTTGTATCGGGGCAGTGGTTGGACTGGTTGCTATTACACCAGCAGCAGGTTTCGTTACTATACCACACTCCCTGGCTATTGGTATCATTGCCTCTATTATCAGTAATATTATTGTTGACTGGAGGACACGTACTTCCATAGACGACACGCTTGACGTTTTTCCTTGTCACGGTGTTGGCGGTATGGTGGGAATGATTCTTACCGGCGTTTTTGCAACTCAATCAATAAATCCGGCAAATACTACAGGCGATGGATTGATCTTTGGTGACACCAAGCTATTCATTGTGCAAACTGTAGCTCTTGTAGGGGCTTCAATATTCGCATTCTTTGGTTCATGGCTGCTACTGAAAGTTACCGACATGGTTACGCCCCTTCGTGTTTCTGAAGAAGAAGAGCGTTTGGGCTTAGACATTAGCCAGCATGGCGAAAGCTTATAATCTTGAAAAAACAGAGGCTGGACGTAAATGTCCGGCCTCTGTCTTTTTATGCCATAGCCATACATGCATCAGCGCAGCGCCTGCAAGCTTCTGCGCATAGCCGGCAATGGTCGTGCATAGCGGCATGCCTCTCGCATTCTTCCGCACAGGCTGTACAAACATCCGCGCATAAGCGGCAATAAGAATCTGCAAAGATGCTATTTCTGCTCATTAATTCAACTGCACTCCTGCATACGGCAGCACAGTCCAAATCCAATTCAATACATCTTTTTAAATACTCCGTTTCTTTTTCATTTAAACATGCCACGGCACATTGGTTACATATTGCAGCACATTCCAAACATGCATCAATACAGCTTTTAAAATGGTTGTAAATCATAGAGAATTTGTATTTCATTGTGTAATTAGTTCGGAGGAGCTTTACAATTTTTACAACCACCGTTTGTGTAATAGGTTTAGAAAATTGTATTTTAATGAGCCTATCCAACAGGTTTTAGCCTTCATTCGAAAAAGCATGTTTTTTGAGCAATTGACTCAATTTACGCACTTTTTTCGCTTTCCCATTTGCAAGGAAGTCTTAAAATTGATGCTTTAAAGGCTATTGTAAAGCTATTATCGGCAGAAATGCCTGCAATTTCAAGGTTCGAATGAAAGACCAATATTTACAAGGAGAACCAGCATCCTTCACTTAATATACAAGAAATGAAACGCTTACCTCAACGTCAGGTTCACAGTTCTTATCGGAGTTTTCCACAGGCGAAACTTATTAAGGAAAGGATAGTTATATAGTCTATTAATTTGAATTAAAACTTGTAACTTATACAAACAATTTGTTTTTTTAGAAGTAACTATTCATAGTCACAAAAAGGGTAATAATGGGAATTTTTTTACACTATCCCTCCTTTGGACAAAATCAGATTATGCTAAATCTTTATCGACAAATTATTAGTAATACCCTTAATAATACAATTTTCGAGGAACTGCCAGAAGAATGGGTGGAAAGGCTTTCACCAGGAACAAGAAATGAAATTGTGAGCGGTTTTTTCAATGCGGGTATTCTTACCATTAACATGTCTGATTTTAATCGCAACGATTTTTACGACAAAGCCATAAAAATCAAATTTGAATACTACTGCGAAAATTTATATATACTTCTCTCTCCCATCATTCAAAGATGTTTAAGGAGGATGTTTTTAGGCTTCAACGATAACTTAACCGAATACAAGGTGGTGTTGTTTATGGAAGGCAAAGAAGACGACCATCTGGAAGCTTGTAAATTCACTATTGATATTTTTTAATCCCTCCGCAGCCTCTAAATGTTAATCCGCACATCGCAAGCATAGATCCGAGCTGCAAGATTCAACTCATTAATAAATCAGATATTTTATAATAACTCTGTCGCCAAGTTGGCTAGTTCACTTCTTTCACCTTTTTGTAGGGCGATATGCGCATATAAAGGATGGGATTTGGCTTTATCGATAAGATAAGATAAGCCATTACTCTCTGAATCTAAGTATGGGGTATCTATCTGGTATATATCTCCCGTAAATACTACTTTAGTTCCCTCCCCTGCCCTGGATATAATAGTTTTAACTTCGTGAGGTGTAAGGTTCTGGGCCTCATCTACAATAAAAAATATCTTGGTAAGCGTTCTGCCTCTAATAAAGGCAAGGGGTGAAATTGCAATCTTATCTGTAGTTACCAATTCATCCAGTTTAGCCTGAGTTTTTGAATCATCGGCAAACTGGTCTCTTATAAACTTCAGGTTGTCCCATATGGGAGCCATGTAAGGGTCTACCTTCGATTTTACATCACCAGGCAGAAACCCTATATCTTTATTACTTAAAGGCACAATTGGCCGGGTGATGAAAATCTGCCTGTAATCACGGCGCCGTTCTAAAGCAGAGGCTAATGCGAGAAGAGTTTTTCCAGTCCCCGCATTTCCCTGGATGGTAACCAATTTAATATCAGGATTCAGTAAGGCATGCATGGCAAAATCCTGTTCGGGATTTTTAGAACTGATCCTGAATGCATGTTGTGGAGGAATGTGTATTAACTTATGGTTTGCTTTGCTATAAAAAGCAAGCTCTTTAGTTCCTTTTTTACCTTTGATATTGAAAAAATGATTTCCCGTGGCCATTTGCGCCAAGCCTACTTCCTCTGGCTCCAGTAGTCCCTTGCGCAACTCGTTCAGTACTTTCTCGGTAAAGCCTTCAAGGTTACTACTGCCGGAGTATAGATTTTCAAGATTTTTAATTTTACCCGTTTCGTAGTCTTCTGCCAGGATATTCAGGGACTTTGCCTTTAACCTGAGGCAGATGTCCTTGGATACCAGCACCACACTTTTCTCCGGATTTTCCTGTTGAAGATATAGTGCTGCATTCAAAATCTTGTGGTCAACCTTCCCTTTGCCAAATAATTCTTCTGCATCAACATTAGCAGGCTTCTCATCAATGATAATTTTGAAATGTCCCCGATTCTTTCCATCAAGTGGAGCCCATTGGCTTATCAAATGCTTTTTAGACAGGCTGTCTATTAGCCTGATAAAACTACGGGCCTCGAAATTGCGGTTATCATTTCCGTTTTTGAAATTATCCAGTTCCTCTAAGACCTGTATAGGCACGGCAACATCATGCTCCTTAAAATTCTTAAAAGCAATGTGGTCGTGAATAATTACTGATGTATCTAAAACGAAAATTTTACGGGGGTGAATTTCTTTACTTTTTGCCTGCATGAATGCAATGTAATGAAATCGGATCAAGCGTAAAAGTTGGGGAGTAATAAAAAACATCCCGAAGCAAGTCATTCGAATTTAGGTGCTTTGATCATCATCGCCTTGCCGGCTGGGCTTCGTTCTTTTTCTCCTAAGAAAAGCCTATAACTAAAGCTTGCAGAACTTGCTTTTCTTTA
>CBIHNR010000030.1:0-35831 GCA_966211215.1 uncultured Pedobacter sp.
GTATTGTTTATAGGTATAATTTACTGTTTCAATGTGATCTCGCCTGGCAAGCAGCAAACGGAATTTTTGGGAAACCTTATGTTCTGGAACTCTTTCGAAATTGTCCTTCTCGTAGTTATAACGACATAGCTCGCCGGCCTTAAAGGTTAATATCCAAAGGTTCTGTTTCGAGTCTTTTATGATATTATGGATACGGTTACTGTTTATACTGTGAATATCAGAGGGATTGTATCGGTAAGTTTTAAATGAATAGCCATCATAACGGCATAAACCACTCCATGTGCCAAACCACATAAAGCCATACTTATCCTTAACTATTCCATGAACCGTGTTTTGTGGAAGCCCCTGGTCAGAAGTGATATGTTCAAACTTCAAATCGCTATGCTGGGCAAACGAGACAGCCTCAAACAAAACAAAAAATAATACCAGTATAACGAAACCCTTTGTTTTCATTGTTCGATAAAATCCCATCTATAAAGTAAACACCTTACAAATAACAGCTTTTAACGCTACAAGCCATTGGACTAAAAGTAATAATTGTGTTAGATGAGTTTTTGAGTTTATAATTGGTTATTTCAAAACTACACAGAAAGCCAACAACCAGCCCCGAAATTTGTGCCAAAAAACTATGTCTCTTGTTCCAGAAATAGTTGCGACGGATCTCATCACTGTATTTTTCTTCTTTAAGTTAAACTACTTATAATGACATCATTTAAACTTACTCATTTAAGACACTTTTAAATTAGGGCGTTTTGTCATCTCAAGTAAAGGAGAGATCCTAAGCTATACGCATAATAAAGCGCCTTAAGATTTCTCCTCACGTCGAAATGACAAAGCGGGCTAGCCGGTATTGCGCCCGATGTTCATCTCTATATGTTTTGTTTTTTGCAAAAAAGCTCTTTATTCGAGATGAACCAAACGGTTGAATCTCTAAAAACAACAAAGATCCGGGACATTACTATCCGGATCTTCTTAAAAAGGAACGATCCAAATATTGGAAGGCTCCCCTTACTCAACCTTAACTAAATTTTTTCAAATATTTCTGCTTCTATAATGCTTAAAGTCCCTTTGCCGTTAGTTTCGCTTCTGGTAATGCCATCATCCAGTTTTTTTCCACCCATTTCTACACCAATGTTCGAATCGTCTTTATTGGATGCATCGGCCATTAACTGAATAGTTACTGTTTTACCTTTTACTGGCTTACAATCTACTTTAAAGTAACCAAGGCTTTTTTCTGTCTTTCCTTCAAACACCACTTTATCGTCTACCATAATTCGTAACGGATAAACCTTGGTGCGGAAATTATTAAGCTTTAGGTTCACTTCATTTACAGTTGATTCTTTCTCGAAGGTGTATTTAATCCATGCCGACGACAGCTTGCCATCGTTCACCCAGTCGCTCAGTTCATTATCGTCGATACTTGCTTTGGCCATTTCGCTGTTAGCACCGGCAGTAACCGAAGTAACCGGAACTGTTTTCCTTGAGGCTATAAATGAGGGGCTTGCAGGCGTTGGCCCTCTTCTGAACTGCGGATTTAATCCTTCAGCCGGCATACTTACCGACAAACCTCTATCCACCTTAACAGGCACCGATTTAAAGGAAATTGCCGCAGCTTTCAAGCCCTCGGCTTCGGCAGTTAAATTTATCGCACCGGCCTTAGTTGTAGAGCGAATTAACACGCGGTTTACGCCACACTCAACGGGAAGGCTTTTCGATAAGATATAGTTATCAGGGCCTTGTGCCAAGCCACCGCGCCATTCGGCTTCGCCATCAAGTTTGAAATTAACCATGTTCAAAGCTGTAGGGCAACGGTTACCATCCTTATCCACAACCTCAACTTCGGCAAGAACCAGATCTGCTCCGTCAGCCTTAAAGCCAGCCGGATTCATCTTAGTAGTTAGCCTTAATGCAACCGGATCGCCAGCCGTTTTAATCTCATCTTGGGCCAACAGCTTACCCTTAGCGTCATAAGTAACAGCTTTTATTGTACCAGACAACCATTCAATATTTTTAAAAGTGAATAAGAAATCGTTGCTGCGAGTTCCAAAACCTTTGGAAATACCATTAACAAACAGCTCAGTTTTTTCGCCGGATGCAATTACGTTAATATCCTTAACTGTGCCTTTTTTGTAGTTCCAGTGGCCAATTATATGGGCTCTGTAATTTTCAACATCAACCCATCCATCCCACATTACCTGGTGGGCAAAAAAACCATCTTTAGCCACTCTCAGCGCATCCACCTCACCACTTCGTCGGTAATTTTCAGCTCCGCGGAAATGTGTATTGGAGTCAGAGAAAATGATATTCACCCCTCCGGAACTTACCCTCTTGCCTGTTCCCGGCCTTTCTTTCCAGAAATCGTACCAGCGAATTACATTCTCCATTGCATGCGAGTCCTGGTTTCGGTTGTATTGATTAGCCGGTGCATTTTTGTGCAGAGGGCCGTCTCCATCTTTATGGTATGGAGGAGTAAAATCATCCCAGTATTTGCGCAGGCCCTCATCGCGGGAGTACTCGGTTGCCCACAGAGGAATATCGGCGCGTTTGTTGTTATAAAGCATTTCCCCTCCATATTCGGCTACTTTACTGTCAAGCATTTCACGCGAGCCAACTGCCCGGCCGCCATAAGGGTCGTATTTATATTTAATAGCCTTCATTTCAGCCATGTGCTCCTCACTAATAGCCTCATTGCCACTTTCATAAAAGAAAATACTTGGAGAATTTCTATTATAAATAATCGCGTCGCGCATTACCTGGGTACGTTGCGTCCATCTTTCGCCCTGCACATCCGCTTCGGCATCACCTGCAGGCATCGCTTGAATTAAGCCTACTCTATCGCAAGATTCTATATCCTGTTTCCAAGGGGTAATGTGCATCCAGCGAACCAGGTTTGCATTACTTTCTACCATCAACCCGTTACTATAATCGCTTAACCATGGCGGTACTGAAAGGCCAATTGCCGGCCATTCGTTGCTGCTTCGCTGCGCATAGCCTTTCATCATCAGCACACGATCGTTTAAGTAAACCATACCGTCTTTATACTCCACTTTTCGGAAGCCCGTTTTTACCGGCACTTCATCAATAAGTGCCCCATCGGCTTTCAAGCGAGTGGTTACCGTATATAAATAACCATATCCCCAGCTCCAGAAATTTAAGCCGCTTAATCTTGCACTGGCTGATATTATTTTGGTTTCGCCGGCTTTAATAGTTGATTGTCCACCGTCTATTAACTTCACCAGCTTACCGTCCAAATCTTTAATTTCTACTTCGTAGCGAAATGTTTTATTTACCGGAAATTCATTTCTTACCTCGGCTTCGGCAACTATAGTTGCTTTCTTGCCAGCGATATCAAAATCCTTTGCATAAATGTAATTTCCGCTCGTTTTCAGGAATGAATAAAGTGGCAGAGTTTGATACAATTTGCCAGTTGTATGAAGCCATACGTTTTTAGAAAGGCCTCCATAATTGGCATTAAAATTCTTGTCGCTCCATTGATACCTGGAGTTGGTTGCTTTTTCGCGATAATCCCAGGAGTTATCCGTTTTTACGGCGATCACATTTTCCGCATCGAATTTTACATGATCGGTAATATCGAAACCAAAAGCAGTAATTCCATTTTCATGAAGGCCGATTGACTTCCCGTTAAGGTAAACTTCGCCTGCCTGGCGCACACCTTCAAATTCGATGAATACCTTGCCCCCCTTTGCATTTTTGGGGAGGTAGAAATGTTTTCTGTACCATGCAATTCCGGTGGGATGATGGTCAATGGCAACTTTAAACGCCGCATCTTCATTCCAGGCATGCGGGAGCGTTACTGATTTCCAGGCTGCATCATCAAATCCGGGAGCCTCTGCCCCTGGAATATCGCCCACCATCAACTTCCAGGATGGATTAAAATTGTACTTTACTCTTGAAGATTGTGCCGATAGCCTTGAGAAAGCCAGCACATTCATTAATAAAGCTAAAAAAAGAGCCCTCAAAATTAATTTAGAATAATTGAGGTAACAGCAAGTGTGTGTTTGCATTGAATGATATTTATTAATCCTTGTACTTATTACAGGCTTCAGTGTATGGGGACAAACGCCTTTATGAAAACTTAGTTTTCATCGTGATTTGCAGGCCTATAATTGTGAGAGTAAAATTACTGAGCTAAAACGAGGATAATAAGTAATATCATTTCAATTATCCCCCTTAATTGTTCCAAATAGACTCAAAATTGGTTTCTGGTTCGCCGAAGCAGTAGCAAGACAGATTTCGCGCAAAGCCGCAAAGGTTTCGCCATGACGGAATTGAATTGCGGCTTCGCGAAAGACGTTGGCTTTGCATGATAAACCTTTGTCGGCACACACCGAAAGCGGAAATGACACTTTGGTTCGGAGTGCTGCAATCCTAACCCGCACCGTCATCTCGCATCCCTTTATGGGTGAGGGATCTCCGATATGGAATGCTAATTAAGCAATATGCAAATACTACCTCAGTTGCATGAGATTTCTCGGCATTACTCCTAAATACTATTGTCTAACTTTTATAGAGGAGATACTCAGAAAAAGATTATCAGCATTACCCCACAGAAAATTAGTCTACAGCCAAAACATTAGATATATTCGCAGCAAATAACAAAACGGCTTTTTACATTAAAAATGTTTTAAAAAGCCACCAATGGCTTATCATGAATAGCCTGTAAACAAAGCACATATATAGTATGTAGTATGGCATCAATTGTGGTTATGAGGGACGCGAATCCGAACTTGATTACTTACCAACCAAGCCTATTACATAGCCCACAAGGGCTTTTTTTATGGGACTTAGCCATTTAATTTCCAGTATCATGATTGAATTATTTACGGATGGGGCATCCAGTGGAAACCCCGGGCCTGGCGGTTACGGAACTATTCTGAGATCGGGGCCATATTATAAAGAGCTTTCAGCAGGATTTCGTAAAACCACCAACAACCGAATGGAACTTTTAGCAGTAATTGTTGGACTCGAAGCACTAAAGAAGCCGGGAATGGAAGTGTTGGTTTACTCGGATTCTAAATATGTGGTAGATGCAGTTGAGAAAAAATGGGTGTTTGGATGGCTGCAAAAAGGATTCGCCGGAAAGAAAAACAAAGATTTGTGGTTACGTTTTCTGCAGGTTTATAAGCTGCACAAAGTGAAATTCAAATGGATTAAGGGGCATGCGGGGCACCCAGAAAACGAACGCTGCGACCGGTTAGCAGTCGCAGCATATCAACAAAAAGATAAATTACTTATTGATTCAGTTTTTGAAGCCGAAGCACTTAAAGGAGGGGAAGGGATTTTTTAATCAATCCCTCCTATTATTCCAATTTTTTTCAATTCCTTGTCCGAAGCATCTAAAGGTACCTCACCTACCGGAAGAGCAGTTTTGATATCCACCACTTTCGGCGCAAATTCAGGCGAAAAATCCTGCATCATCTCCTCTGCCTTTCTCACCATGTTTTCAGAACCGATAAAAATTGCCGAACGCTGGTGCAAAGATTCTACGTCAAGATCTAGTATACGCTCAAAACCGGTTGTAGCCCTTCCACCCGCTTGCTCAATAATAAAGGCCATTGGGTTACATTCGTAAACCAGGCGTAGTTTTCCTTTTGGCGCACTCGCAGTTGTAGGATAAATAAAAATCCCACCTTTTAATATATTTCTGTGCAAATCTGCCACCATAGACCCAATGTAACGAGATACATACGGACGGTTGGTTGACTTATCTTCAACCTGGCAATATTTTATATAACGCTTCACTCCCGAAGGGAAATGGACATAATTCCCCTCATTAATAGAGTAGATGTTTCCATTTTTAGGGATAGTCATGTTCGGATGAGAGAGGCAAAACTCACCTATTGAAGGGTCTAAGGTAAAACCGTTAACGCCTTTCCCGGTGGTATAAACAAGCATTGTAGAAGAGCCATAAACCACATAGCCTGCAGCCACCTGTTCCGTGCCGTTTTGCAGGGCATCTTCTATGGTTGCTTTGCCTTCGGTTGATTTCCTTCTGTAAATGGAAAAAATCGTACCTACAGATACATTTACATCAATATTTGAAGAACCATCAAGGGGATCAATAGCCACTATGTACTTTGCATTTTTAGATACCTCAGATTCAATATACACCGGGTCATCGTTTTCTTCTGAAATTACGATACAGCATTCTCCGCCTGATGTTAATGCCGAGATAAACTGCTCATTTGCATAAACATCCAATTTCTTTTGGGATTCTCCGTGAGAGTTGGTAGTTCCCACTTCTCCTAAAATATTTGCTAAACCTGCTTTATTAACTTCGCGGTTTACAATTTTTGCGGCAATGCCGATGTCACGTAGCAAGCGTGATAATTCTCCCTTAGCGTAAGGGAAGTCTTTTTGCTTCTCAATGATAAACTGGCCTAGTGTTTTGACTGCTAACATAGTACTTAGTGTATTTTTTACATTATCTAATCCCCAATTCTATAGCCTCTAAGGTATGGATTTTTTCCTCGGAAATGCAGAATCTCAACAAAGAACGCATTTTATGCCAACCTTGTTTGCCTGCAGCTCCAGGATTTAAGTGTAAAGCACCTATTTTTTTATCATATATAACTTTCAATATATGAGAATGCCCGCAAATAAAAATTTTTGGCGGGTTAGTGTATATCTCCGCTTTTATTTTGGGGTTGTACCTGCCAGGGTAACCACCTATGTGAGTCATCCAAACATCTACTTCTTCGCACTTAAACCTTAAATGTTCAGGATATATAAGTCTGATATCTTTACCATCAATATTGCCATAAACGCCCTTTAAAGGCTTAAAGGCTGCTAGTTTATCAGCAACCTCAATGGTTCCAAAATCTCCTGCATGCCATATTTCATCACATTCATCAAAATATCTAAAAACAGAATCGTCTAAATAGCCATGGGTATCAGAGATAAGCCCGATCTTTTTCATTAAAATGATTTAATAGGAATGTAGATGTATTACTAAATTAACAAAACAATTAGAATATTGTAAAAAATTCTTTCAAAGCATTAGCAAACTGCCCGGAATACTCGCGATGTAATGAATAAATTACAAATTCTTCCTCAGCGGGGCCTGCCTTTTCAAAACCAAAGCTGATTAACAGCCTGTGAGGGCGGGAGTCTTTGAACGAAGAAATATGAATAAGTTGCTGAACATGCAAGCCCTGCTTTGCTGCCAGAACCTCACATAATTCGGCTGTTGCTTGAGGCAAAATAAGGCTGAAAATTCCGCTCTCGTTTAGATGACTGTATCCAAAGCGAATTAAGTCTTCAAAAAATACATTATCTGTATGCCGCGCCGTTTGCTTGCCCTGGTCAGGATTTTTTAGAGAGTGAAGAAAAAAAGGTGGATTACTTACTATCAAATCGTACTTTTTATCAGGATGATTTTCAGAAAATGCCTGAAATGATTCCGGATACAAAGAAAGCCGCTCGGAGAAAGGAGAATTTTGAAAGTTCATTGCCGACCTTTCAGCCGCCTGTTTTTCAATCTCTACCGCATCTACCCTGGCATTAGGAAAGCGCTGGGCCAGCATCAGGGCAACTACTCCGGTACCACTCCCTATATCCAAAATAGCCCTGGGATTTTCTGCCTTACTCAATGCCCCCAATAACGCACCATCGGTATTGATCTTCATAGCACAGCCCGTTTGGTCAACTTCGAACTGCTTAAATTTAAAGAGGCTATTTTTCGTAGAGCTCAAGTGGAAGATTATCTGGGTCAGCGAAGAATGTAAAACGTTTGCCGGTTAACTCGTCAACTCTAATTGGCTCAACCTCAATTTGGTGCGATTGCAGGCTGACAACAGCTTTTTCAATATCATCTGTTGCAAAGGCGAGATGTCTCAACCCTCTTGCTTCTGGCCTGGATACTCTTTCCGGCGTATTCGGGAATGAGAAAAGTTCAATCTGTGCATCACCTATTTGCAAGTCAAGCTTATACGAATTGCGTTCCTTTCGATAAAATTCAGAAATGATCCGAAGCCCCAGAATCTCTGTATAAAACTTCTTGGACCGTTCATAATCAGAGCAAATAATAGCTACATGGTGAATGGAAGAAATATTAAGCATCTATGTTTTTTATCGGCCAAAGGTAGGCAGGCTCAATTTCATTACAAATTAATTTAGGTTCCATTTCAATTTTTAAAGCAGGCATTAACAAAGAAGGATGCCAACAAAAAAGGCTTACTAAATTAAGCAAGCCTTTTTTTCTCTTAGGATAGAAAGTACTTTTGAATTACATCTTTCATTCCCTTACCAATCACACCATTGCTGGCTATCACTTCACGGGATTCGAAAAACTCATCTCCCCCGGAAAAATTGCAAGCGTCACCACCCGCTTCGCGAACGATCACCACACCAGCTGCGATATCGTATAAATTTATATTGTATTCAAAATAACCGTCGAACCTTCCACAAGCTACGTATGCCATATCAACGGCTGCCGAACCCATTCGGCGTATGCCATGGCATTGCTGCATAAATTCGCGTACCACATTCAGGTACTGTGTTTCTTTCTCAAAATTATAATATGGAAAACCAGTAGCTAAAAGTGTTTGATTGAATTCTGAATTTTTAGTGGCTTTAATTTTTTTGCCATTTAAATAAGCACCGCCATCTTTCCAGGCATAAAAACACTCATTTAAATTTATTTCGTAAACTACTCCAAGAACCAGTTCCTTGTTTTGTTCTAAAGCTATGCTTACCGAGAATATAGGCAGTCCGTGAATAAAATTGGTGGTTCCATCTAAAGGATCAACAATCCAGTTGTAAACCTCACCTGTTTTGTTGATAGTTTCCTCCTCCGTGATAAAGCCAGCTTCTGGCAATAATTCTACTAATCGGGATACGATCTTCTCTTCTGCCGTTTTATCTACATACGAAACCAGGTTATTATATCCTTTGTATTCGATGCTCTCGCTATTAAACTTTTGGGATTCTTCCCTTATAAAACCGCCAACTTGTTTAGCCAACTCGGCTACTTCTGATGTTAACTTTTCAAGATTCATGTATTTGCTAATGATGTGCGTTTTTGATTGTTAAGCGACCAGATTACTCCGATAATACCGGTAACAATCATAACAAATGAAATTAATTCGGCTTGAGTAAAAGCCAGGCCAAAAGCATGGTATAGAGAATTGACACGAATATGCTCAATTAAAAAACGTTCAATTCCGTTCAGTATAAGATAGAGCGACCACATTAAGCCAGGTGCTGCAATACGCTTGCGTACAGACCACAAAATAGCAAACAAGGCAAGGCACATCAGCACTTCGTAAAACGGAGTTGGATAAGCCCCAACGGCTAATTCGTTACAAAATCTCCCCGTACAACCCGGAATTGGCACTCCCTCATTAATTACATTGTGCGGGTATTTAAACGACCAAACCCAATCTGGTGCCCAGCTCAACCAATCTGGTTTAGGTTTCGGGTTAGGTATTCCCCAGTCGCCATCGCCAGACATGTGGCATCCGATACGGCCTACCGCATACGCAAGCATCATGCCTGGACCTCCAACGTCGAGCATGTGGATTGGCTTGATACCGTTTTTGCTAGCTATATAGAGTACTGCCGCGCCTCCGCAAATTAATCCGCCATAAAAAGTTAACCCACTAAAAGACAGTAAGCCTTCAATTGGGTCCCGCATAAAATCACTAAAATATTCCAGGTTATGGAAAATCTTGGCGCCTAAAAATCCCCAAACAGCTGCCCAAACAATCATATTACCCATTAGCTGATAGGGATGCACGGTTTGTTCAACTACTTTTGGAACTTTTAGCTCATTTTTTTTCTTATCAGCATAAGCCATATAGCCAAATAATCCGCCCACTAGTATTCCACCGAAAAAGTTTCCATTCATAGAGAGAATGAACTCCTGCGGGCTGTTTACAAAGGCTGAATAATTTAAAACCGCATATAGAATTTTATATCCTACAAGAAACCCGAAAATCGCATTTAGTCCAATTTCTGCAGGTGTAGCGGGCTCGCCCACTTTAACTCTTTGCTTAAAAGAATGCAAAATGCCTAAAGCTTCCTTACGCTTTAATTCTTCTGAAAAAGCCCAATAACCGGCAACAAATGCTATAGCTACAAAAAAACCGAATGTTTGTATAGGTAAGGGAATATTTAATCCAGTTAGGTACTCTATTAAATGAGATAGGGTTGGAAACATGCGGCTAAGATACCGATTGGATTTTAATATGGAAAGGTTCGTTAGCTGTTAGCTATCAGCTCTCAGGTGTTAGCTCTCAGACATCCGACCTCATACCTGATACCTGATCACTCATACCTCAAGCCCCTTAATGGCTCAACACTTCCGCAGCCTCTGTAATTTCGACTTCCCCTTCCGCAGAAATAGACATTAACTTAACGTTGCGCATTTCATTTACTGAAACAGGATCGTACTTAGCTTTAACCTTAACATAGTTTTGGGTGAAACCATGCATAAAGCCCTCTTTGTGGTCTGCTTCGAAAAGCACAACTGCATCTTTGCCTAACTGAGTTTCGTAAAAAGCACGGCGCTTTTTATCAGACAGGATGTGTAGCATTTTACTTCTATCCGCACGCTGAGAACCTGGTACAGAACCTTCCATTTCGGCAGCTGGGGTATTTTCTCTTTCAGAATAGGTAAATACATGCAGGTACGAAATATTCAGGTCGTTTAAAAAATTGTAAGTGTCAATAAAATCCTCACGAGTTTCGCCCGGGAAGCCAACAATAACATCTACTCCAATACAACAATCCGGCATTACCTCTTTTATTTTAGCAACACGCTCAGTATAAAGTTCCCTGCGGTAGCGGCGGCGCATTAAGCCCAGAATTTTGTTAGAGCCAGATTGCAACGGGATATGAAAATGAGGTACGAAGCGTTTCGAAGCTGCCACAAACTCAATAATCTCATTGGTTAATAAATTCGGCTCAATAGATGAAATACGGATACGCTCAATGCCTTCAACCTCATCAAGAGCCTTAACCAGATCAAAAAATTTATCCTCCCGCTTTCCATCGCGAATACCAAAATCGCCAATATTAACGCCCGTAAGCACGATCTCCTTTACTCCTGAAGCGGCAATTTCTTCGGCTTGCTTAACAATATTTTCAATTTTATCGCTTCTGCTTGAACCGCGGGCCAAGGGAATCGTGCAGAATGTACAGGAATAATCGCAACCATCCTGTACTTTTAAAAAAGTGCGGGTACGGTCGCCGTATGAATACGAAGCTACAAATTCGTTAGCCTCAGAAATTGGCTGATTATAGACAAGAGCTTTGGGCTGCTTGGTAAAGTCCTTCACATAATCAATCAGCTGGAACTTTTCTGCAGCGCCCAAAACAATATCAACCCCTGGAATTTCAGAAATTTCTTTAGGCTTGAGCTGGGCATAGCATCCAACAATGATGATATAAGCTTCGGGCGAATGTTTTAATGCCTCTTTAACTACCTTACGGCACTTCTTATCCGCATTATCCGTAACCGAGCAGGTATTAATTAAATAAACGTCTGCTTTATCGGTGAACTCAACGGTATCAAAACCTGCAGCCTTAAACTGCCTTCCGATAGTTGAAGTTTCAGAATAATTTAATTTACAACCAAGTGTATAAAATGCAACCTTCCTGCTCATAATCAAGCTGCAAAGATAGATAATTTAGTAACATTGGCTGAGGCTAATGAAGATGTTTAATACTCATCATGCGGCCATAAAAACATCAACATCGAATTTTGATTGAATAATACAATACGCAAAAAGCGTGATACTTCTCTTCAATTACTGATCTTTATACTTTCATTTTCAAATCTTCTGCATGCCTGTCTGATTGCTGAATAGCATGTGCAGCGATTACAAGATTTTGAAGCTGGTCGAAGAAATCTGCAAATCGTTGCATTTCGTCGGTTGACAATTCGCGAAATTCATTTCTGATACTTAAAACGAACCAGCGCCATAACAAGCTTTGCGCCTCAACAGTTGTATAGCTTTTAAAAAAATGCTCCATGGCCTCGAGTGGCAATGATGGCACTAAAGTGGCTGAATTTCTTTCCATTTGACAAAGTTTAGATGTGTTGGTAAACATCGTAAAGATAATAATACGTCCAAACACAAACAAAATATTTAGCGTTTTATTTGTAAATATTTTATATAAATCATCTTTCAATTTGTTAGGTGGGAAAATACATTGACGAGCAATCGACGAAACAGATTGGAGAACTTCTAAGGCAAAATAGAAAGTCGAAAGGATATAGCCTTGACGATATTGCTGCAATGACTGGTTTCACCATCAATACGATCTCCGCAATTGAGAATGGCGGAGATACTACTGTAAGTTATGTCATTGCAATTTGCCGGGCAATTAAAACCCATCCATCCGAAATCCTGAATATTGAACTTGAACTGAAGCCCTTGTTTGATCTTCCTCCAGGTAGAAAAGAACGGGCAAAAACAACCTACCGCGTTAAAGAACTGGTTGAAGAAACAGACTTTTTTGAGGAACCGCGCCTCGTTGAATCTGTTGTAGAAGACTTTATGGCCAAATATAACGTGAAGCCCCATCCCTCAGAAATATCTACAGCTTTGAAAAAATTTGCAGATGAAGGTAAATTAACTTACACCAAACAGGGCAGGCGAAACCTCTATAGAAAAGCCTGATACTAATAATAAGTTTTTCACATTTGATTTAACCGATAATTTATTGCACAATTGTAAAGCGATAAAGACTATCTGTTAAGTAAACCTAAATATTATGGACCCACGCTTAATCTATCTATTGATTTTCGCTTTGCTTCTTGCAACTGCTGTTTTTTTGCAAAAAAATTATTGCATCCTTTGCGATGTTAGTACCGCTAAACCCAGGCCTTTTAGTTTTTCCCGAGTTCAACTTACGTGGTGGACTTTTTTAATTCTGGCATCAATAGTTGCTGTAATTCTAGCAACCGGACAAATCCCCAATCTTGATGATTCTACTCTTGGCTTGTTGGGCATCGGGGCAGTTACGCACATTGCATCCACAGCTATTGATGTATCAAACAACCAAGCCTCCACCAATCCACCTGCAAACCAGGCTGGCAACGTTATTACTTATGTTCCGCAGCCAAGCCCGCAATACAATCCGAGCCCAGCGCCGATATATACTCCGCCACAGCCTGTCGCCAGCGATGGTTCAACCATGGCAGATGCAGCTACAATGCCCGATCAAACTTCTACATTCCAAGCGACTGTGCAATCGGGTTTTCAGCCGGCAGTAACACAAGCCCCAATAACACAAGCCACTCCTAATCCATCAACGGTACAAACTACCTTAAGTGCAAATATGCCCAGTGAAGGCTTTTTACAAGATATCTTGTCGGATAAATATGGCATAAGTATACACCGCTTTCAGGCATTTATTTTCAATCTGGTTTTTGGCTTGTGGTTTATTTATAAAACAGTAGTTAACCTCAAAGGGATTACCACCGGGGCGAGCACCCAGGTTGTTAATGCAATTATTCCTGTGTTTAGTACTAATAATTTGATTCTGTTGGGGCTTAGTGCGGGCACCTATGCGGCGCTGAAACTTACTGAGAATAAGCAATAGGTGATGGATATATATTATTCTAGCTTCTATTTTTAATTTCCTAAAATAAATCAGAGTGGGAACCAACTCTGATTTATCTAATCTGGTTATCGGAAGTAATTTCAATCCATATTAATAATAAATCTGGTTTAACTTGGCACTCCCAGCAATTTACCTATTCGCCTTTTAAATTTGTGCGCTTTATATCTCCGAGATAACCCTTGTGCCCCTACGTCTGCCAACAGAAAAATAAAATCGGCTATCAATTTAAAATCACTGCCGGATCGCTTCAATCCTTAAAAGTTAGGTTTCAAAACATATTTGTTATAGAACCTGAAAATATGTTCAGCTGCTTCCTCTGCAGTATCAACCAAGCGATACAAGCTTAAATCATCGGGGCTGATATTTTTTGCATCAAGCATGTGGTTTTCCACCCAATCGAGCAAGCCTCCCCAATATTCAGAGCCCACCAATACAATCGGGAACCGTGCAATTTTACCTGTTTGAATAAGGGTTATCGCTTCAAACATTTCATCCATCGTTCCAAAACCGCCAGGCAGCACAATAAAGCCTTGGGAATATTTCATAAACATCACCTTACGGATAAAGAAATAATCAAACTCCAGTAACTTATCGCGGTCGATGTATTTATTGTGGAATTGTTCAAAGGGTAATTCTATGTTTAAGCCAACCGACTTGCCTCCCGATTCGTAGGCACCTTTATTAGCGGCTTCCATGATACCGGGCCCACCTCCAGAAATCACACCATAACCGCGCTCGGTTAATAAACGTGCGGTATCTTCAGCTATTTTATAGTATTTATTATCGTTGGGAGTACGCGCAGAACCAAATATTGAAACGCAGGGGCCTATTTTTGCCAGCTTCTCAAAACCATCCACAAACTCGGCCATAATTTTAAATATCTGCCATGAGTCGGTTACTTTAATCTCATGCCAGTCCTGATTTTCGAATGCACTTCTAATTTTATCGTCACTTGTCATATATAACCCTTTAAATAAAATAATCGCTATTTGTTTGTATTGCTGGCCTTACTGCTTAACAATAAAAATAAAAATGTAATTAAGCCATTATAAATAATCAATTCAAAACCAATTGCATAGCCCAACCACTTAGCTGAGTAGCTGTCTATAAAAAAACATAAAGCTGGCGACAGTACACATATATAAGGCACCAGTTTGTCAGCAACATTCCTTCTGGTTAACATTCCGAAAGAGAACAGCCCCAGTAAAGGGCCATATGTGTAGCCTGCTGCCTTAAATATAGCATTCACTACCGATTCGTTATTAATAACCTTAAATCCCAATATCACCAGCAACATCAAAGCTGAAAAAGCCACGTGTACCATATGCCTTGTGCGAACCAAATGCGGTGCATTATGGTCTTTTTCCTTGTTAAAATTGAGAAAATCAACACAAAACGATGTTGTTAACGCTGTTAAGGCCGAATCTGTAGTGGCAAAAGTTGCAGCAGTTAAACCGAGCATAAATATCACCGCAGGCACTATATTTAATTTATTAAGAGCTATTTCCGGAAACAGATAATCGGGAGTTTTGAATGAGGCAAGATCTATATTATGTTTTGTCGCAAACATGTATAGCAAAGCACCTACGCTTAGAAAGAATAAGTTAATTACCACAAAAATACAGGTGAACGTAAGCATGTTCTTTTGGGCTTCGCCGATATTTTTACAACTTAAATTTTTCTGCATAAGGTCCTGATCAAGTCCTGTCATTGCAACCGTCACAAATATTCCACCTAAAAATTGCTTAACGAAATGGGCTTTACTGCCTACAAAATCCTCCCAAAAGAAAATCTTCGAATAAGAACTATTCTTTACAGCCTCAAAAGCTTCGCCGAAGCTAAAATTGAGGCTTTTTGATATAAAGTATAAGGATAGAACTACAGATGATAACAGAAAAACAGTTTGAAGCGTATCGGTTATAATAATTGTTTTCAGCCCTCCCCTATAAGTATAAAGCCAGATGAGCAGCAGGCATATTACAATGGTAGCGGCAAAGGGAACATTCCAGGCGTCGAAAATAAACTTCTGCAATACAATGGCTACCAAATAGAGCCTGAAAGCAGATCCTATCGTTCTTGATATCAGAAATATCATTGCCCCGGATTTATAGCTCCAATGCCCTAATCGCCTTTCGAGATAGGTATAAATAGAAACCAGGTGCATCCGGTAATATAATGGAAGCAACACTGTAGCTATTAATACAAAGCCTACCGCATTGCCCAGCACAAACTGAAAATATCCAAAGCTGCTCTTTCCCACTGCGCCCGGTACCGAAATAAATGTTACTCCGGATAGTGCGGTGCCAATCATCCCAAACGCAACCAGATACCATTTTGAGTTTCGGTTGGCTATAAAAAAAGTTGAATTATCGGAAGAGTTTCTCGACGTGAAATAAGAAACGACAATAAGCAAAACGAAGTAGCCTACTATAAAAGATAATAAAACGACTGGTGACATACGTTATTAAAAGTCCCTAATATATACGGATTGGATGGATTTCTTTTGGCCTGGGGATATAAAAATGAATTTAACTATATATCGATTAAACTTTGATTATCAAATTTATCCTCAATTGCCAACAATTTATTTATGATCAATTAGATAATCAGCCTAAGACATACACCAAACTGTGTAACACTAAATTAATACCTTTGCATTATGAACTTTTCTTCCCGCCTATTGGAAAATGCGGTTAACGAATTCTCAAGGCTACCGGGTGTGGGGTCAAAAACGGCTCTCAGGTTGGTATTGCATCTGTTAAATCAGCCTGAAGCTGATGTAAACCGTTTTACAGAATCTCTTAGCCGATTGAAGAAAGATATCCGCTTTTGCGAAACATGCAGGAATATTTCTGACACAGCTATCTGCGAAATATGTGCCAGCCATAAACGCGACAAAGCGCTGGTTTGCGTCGTCGAAGACACCCGCGACGTGATGGCTATAGAAAACACCAATCAATACAATGGGGTTTATCACGTTTTGGGCGGATTAATTTCGCCAATGGACGGAATCGGCCCTTCAGAACTGAATATCGAATCTTTAGTTCAAAGAGTGAAAGCAGGTAATATTTCCGAAGTGATTCTGGCATTAAATCCTACTATGGAAGGCGATACTACTATATTTTACATCTATAAAAAACTTAAAGACTTACCTGTTAAAGTCAGCACAATTGCCCGCGGAATTGCTTTTGGCGGCGAAATTGAATATGTGGATGAGATTACATTAGGGCGGTCGATTGCTACCCGCGTGCCATACGAAAATTCTTTAATGAGATAAAAAAACCACTCTTTGCCTGAACTGCAAAAGGCTGCAATTACTGACAATGGTTCATCAACTCAGCTTGCCCTTCGGAAATAGAAATTAAAGTTTAATTTTAAAACGTTTTAGAATTAACATGAAAACAATCTGTTGCCATCTGCTTACAATCGGGCTTTGCTTTATCCTTTCGACTGGAAAATCCGAAACCATAACTATCAAAAGTTTTATCGTTAAAGAAAGCTTGTTAAAGAATGATAAGCTGGCCATCATTGCAACCGATTCAATAGACAAACCGATTGAGCAAATTAATGGCACTTTTCAATTTAGCGTAAACGGCTTCAGGCAGGAATTAAAATTTCATGATGGAGTAGCGGTTTACCCCCAACCTATCGATAAATCTACATTTGTTTATTTAAAGCACCTTAACGGTGAAGCTTCGGCCGCGAGGCTTTATTATGTATTAAAAAGAGATTCAGGGCTAAACCCTATAAAAATAAGCTGGATGGTAATGGCGCTCATACCAGCGGTGCTTATCATAATAGCCAGCATGTTTCGCAAGTTTTTAGTATTTGCCATTATAATAATACTCGGATTATTTTTCTTCAACAGCAGCAATGGATTAAGCCTTCCAACATTTTTGGAAACAATATTCGACGGACTGAAATCTTTTATTTAAAAAGGCATTCCTACCCCGAAATTGTATTGTACAAAGCGATACTGGTCTGGAAAATTAGTGGCGGCATAATTCCTTCGGAATTCTCGGCCATTAAACAAATGTTTTATTACCCACTGGTCGGTTTCTTCAAATTGTGGGTCCTTAACTTTTATGCCTGCATCAAAACGGAATACAAAATACTGAAGGTCGAAACGCAGTCCTGCTCCTACGCCTATTGCCAGTTGTTGAAATAATTTGTTAAGCCTGAATTGCACATCAGTATCAGGCAAATTTTCAAGCTTATTTAATCGCCAAACGTTTCCAAAATCCGTAAAGGCAGCCCCCCTAACTTTAGAACCGAAAAAGTTATTTAGCAATTTAAAGCGGTACTCAAGACTTCCTTCCAGCTTTATCTCCCCCAGCTGGTCTAAGTTTCTAAGCCTCTCACGCAGCCCTTGCTCAATATCCTTACGATTATAATTACCCGGCCCAAGAGTTCGGGCCTGCCAGGCTCTAATACCCGTAGACCCGCCGGCATAAAAATTCTTTTCAAAAGGGATAGCGCTTTTGTTGCCATATGGATACGCAATACCCGGATATAAACGAGCCACAAACTGACGCTCGCTGCCCAGGCTTCGGTATAGTCGCAAATCGAGCTCAGTTTTAAAATATTGCAAGTAAGGAAGCCCCAAGAATGTTCTGGCGCCAGTTGAATCCTTCTTAAGCTTCAGGGCGTTGGCAAATAATGATAAAGTATTTCCACCTACGTCAAAAAACGACCTTAGGAAAAGGAAATTCTCATAAGTATTCAGCTTTAATGCATTCAAAGCATAACTATACTGGCTTCCAAGATTAAAATACTGCCTGTTATTTGTGGCCACGTACAGAAACAACTGCTTGGCTTCCAAAGAGTCTTTAAAAGCGGGATCTAGCCTTCCATCCCGATACTCAATGTTAACAGGTGTTAAACTATGCAGCTTTAGCCGGGTTTCTGCCCAATTGTATGTAATGGAGTTGATGAACAGCCGGTTGGTAAATGCATTAACCTGGTTAAATAGTTGCACGCTACTGGAGAGAGTGGTTTTAGGTACTCCATAACGGCCCATCGAAGGGATTCGGAATGGAATAAGCAATTTGGGGATAATAACATTTACTCCTATCTGAAAATCGCGGTTAAATATTTTATCAATAAGATTGCCTTTAATGCGGGAATCAAATAAAATACCATACTTAAATTTAATGTCTAATTGTTCTGAACCGCCAAACAGATTCCGGTTAGTATAGGTATTGGCGATGTTAAAGCCATTTCGACCGGTATTAAAAGTATACTCGCCCTCTATCCTGTTGCTCATCCGTTTAATCGGCAAAGCATTTAATCGAACGTTTAAGATGGTTGTATCAACCTTATCCTTAACAAAATCAATTCGGATATTCTTAAATACGTTTAAATCAAATAGCCTGTCATAGGTAAGATTTACGTTGTCGGTGTTATAGATATCCCCTTTGTTAAAAAACACATATTTTGCCAGGGGCCTGAATTTGAACCGCCCTGAATAGTCCTTAAAGAACAAATTTGTATCAATATAGGCAGAGTCAGCCTCACGTCGCGCCAGGCGGCCTTCGCTGTTTTCAATAATGAATCTTGTCCTGCCAATAGAAAAAACCTGGTGCTGGCCTCGATTTACTGGGTTATCGATCACCATTTTAACATCTACCTGGCTCGAATACAGGTTACTGTCGGCAAAGCCACGCATGTATTGTTGCTGGTAATCGTAATATCCATTTCTCTTCAACAGCTCAAATACTTGCTTACTTTCATACAACAACGAATCTGCATCATAACGCATGCCAGGGCTTATTTTGGTAAACTGGCTTCTCGCGTTTTCATATAGCCTTTTAACGTTCGAATCGGGAATCTGATAAGTATAATTACGCAGTTTAAAGGATGGCCCCTGTTTTGCCGACAGTGTGATGTATGCTCTTTTATTTTTCTTAACAACTTCGCTCTTAACTTCCGCCTTTAAAAAGCCCTTTGTTTTAAGAAACTTTTCAACCTCATTTCTTGAAACTTCAACCAAAAGGCTATCCAGAATGTGAGGAGGCTCACCAATATTCCTGATCCTGTCGGTACGATACTTACCATTTTTGGTGTTAAACATGTTATACAGGGCAAGGTTCAGCCTGGAATTAGGCTTTATATCCTTTTGTACATAGATGTAAGCTTGCTCTGAAAACTCTTTGTCAATACCTTTTAGTTTCACCTTTTTTACCAGCGCCTCGTTTTCATTAAGGTACTTGGTGGCAGAGCATCCGGGAAATATAAATAGTAAAAGCAGTATACTTGCAGCGTATAAGTAATAAACGTTTAAATATGCTTTCAAAATCGCAAATCAGTTTTGTAAATGCATTACACCAAAAAAAATACAGAAAAGAGCATTCCCTTTTCATTGCAGAAGGCATCAAATCAATAACAGAATTTTTAGATTCTGAATACAAGGTTGATACCATTTTCTGCACTTCCGAGTACCTGCAAAAGTTTAGCAAAATAACACAAAAAGTAAAACTTCTTGAAGTTAGTGAAGGAGAACTCAAAAAAATAAGCACCCTAATTACTCCCCAACATGCCCTTGCATTAATTAAGGTTCCTGAAAAAACCAATATCAAATCAGAAAGTTTTAAAGGCAAACTCACCCTGGTGCTGGATGGGATTCAAGACCCCGGAAACTTTGGCACTATTATACGCACTGCCGATTGGTTCGGCTTTTCGGATATAGTTTGTTCATTAGATACGGTTGAGGCATACAATCCTAAGGTAGTTCAAGCTACAATGGGCTCGCTTTCGCGGATGAACATCTATTATACCGCACTTTCTGAACTTCTGGAAAAATGCAATCTACCCGTTTATGGAGCATTATTACATGGGAAAAATGTTTATGAAGTTGATTTTGCATCTGAAGGTTTCTTGATTTTAGGCAACGAAGGCAACGGAATTTCGACCGAAATTTTGCCTAAAATTACTCAAGCAGTAACAATTCCGAGGTTTGGCGAAGCCGAATCTCTAAACGTAGCTATTTCAGCAGCAGTACTTTGCTCGGAAATCAAAAGAAAATCTTAATTTTTTATTGGCAGAAATGCAATTAATTACTATTTTTGCATTCCTTTAAAAAAGGTCGGATGGCCGAGTGGCTAGGCAGAGGTCTGCAAAACCTTCTACAGCGGTTCGAATCCGCTTCCGACCTCAATTAAGTTATTATTTAGAAAGAAAACCATGGGAGTTACACGTTTAAAAAGAAAAGACAGAAGAAATAAAACTGTTTCACGCCTGGAAGTTCAGTTTCTTAAATTAGGCCGTAACCTGGAAAAAGGTAGCCGTTCTAAAGAATCTGCAAACAGCCAGATTTCAAAAAACAATGCAGTTTTAGCACAAATCGAAGCTCAGGCTAAATAATAGCCGTCAAAGCATATAAAAAAGCCTTTTTGCAATGCAAAAAGGCTTTTTTATTTTTATAGGCAGGATTTTCTACAAACCCTGCGCTAATATTCCTTTATTAATATTCCTTACAATTCCTGGCCCCTCATAAATAAAGCCTGTATAAACCTGCACCAAAGAAGCGCCTGCTTTTAATTTCTCAATTGCGTCTTCAGCTGTATGAATTCCTCCTACCCCAATAATTGGAAAAGATTTATTTGATCTCTGTGACAAATAACGAATAACTTCGGTTGACCGCTTTGTTAGAGGTTTTCCGCTTAAGCCACCCGTTTGCGACTTAAGGCTCTCATCTGAATACAAACCCTCTCTCGAGATAGTAGTATTAGTAGCAATTACACCGGCAATTTTAGTTTCCTGTACAATTTCTACAATGTCGTCTAATTGGCTGTTTGTTAAATCAGGTGCTATCTTAAGCAGGATTGGCCGTGAAATATTGTTCTTCAAATTACGCTGCTGCAAAGTGTTTAGGATTTTCATCAGAGGCTCTTTCTCCTGCAGTTCCCTCAGTCCGGGAGTATTTGGCGAACTTACGTTTACCACAAAGTAATCAACTACATCAAACAAAGCGTCGAAGCATTTTATATAATCGCTCACAGCATCTTCATTAGGCGTAACTTTGTTCTTACCAATATTTCCGCCAATAATTAAACCATCACGCTTTAGTTTCTTAAGCCTTCCAACCACAACATCAACACCTTGATTGTTAAAGCCCATTCGATTAATAAGCGCCTCATCTTTGGGCAGGCGAAACATCCTGGGCTTATCATTACCGGGCTGTGGCAAAGGAGTTACAGTACCTACTTCAATAAAACCAAAACCAAAGTTTGCCAAATCTTCCACCATTGATGCATTTTTGTCAAAGCCCGCACCCAAGCCAACAGGGTTTTTAAACTTTAAACCAAACACTTCACGTTCCAACCGCGGATCGCTTATCAAAAATGCTTTCTTTTGAAGCGTTGAAATTCCCCAAACATTATTTACGGTATTTAATGCTGAAGTAACAAAGTGATGAATATTTTCCGGATCGAAACGAAATAAAAGTGGTTTTATTAGTTGATACATTTTGCAAAATTACGTCAGAACTAATTATTAATGAAGCATCATTTAGATTTTATTGGCTCTATTGTAACATACTAATAGTAAAAGGCCGGAAATTTAATCGAATATCGGCACAAGCCAATTATTGGATTATATTAGGCAGAGTCATTAATTATGAATACTGAACTAAAATTAGTTAGCACCGCCGACGGCAGCAACACCATCTGGAACGAACAAGTAGGTGAACATTATCACTCAAAACACGGAGCATTACAGGAAAGTAAGCATGTTTTTCTGGAGTCAGGTTTGAAATATTACCTCGATTTAAACCATACACATAAAGCCGCTATTCTCGAAGTAGGCTTCGGCACCGGCCTTAACTTTCTGTTAACAGCCGACTACTGTAGTCAAAATAACATTCAGCTCAATTATACAGGTATCGAAGCATATCCCCTTTCAAAAGAACTCTTAATCCAAACCGGATACGATCAATTTGTCTCAGGGGAAACCTGGCAAAACCTAACGCACAGCTATCAACAGGCATTAATTGATCCTACAAGTTTAAGCCCAGAGATTAACCTCTATATAGCTCACTGTCGACTGGAAGACTTTAGCATAAGCGAAAGCTTCGACGTTCTTTATTTTGATGCGTTTGCCGCCATCCACCAGCCCGAGATGTGGACAACCGATGCTCTGGAACATTGTTGTAAATACCTAAAACCAGGCGGTGTTTTTGTGACCTATGCCATAACCGGTAACTTAAAACGCAGCATGAAATCTCTGGGATTTAAAATCGAAAAAGCCAAGGGCGCCCCGGGCAAACGTGAAATGTTAAGGGCTGTTAAATTATAAACCGGCATCTTGATTTAGTACCTGCTTAAAACTAAATTGGACTTTAATAGAACACTTATTAAACACCTTATATGCTTAGAAAAAGAACACTATTTGTAATTACACTACTGGGCTCGGTAATTATCGCAAGCTCGGCCACTATGCCACAGGAGAAAAAAGAGCCTCAATACAAAAACCTCAAAATACTCCCTAAAAAGATCAGCCACGATGACCTGGACAAAGTAATGCACCATTACAACAAAGCATTAAACGTTAAATGCGACTTTTGTCATGCTAAAGCAGCCGATGGATCGAAAAAGCTTGACTTTGCCAGCGACGAAAAGCCTGAAAAAGGCATCGCACGTTCTATGATGAAAATGACAAATAAACTTAACATTAAAGAATTTGGTGGCAAAAAAGAAGTATTTAACCAAGCAGTAATGGAGGTAAACTGTAATACTTGCCACAGAGGCAAGCCTCATCCGGAAGGATAACAAGCCTTTTTAGCTTGTTTCGTCTAACCCAAACAGGCTAAAAATTCTCCTATAAATTAACAAAAGCCTAAGCCACAATCACTTATTATATTTACAAAAAAATGAAATTATCTAAACAATTCTTGTATTTTCGTGTATAAGGCATAATGCTTAACTGGATTTTGTGAGTTTATAACTTTCCTAATAATTTATTAATGTTTACATGTTTTATTATAGACGATGATGTTTCAATCTCAACATTATCTGGTTTCATTTCACTGGTTGACCACATAACATTAATAGGTTCGCAAAGTTCTGCAGAGGGATTGTTGGATAATTTCATTGTCACCAAGCCAGATATCGTTTTTATGGATATCGAATTGGCTAAGCAAAACCTAACTACCACCGTACAATTCAGCAATATCTCAACTTTAATAATCACCGGAGATCATACGGGATCTGCATTTGAAGCCTTAGAGCTTAATGCTATTGATTACTTATTAAAGCCACTGGAATATTCCAGCTTCTTGAGGACTGTGATAAAATCGAAAAAAATCAGGTTCAGGGAATTAGAAAAATGCCTTAAAAACCTAACAGAACCCAACGATCACTTTTTTATCAAGAAAGATTCGAACGGAAAAAAGATTGTTAAGATAAAATATGATGATATAATCTTCATCGAAGCCTCTCAAAACTATATCACCATAAATATGGAGCAATGTAAGCACCTGGCTTACTTAACCATGAAAGAGATCGAAAAGAACCTTCCGGCTGATAAATTTATCCGGGTTCACAAATCTTACATTGTAAACATAAATAAAATCACGGCAGTTGACGGTAATCAAATCTTTCTGAATGAGAATGAGAAGATATTAATTGGCTCTTCATACCGGACAAACTTTCATCAAAAGCTCAATGAACGCTTGCTTAAAAGCGAGAGAAACATTAATAAAACTATTATTTTTAACTAGGCTGATCTTTTTGCTGACTGAGAAAGCTTCCATCTCTGAAAGCTTTTCAATAGGTAGATGTAATGATAAGGTTTAGGATAAGGTTTAGGTTAAATAAAATCTCTTGTGCTCTTTAAGCCCTTTATTCACCCGGGCTATTCAATAAGGTATTAAAAACAATTAAAAGAAAACCAGTTTTTGTGTTTGTTTATGATACAAATGTGCGGATTGTTTGAATATGGGAGAAATTAATTACACCAACAGGCCAATTTACTTGATGAACGTGCCAAATGCCTACACGACCGGCACTATTTGCGTGATGAATGCAAGCAAAATAAACAAATGCTTAGAGCTAACAGAGGTTCGTTAGAGTTATTGACAACTAAACGTTGGATTTTTTGTTTTAATATCTGCCTCCTAAAAAATTATTAAAAAAGTTCTCAATCCACTTGAAGGGGCTAGTGGAAACACCAGCATCGGCGTCCGCATTGGTTGGCACCCCAACCAATGCTATTAAGGTAAGGCGTTAATTCGCGTGAGGTGGCTTTTTTAACCCTTCGAGGTAGATGCCAATGATATTCAGTTAAGAGCATAAAAGTGCTGGCCCCAAGGGCTCCTTTATCCAACGGACTCCATCGGAGGAGTGAGGACACCAGCACCGGGAGTTTTCCGTGGTTGGTGTCTCCACCAACCACTTAACTTTATAGCAGTGATGTCCTCACCAACCACTTAAGTTAATTACATTGCCCTTAAACACCACGAAAAATATATTAGTTCTTTCTTGTTGGCAGATTTAACTAATTGGAATGATCTGGTTTCAAATGACAAAGGGATTTGTATTTTTGCCGAGATAAATAAACAGATTTACCTTATTTACACTGCTATTGTAAGGTGATTTTGAAATGGAGATTTTAAACCATTAAAGAAAAAAAGAAATGCCAAAACGCATTAAAATTAAAGACTTACTAAATTCTACAGATTTCGGACAACAAGTAACAGTTAAAGGATGGGTAAAAACCTTCCGTAATAATCAGTTTTTAGCTGTTAATGATGGTTCGTCTTTAAATAATATTCAGGCTGTAGTCGATTTTGCCAATACAGACGAAACCTTACTTAAACGCCTTACTACCGGAGCAGCGGTTTCCATAAATGGACAACTAGTTGAATCTTTAGGCAAAGGGCAACGAGTTGAAGTTAAAGTAAACGAAATTGAAATATTAGGAGACAGTGATCCTGAAAAATTCCCGCTGCAGCCTAAGAAACATAGCCTCGAATTTTTGCGTGAAATTGCACACTTACGTTTCAGGACAAATACTTTTAATGCAGTTTTTAAAATCCGCCATGCGCTGGCATTTGCCATTCACAAGTTTTTCAACGACCGAGGATTTGTTTATATGCACACGCCTATTATCACCGGCTCTGATGCCGAGGGTGCCGGCGAGATGTTCAAAGTTTCGACTATTGATTTCGACAATATTCCACGTAATGATGACGGCGCTATAAACTTTAAAGAAGATTTCTTCGGAAAGGCAACCAACCTCACCGTATCTGGCCAGCTTGAGGGCGAACTTGCGGCAATGGCTTTTGGCGATATTTATACCTTTGGTCCTACTTTCAGGGCTGAGAATTCAAATACCACTCGCCACCTTGCGGAGTTTTGGATGATTGAGCCAGAAATGGCGTTCTATGACCTCCATGACAACATGGACCTTGCTGAAAGCTTACTGAAATATGTTATCCGCTACGCCTTAGACAACTGCTCAGAAGAGCTGGAATTTTTAAAAGGCAGATTATTGGAGGAAGAAAAGCAGAAACCTCAAAACGAGCGTTCTGAGCTCGACCTGCTTGCTAAGCTTAATTTCTGCCTTGACAACGAGTTTGAGCGGATTACTTATACCGAGGCGATTAATATTCTTAAAAACTCCAAGCCAAACCAGAAAAAACAATTTAAATATCTTATTGAAGATTGGGGAGCTGATTTACAATCAGAACATGAGCGTTACCTGGTAGAGAAACACTTTAAGAAACCAGTTATCTTAACCGATTATCCAGCTGCAATTAAAGCGTTTTATATGCGTCAAAATGAAGTTGATGCCGAAGGCAGAAAAACCGTTAGGGCAATGGACATCTTATTCCCTGGAATTGGTGAAATTGTTGGAGGATCACAGCGGGAGGAACGCCTGGAACTTTTAGAGCAAAGGATGGCAGATATGCATATTCCAGCTGAAGAGTTAAGCTGGTATTTGGATACACGCCGTTTTGGTTCTGCTCCGCATGCAGGCTTCGGCTTAGGATTCGAACGACTGGTGCTGTTTGTAACTGGCATGGGCAACATCCGTGATGTGATTCCTTTCCCGAGAACACCTAAAAATGCTGAATTTTAATATTACATTAATTAATATGCTTGAAAGCCTCCTGACTAAAAAGGGGGCTTTTTTATTTTTCCAAATGAAGGCATACTTTTAGCGGCATATTCAGAATGGCACACAGAAGGTTGAATTCAAAAAATAAACTGCAAACCTTAAATTCAGGTACAACAACGTACATAGATTATGCAGAAACAAAGCAAATACTTGAGGTGGAGTTTATTGGAGGCCGGACCTATCAGTACTTAAAAGTCCCCCCTTCAATTTGGCTTAATTACAAACAGTCCGTTGTGGACGGAAAATCATCCGGCGAGTTTGTCAACCTCATCATTAAACCCAATTATCCATTTAGGGAGGTTACCTAAACCTGAACAATCTGCATTTTATTTCAGTTACAATATCAATGAATCCCGGCCAGACTCTTCAATTCAAAATTATATCTATAAAGCAAGAGACTCCCCTTGCGAAAACCTACCAGCTCGAACTTGAGGGAGGCGCAGGCCTAGACTTTAAGCCCGGCCAATTCTTAACATTCATAATCCGAACAGAAAGACAGGAAGTCAGGCGTTCCTACTCAATCCTAAGCCTACCTGGCGAACCGCTGAAGATTACTGTTAAAAAAGTCGATAATGGCTCCATTTCGAGATATATTCTTCAAAATTGGAAGGAAGGCGACCTTGTGTACTCGCTTCCTCCTGCCGGTAGATTTTTTGTGGCACCGCAGCAAACCTTTAAACGAGATATTTTCTGTTTTGCTGCTGGAAGCGGCATAGTTCCGATACTTCCTCAAATCAGGCATTTACTTAAGCTCGAGCCACAAAGCATTATTCATCTTATTTACAGTAACAGAAATGAGGAAGACGCCTTATTTTTGAACTACATTGAGAGTCTTGCAGCTAAACAAACAACCTTGAACATTATCAATCTTTTTTCTGAACCGCAGCAGCGGCTGGCTAATCGTGGCAGGTTGAGTAATATTAGCGCCGAACTTTTAATTGAACAACATCTTCGCTTCGAAAAAAAACATAGTATCTTTCTCCTTTGCGGGCCATTCGCCTATATGCGGATGTTAGTTTTTACGATTGGCCTGATGCATTTTCCTAAGGAAAACGTCCTCAGAGAAAACTTCCTGCCGAATGTTACGCAAACCACACAGGTAAGCAAGAGCCACTACCCTGAAACTACTGTAGAAATCATTATTAATGCGCAATCGTATAGAGTTCCAGTATTATCTGGTGAGAATATCTTAGACGCAGGCTTAAAACAGGGCTTGCCACTTCCTTATAGCTGCAAGGGAGGGGTTTGCAGCAGCTGCGTTGCAATGTGCAAAAGTGGCGAGGTTCATTTGGCTATTAATGAGGCATTATCTGAGAGCGACATAAACGAAGGCTGGATTCTAACTTGTACCGGATATCCAAAAACAAATAACGTCAAAGTCGAATTCACTTAATATATACAGGCTTCTTAACCTTTACTTATTTAGTTTGTTTATTTTTAACCTTAATAACAAAACATGCTTCTAAAAATATATCAAAATAACCCCAACGATAAAGCCATACAACAAGTTGTAGATGTATTAAAGAAGGGCGGATTGATTATTTATCCTACAGACACCATTTATGGACTAGGATGCGATATTACCAATCAAAGAGCCATTGAAAAAATCTGTCAAATAAGGGGTATAAAACCTGAAAAAGCCAATTTTTCTTTTATCTGTTACGATCTCAGCCATATTTCTGATTATATAAAACCTATTGATACTTCTGTATTTCGACTGGCAAAAAAAGCTCTTCCGGGACCTTTTACTTTCATCTTTAATGCAAACACCAATGTGCCTAAACTACTCAGTTCCAATAAAAAAACCGTGGGTATCAGAGTGCCTGATAATAATATTGCGAGAGAGATAGTTCGACAATTGGGAAATCCCATCGTTTCAACGTCAATACATGATGAGGACGAAATTATTGAATACTCCACAGATCCTGAATTGATCTATGAAAAGTACCGCAATAAAGTAGATATTGTAATAGATGGGGGCTACGGCGACAATCTTCCATCTACAGTAGTAGATTGCACCACAGGCGAATTTGAAATCCTACGCCAGGGAAAGGGTGTTTTGGAAGAGTTACTTTAGTTTAACAGGTATCCAAATTTCTTCCTCTGCATTGGGGTCTGTTGTACTATAGCCTTCCTCCATAATCTCAAAATGCTCTCGGCCATCCAACACATAGCCGGAGCCAGGAAGCCAGTATTTAAAGATGTATTCAAAGGTTTTGCCAAATGTTGCGTGTACCCCTTTGTGAATAAAAACTGCATATAAGCCGCCATTAATAACATATTTATCCATTCCTTCGGGGATAGGTTGATCAAAAGCCTTAACTTCTACCGCTGCCCATTTTTGGAACACAAGGTTTTTATTGAATTGATTGAAATCTAAAGTCTTTTTAAAAACCTGGATTGAAAAAAGCCGATTGCCCGCCCGATTCTTAATTTCTTTTCTGAAAGGCATAAAGCTTCGCCAAAGTTCAAATGTCCGGTTTTCGGCCAGGCTTGTTTCCAGATGTTTTCCAATAAATTTCTTTTCAGGGAGGTTCTCTATTCTAAGCAGCATGGTGGTTTACAAGGCATAAAAAAACCCGAACAAATGTCCGGGCTTTTATTAAAGTATTTTTTTGCCTACACTATCTTTTTGATAATTCAACAAATTCTCTCTCAACATGGCCTACGTACACCTGACGTGGGCGTCCAATTGGTTCTTTGTTTTCACGAAGCTCTTTCCACTGAGCAATCCATCCCGGTAAACGGCCTAAAGCAAATAATACCGTAAATAAATCTGTTGGGAAACCTAAAGCTCTATAAATAATACCAGAATAGAAGTCTACGTTTGGATATAATTTACGCTCTACGAAATATGGGTCATTTAAAGCTGCTTCCTCTAATTTCTTGGCAATTTCAAGTACCGGATCGTTGATACCTAGTTTCGCAAGAATGTCATCGCATGCTTTTTTAATGATTTTAGCGCGAGGGTCGAAGTTCTTGTATACTCTGTGGCCAAAGCCCATCAATCTGAACGGATCGTTTTTATCTTTTGCTTTGGCAATCCATTTGTCAGTGTCGCCACCGTCTTCTTTAATTTTTTCAAGCATCTCTATTACCGCCTGGTTAGCACCACCGTGAAGTGGGCCCCAAAGGGCAGAGATACCTGCAGATATTGATGCATATAAATTAGCCTCTGAAGAACCAACAATACGTACTGTTGAAGTAGAACAGTTTTGCTCGTGGTCTGCATGCAGAATAAGTAATTTATTCATTGCATCAATCACAACCGGATCAATATCAATTTCATGAGTTACCTGGCCAAAGGTCATGTTCATGAAATTAGTTACGTAATCAAGTTTGTTTTGAGGATAAATGAAGGGCTCACCCAAAGAACCTTTATAAATCCAGGACACAATTGTTGGCATTTTAGCCAATAACTTGATGATTGTTAAATTGATATCTTCCTTGCTTGGATGCGGGTTCAAACTTTCTGGATCGAAAGCTGATAATGAACTTACTAAGGAAACAAGCTGCCCCATTGGGTGTGCCTTTGGAGGGAAGCCGTCGTAAAATTTCTTAATATCTTCGTGAAGTAGCGCATGTTTGCTTAGCTGCGCTTGAAAATCACTTAATTGAGCTTTAGTAGGAAGCTCTCCGTAAATTAATAAATATGCAACTTCCAGAAACGACGTTTTTTCTGCAAGCTGTTCAATAGGATATCCTCTGTATTTAAGTATACCTTGTTCGCCATCTAAAAAGGTAATAGCACTTTTAGTACAACCTGTGTTTTTGTAACCGCTATCTAAAGTAATGTAACCGGTTAAGTCGCGAAGCTTTGAAATATCAATTGCTTTTTCATTTTCTGTGCCGGTTGTTACCGACAGCTCATACGTTTTGTCGCCAAGGTTTAAAGAAGCTGTTTCTGACATATATATTGGATGTTGCAACGCAAAAATAATCAAATCTGCCTTTTCTGAAACTTTATTTTGAAATGCTTCTGTTTTTTATGAGTTCGGCAATATTTTTTTGAAGGAATTTGACATTCCTATTGTAAACAACACAGTTATTTTAGCTTTTAGAGCACCAAGTTAGTGTGTTAAGGACACTAAATTGGGCCAAAAACTGCAAAGCCCTGCAAATTTTGCAAGGCTTTATGTAAAATTTTCATTAAAAAGCTTATCTGCTCAGGTTAAAACCGTATGCAATTCTTAAAGCCACTTGCCCTAATCCAAAACCATCTTTACGGAACTCTTCGTAACGAAGGCCTAAATCTAGCCCGTTATTAAAACCTAGGCCAATACCTGGAGCCCATACAAACGATGTTCCCTGCCCATCATCTGTACCAAAACCTGCACCAACTTCGCCCGAAATATAAAAGCGCTCCATTGGGAAAACTTTAATACCAGCTTTCAGGGGAATAAACCCAACGCTTCCTGCATCTTCGCCTTCGGCTGAAAAATTAGTATAACCTACCGATGCAATACCAGAGATGTTGGACGAAAAATCCTTTTGTAAACGCAGGTCACCACCTATAGCAAAGTTGAATCCATCTGTTGTTGGTAGCCCGAGATTCAGGCCTATACCTATTCGCGTATCTTTCGAGTCGCCTTTAGGTTCTTCAGTTTGAGCCTTAACGGCGGTTGTGAAAAAAAGAGCCGCCGCGGCTACCCCAGCAGCTATTGATTTAGTAGTTGATTTCATAGTTGATAAAATTTATAACGCAAAAACGTTAATTTTTCAAGCAGAACAAGCTTGAGTTGAAAAAGTTCTTTTCGCCCTTAAAAATTTCGTTTCGCCAAGCCTTACCTGCTACCACTAATCGTTATAATTTTATCGTTTAATGATTAAATATCCTTTATTCACATGCCTTACAGTTTTGCCATTTAGTTCCGGGTAAGTATATATTAAATAGTAGTATACACCATCAACCAATGGGGCACTGGTGTTAGTAATTCCTTTGTTTGCATAGCCTTTAAATACCCTGTCGGACTCATTATAGTTTTTAAGCCTAAACACCTCTCCTCCCCAACGATTAAAAATTACAACTTCGTTGTTTTTGTAAGAGAAAATATTCTCGATAAAGAAGTAGTTATTTCCCTGCGAATCGTCGTTTGGAGACACCAATGGATGCACTGTGATAAGTGGATTAGATGGCTCCTCTTTTACAGGGTTAGATTCAGCTGGAAGAGGTGGATAAATGTCATTGATTATAATTGTAGCACCGTCCCCTATTTTAACCCTGCTGTTAGAAACAGACGCGATGGTAATGTTTATGTCCTCATCATCTTCATCAAGATTATCAGTAATTGCCGCGATTGTTATCTTTTCGGCCGCAGTAGTTGCACCCTTAGGAATTCTAATTTTCTCATATTGCTCAAAAAGGTAAAAATCACGTTCCTTAATAGCTGAACCTGTGTATTTAAATGTTACAATTACATCTTCCGGGAAAGGCTCTTTCAGGGCTGCTGTTACGTAAACCTTCTTACCTTCTGAAACAATTTGCGTACGAGGGGTTAGATATACTATTGTCGTTGGCAGTACCGTAATAGTTGCCTTTGCGGTTGCGCATAATCCGCGAGCATCGCAAACATTGTAGGTGAAGCTATCTGTTCCTGTGAAACCGCTAGCAGGAGTATATACAAAAGTTCCATCCGAATTAAATATGACATTTCCATTGGCACTACCAGTTGCTCTTGTAAATATTAGCAGATCTCCATCGGGGTCTGTATCATTTTTGGCAACGTTGCCGGCAATTTGTTTGTCTTTTTCAGTTTCAAAATGATCATTAGCCGCTACAGGAGAGCAGTTACCTGCATCTACAGTTACGTCTGTAAATGTAGAACAGTTGTTTTTATCAATCACTGTTATTTTGTAAGTGCCAGCTGCAAGGTTATAAGAATAAGGTGTAGTGATATCACTTCTCAAATTCCAAACGTATCTATAAGGCGCTGCTCCACCTTTAACATCGATTTCGATCATTCCATCTGAAGAATACTTACATGAAGTGGCTTTCTTGTCTGAAGAAACTATTTGCAAAGCCTGTGGTTCTGTGATATTAAACGATTGTGTTACCGGCGTGCAGCCTTTTGCATCCTTAACGGTAACCGAATAAGTACCAGGTGCAAGGTTAAAAATATCCCTGGCTGTACTTCCATTACTCCAGATATAAGAATATGGAACGGTTCCACCATTTACGTTTATCTTAATAAAGCCATTAGCTTCGCCTGCGCAGGTAACATTGTTTTTTTCTGAGGATGCAATTAAAAGCGCCGATGACGGTTGTTGAATTTTTGCAGATGCTGAAGCAGAGCAGCCATTGGCGTCTGTAATTACCACAGAATAACTGCCAGCGGGAAGTGCAGTTAAGTTTTGAGTAGTCCTGTTATTATTCCATTTGAATGAATATGGCTGAGTACCACCGGCAACAGTTAATTTAATTGCGCCGGTCGAAGTGCCATAACAAACTACATCGATGCCCTCAATTGACGCAGAAAGCATCGCAGCGGGTTGCTGAATTGTAGCGCTCAGGTTGACAAAACACCCTTTAGCATCTTTTACGGTGACTGCATATACGCCTGCCGCCAAATTGCTTATATCACGGCTTATTTTATTATTGCTCCAGGCGTAAGTATATGGGGCTGTACCACCACTAACAGCAAGGCTAATACTACCGGTTGAGCTTCCAAAACAGCTGACATTGTTTTGACTGGCAATGCTTGCTTTCAATTCTGCTGCAGGCTCGGTTATCGTGGCCGAAATTTGTGCAGTACAGCCATTCTTATCCGTCACTATTAGCTTATAAACTCCTGCTTTTAAACCTATTAAATCTTCTGTAATGTATTTACCGTTGTTCCAGTTGTAAGAATAGGGCATAATTCCACCGCTTACAGTTACATTAATGTTTCCTGTCGCTTCCCCAAAGCAGTTTATATTGGTTTGGCCAGAAACTATGGCCGATAAAACAGCCGCAGGTTCGGTAACGGTAGTGCTTACTTTTGCTGTACAACCATTTTTATCCGTTACCGTCAATTCATAAGTACCAGCTTTAAGGTTTGCTAAATCTTCGGTGGTTGCTGTTAATCCTTTCCAGGCATAAGCATAAGGGGCTGTTCCACCAGTTACATCCACATTGATAGCGCCTGTTGAGCTGCCAAAGCAATTCACATCAGTTTTACTAGAGACCATTGCTGCTAGCACTGCGGCCGGCTCAGTAATTGTTGCACTCACATTTGCAGTACAACCATTTCTATCAGTTACTGTTAGTTCATAAGTACCTGCTTTGAGTCCGCTTAAATCTTCTAGTGTCGCTGAATTTGACCATTTATAGGAGTACGGTGCTGTGCCACCAGTTACACTTACATTGATTGCCCCTGTTGAATTGCCTAAACAATTTACATTGGTTTGGCTAGCGATAACAGCTTTAAGTGCAGCTGCCGGCTCTGCGATAACCGTTGATGATGTAGTAGTACAGCCATTGGCATCGGTTACTGTCACCTGGTAATTGCCTGCCTTAATGTTAGTAAGGTTCTGGCTGGTGCTGCCGTTATTCCACAAATAAGTATATGGAGCAGTGCCTCCAGAAACTGTAAGGCTGATGCTTCCGGTTGACCCGCCGAAGCAACCCACATCGGTTTTATCGTTAATCAAAGCATTTAGTTTTCCAACAGGCTCGCTAATGGTAGCGCTTACATTTGCCGAACAGCCGTTTTTGTCCGTTACGGTTAATTCATAAACCCCCGCCTTAAGGTTTGTTAAATCCTCAGACGTGTATTTTCCATTGTTCCAGCTGTAGGTATAAGGAGCCGTACTGCCCGCCACTTCAACCTTGATCCCTCCTGTTGAACTTCCAAAGCAATCTACATTAGTTTGGCTGGATATGCTTGCCGATAATGCAGCGGCCGGCTCAGTAATTGTAGCACTCACATTTGCAGTACAACCATTTCTATCAGTTACTGTTAGTTCATAAGTACCTGCTTTGAGTCCGCTTAAATCTTCTAGTGTCGCTGAATTTGACCATTTATAGGAGTACGGTGCTGTGCCACCAGTTACACTTACATTGATTGCCCCTGTTGAATTGCCAAAGCAACCTACATCACTTTGGCTGGCGATAACAGCTTTAAGTGCAGCTGCCGGCTCTGCGATAACCGTTGATGATGTGGTAGTACAGCCATTGGCATCGGTTACTGTCACCTGGTAATTGCCTGCCTTAATATTAGCCAGGTTCTGGCTGGTGCTGCCGTTATTCCACAAATAAGTATAGGGAGCAGTGCCTCCAGAAACCGAAAGGCTGATGCTTCCGGTAGAGCCGCCAAAGCAACCCACATCGGTTTTATCGTTAATCAAAGCATTCAGTTTTCCAGCTGGCTGGGTAATGGTAGCACTTACATTTGCTGTGCAGCCGTTTTTATCAATTACGGTTAATTCATAAACCCCCGCCTTAAGGTTTGTTAAATCCTCTGAAGTGTATTTTCCATTGTTCCAGCTGTACGTATAAGGAGCCGTACCGCCCGCCACTTCAACATTAATCGCCCCTGTTGAGCTGCCAAAGCAATCCACATTGGTTTGGCTGGAAATGCTTGCTGATAATGCAGCCGCAGGCTCAGTAATAGTAGCGCTTATATTTGCAGTACAGCCATTTTTGTCAGTTACCGTTAAGTTGTAAGCTCCCCCTTTAAGGTTTGCTAAATCCTCTGAAGTGTATTTTCCACTATTCCAGCTGTAGGTGTAAGGCGCAATTCCGCCAGTTACCTCGACATTGATAGCCCCCGTCGAACCGCCAAAGCAATTCACATTGGTTTGGCTGGCGATGCTTGCCGATAATGCAGCCGCAGGGTCAGTAATGGCAGCACTTACATTTGCGGTACAGCCATTTCTATCAGTGACGGTTAAACTATAAGTACCAGCCTTAAGGTTTGCTAAATCCTCTGAAATGTATTTTCCATTGTTCCAGCTGTAGGTATATGGAGCAGCTCCGCCAGTTACATCCACATTGATCGCCCCAGTTGAACTTCCAAAGCAATCTACATTAGTTTGGCTGGATATGCTTGCCGATAATGCAGCGGCCGGCTCAGTAATTGTAGCACTCACATTTGCAGTACAACCATTTCTATCAGTTACTGTTAGTTCATAAGTAC
>CBIHNR010000031.1:0-35513 GCA_966211215.1 uncultured Pedobacter sp.
ATCTTTAGAATTTAAACCATTTTTAGTTTCCCACTCATCAGGCATTCCGTCATTGTCTGCATCTTTGTAGGGTTTGCCTTTGTACTCAGGGTAACCACCAACCTGGCTTATATCTGTAATAATACCTTGCTTGTATGAATCAATTGGCAAGCGGCGATGTTTAAACTGAGTTGCCGGCAACTTTACTCCTTCTTTGTAAGTGATTTTTCCGGTCTTCACCTGCTCAATTACACGCGTGTCAACAGGGTCTCTTTTTGGAAGAATTGCACCTACATTTTGTAATACATAATTGTATGCATCCTGAGCAGGAAGAATGGTAATCGGGTTTTGGATTGGGAAAGGCTTCTCTACTTTCATTGCTGCGAAATAAGGCTTCGCTTCTTCAAAAGCCATTAAATCACCTTTTTTGTTTTCCAACTGAATACCGCCATCCCAGTTATCCTTAGTTACTTTTTCGTTTCCGTGGATAATATTTCCGTTTACATAAGCCCTGCCGAATACAACATAAGGCAACTTGCTTCTGCCTGACTCTGGCTTCAATATCCTATAACTGATTGGCTCACTTAAGTTAGTTAACGGCCCTGGCTTATAGTAATTGTTAATGATATTGAAAGTAGCTTTATAGTCACCACCATCTGTTGAACGGTGCACCCAGTTAAAGACTACGTTATTGGCAAAATTGAATAATCCATTCCATCCTATTGATGGGTTACGCGCTGCATTATCAGCCCAAAGGTTACGCATAAAGGTACAGTTCTCGCCACCTAAAGTGCTACCAAAGGCATGATTCCAGGTATCTAGTGCTTCCGCAAAAATTGAATTCTGAATAGAGATATTTACAGTACCCAACTTCTCTTCCACCTTACCTGTACTATCGTTATACATGTGGCGGTACATAGACATATTTTCGTCTAAGCCCCAACTTGCAGACACGTGGTCGATCATGATATTTCCAATCGGGTTTCCTCCAATTGCGTCGTCACGGCGGCCCACATAAGTTTCGCCCCTTCTGAAACGCATAAAACGGATAACCACATCGTGCGTATTGATCCAGATTGATTCACCCGCTACACACACACCATCACCAGGAGCTGATTGGCCTGCAATTGTGATATACGGAGCACGGATGATCAAAGGAGTTTTAAGGCGAATGATACCTGCAACGTTAAATACAACAGTTCTGGCACCACCTTTCTCGCAAGCTTCGCGTAATGTACCAGGCCCACTATCTGCCAGACTGGTTACGACATATACTTTTCCACCGCGGCCACCGAAGGAATATGAACCACCTCCTTCTGCTCCCGGAAACGCTTTAATAGCTGACTGAGGCAGGTCTTCTGGGCGTCCAGCCCATGGAATAAATGGTTTTCCCTCTTTAGCTTCCTTTTCAATAACAGGTTTTGCTAGCTCCCAGGCAATATCTGATTGTTTGCGAGCCGCATCCATCATCGCATCACTTGCCTTTTTCACATCGGCAGGGATATCTGGATACTGTGCAAATGCTGCTTGTGTAGCCCCTAGTAAAGAAGCGGATAGTAAAAACAGCGAAAACTTCTTTTTCATCTAATACTTTGTGTGTTGTTTAATTTGGCTATACTTTTTGGTCAGAAAGTATATTAATTCAAATATCCGCTTAATACAGGGTTAGTTTATGTATCATTTTTACTAAATATTATATGATCTTAGCAAGAGTAAGGAAGCGCAACCTATTGTAACAAAAAAGGCGGCGATCGGTTTGCCCAAGGCCGCCTTTTTCAATTGCTAAAAATGATAATTTTTAATAGCCTTCATCTATCTGAATTGAAGTTCCTTCCTCAATAACAGCACTGTACCATGTAAAGCCTGAAGTATGCGAAGAATTGAAATGATAGTAGTTGGGGCCGCAAACTCCTATATCAAATCCTTCTGACCCCCAGTAACCGCAATCGAAATCAATGTTATAAGTGCCCGCTGGAATTGTCCCTAATATATGAGAATCAAAATGGCTATTGTCGGTATAAAAGGTATAGGAATTTCCGTTATTGTCGCGAAATGTAATGCTCCAGAAATTGTAATTGCCACTATATGGAAGGTTTATGCCGACTTCAACATCGGTAGCGAAACTTTTAAAGCTTGCTAGCATAAAAAGGCACATTACGCCCAATACGGTTAAGATTTTCTTTGTTTTCATAAGATTGATAATTTGTTTTTAGGTAAATAAATGCATCCTGAAACGTGATAGTAAGCGTTTTCAGAATTGTTTAATTTGGATAGCTATCTGTAGTAAAGCTATAGGGGAAGGTGACTGGATTTTTATAGAAAGTTGGCTGAATGGTGTACGATGTTGGCATGATGTAAGGCAGAATCTTTAGATATATTTAATTGAAAATCAGGTAAAAAAACAAAGCCCCACAGACGCTTAGTCTATGAGGCTTTGAATGTATAGAAGAAATTTATTGAATTTATTTTAGAGGGTCGAAGGTACCAGGACCGTTTAGGCTATCCCAACCTTTGGTTTGTTGTAAATATGGAGATCCTGACAATACGTTTTCATTCAAGCCAAAAAAGTAATATTCAGGGTACCATTTAAATTTCCATGCTAAAGGTGTTGTTATACGGTCAAGGTCGTCCTTTTCGCGAACTTCAAAATAATTATCGTATAAATAATCTACGTAAGCATTGAAGGTGGTAATACCTGTTGGATATGTGGCTGGATCCCTATCAATAACAGGTGCATTTCCTGATGTTGGCTTAATCAAAGGATCGACCGTTCCAACGTAGGTATTACCTGTTGCACCAGTTTTTACGGCGATAAAGTAACCCGTTCTGCGAGTGCCGTTTAATGGCTGCAAGCCTAACCTCGAAACTGTTCCGTAGGTATCGTCAAAAAGTAGCCATCTGCGTAAATCCCAGAATCTTTTTCCTTCGTACGCCAACTCAATTTTCCTTTCATTTAATACAGCGGCAAATAGTTTGTTCCTATTTCCCATTGCATCGGCAAGGCCGAAGGAACCATCTAGATTCTCAAGTCCTGCTCTTTCTCTAACAGATTTAATTCCATCCAATCCTTCGGTCAGTTTGTTACTTCCTATAGCTGACTCAGCCAAATTCAACACAACCTCAGCAAATCGTAATTCAATAAAGTCGGTTCCACTTTGACTAAAGTTTCCTAGAGCATTTGACGCGTTAGACAAAGATCCTTTACGAAGGTATATACCGCTGGCATTGGCACCTTTGGTCTCGGTACTTCCATTGAAAGAACTGGCCGTCGCTGTTCTTTTCCAAACGTATGTCCAAACCTTAAAATTATTATTATTTGAGAAAGGCCAGATTGAACCATTGTAAGCAAATGTTTTGTAGAAGCGAGGATCCCGGTCTTTATAAAACTTATTTTGGCTATAGGCATACGTGGAATTACCTGGCATTTTTCCATCTTTCATTGGAAAAGCATCTACCATTTGTTTCGTTGGCGACACGGAGCCACCACCATTTGCTTCTTTCGGCCTAATAGCCTGCTCCCATCCACTGTTTTTCAAAGTATTTCCAGAAGCGAGGTTATTAAAACCAAAAACAATGATAGCTTCCGGATTATTCACCTCTGAAGACCAAATATTCCCCCAGGCTTCAGCATTTGCTGTTCCACCTGCTTTATAGAAATCATAGTTATTTGCTTTTAAGAGATTATAAGCTTCAAGATTGGCATTATAAGATCTTTCCCATCTTGCGACATCATCATTTCGATTAAATAATGGACTTGCCCAGGTAAGTAAAACCCTTCCTTTAAAAGCAGCAGCGGCACATCCGTTTATTCTACCCCAATCTGTGGTGCCAGACCACTTTGCAGGAAGTAGCTTTATTGCTTCATCCAAATCCTTAATGATTTGCTCTAATGTTTCTGTACTAGAACTTCTTGCTACCTGCGATTCTGTACCGGTAGAAACAATAGGATCTTGTGGTGTTAGTACGATTGGCACCCCTCCATACAGCCTCAAAAGCTCAAAATATTGCCATGCTCTCCAAAACAACATTTGCCCTTTCAAAGGATTTTTAACATCCTCAGTCAATCCGTATTTATCAATACTGGATAAAAACACATTTATTTGCTTCATCCTGGTCCATGTTGTATTTTGGATGTTTGTAGGCATTCTTATTCCAAAATATGGGTTAGCATGGGCATTCAAATAAGAGATCGAGGCCCACTCTTTATTCCAGTTGGTTTCTCCCGCCAATTCCTCGGTTGTTTGAGTGAATGACGTATTATAAGTACCATTAGCAGATGCAGATTGGCTAATGATGAAAGACTGCGCGCCACTTGCAGGCAAAAACAGCCCATAAATATAATCAACGTATGCTTGCGCTTTAAGAGGATCCTGGAAGACATCCTCGTTAAAGCCTGAAAGATCTCTCTTCTCTTCGAGAAAATCATCTTTACAGCTTGGCATTGCCAATGTAAGGGCGGTTGCCAAATATATTATGCTTCTTAATTTCATTTTAAAATCTTTTACAAATCAACTATTGTCTTAAAGGGTCACATTCATTCCAAATGAGTAGGTTCTCAAGGCTGGATAAGCATCCCAGCTCGATCCATAAGCATCTTTATAGCTATAAGGATTATAGAAATTCATAGGGTTTAAGCCGCTAAAGAAAACCCTTGCACTGCTTATCTTCAGCTTGTTAACGATCTTTGTTGGAATAGTATAGTTAATATTGAAACTTGTCATTCTCATTCTGAACGCATTAACCTTCCAGAAATTTGACGTAGGCGATAAACTTATATCACTAAAATTCGGATTTGGCATAGTACCTGTAGGATTCAAAACAGGATCATAAATATTCCCCCAAATAACTGGCAAACTTGTAAAGTTTCTGTCGATTGAATTATTAAGCTTACTTCGCTCGCCTACTTCATCCCATCCGCCAAAAGAGCCACCAATAACAGCGTCAACGTTTAAACCTTTGTAACCGGCTTTCAGCGTGATTCCGAAGTTATAATGGCTAGCGGCTTTCTTTGCAAGTTGAATCTGGTCGTTTTCGTTTATTATTCCATCAGGCCCGGCAAATGTGCCATCTGGCTGCAGTGCTCCGCGAACGTCCCTATAATACAAAGTGCCTGGTCTTAATTGAGAAGCTGCGGTGCCAAATACTTGCGTAATATTGTACTGTTGAACGTAAGCATTTACCTCATCCTGATTCTTAAACATCCCCAGGTAATCATACCCCCAAACGCCATTGTCGCTTGATTGCCCTGGCCTTGCGTTCCAAGGCTTTAATAGATCTGTTTCATTAAAATCACTTACAAGTACTTTATCATCATTCCATGACAAGCGTGTGCTGATTCCATATCTTAAATCTTTTCCGATATTGTCGTTCCACCCAATCTCTAATTCAGTACCAAAATAGTTGGCGCTAGCAAAATTTTGAGAAGCAACCGAGCCTCCGATGGTTACAGGAACTGCACCTGTTTTTTCTTTCAAAATGTCTCTGGCTGCGTTAAAATATCCTTCTATCGTGGTGGACAATCGACTATTAAGAAATTTAGCATCAATACCTAAATTGTTTTTATATTCATTACTCCAAGTCGCATCAGGATTTGGAGAAACTTCCATCTTTATACCTGTGGTGCTACCTGAATTACCCCCAAAAACACCTCCCTTACCGTCTTGCGGAGTGTATCTTTGTCTCCATACCCAAGCCTTGGTTTGGTCATTACCTAACTTTCCGAACGAATAACGAAGCTTCAAAAAGTCGATAAATGGAACTTTAAAGAAGCTTTCTTCAGAAACTACCCACCCTAAAGACGTTGAATAAAATCTTCCCCAATAGTTTGCAGGCGCAAATTTGGTAGAAGCATCGGTGCGAAATAGAAACTCTCCAAGATATTTATTCTTGTAAGCGTAATTAATACGGCCAATATATCCTAAAGAACCGGCTTCGTTTGCAAAGCTTCTTCCGTCGAATGTCCCAAAGGCTGTATTAAATTGCCCATTTGTGGACTGAATCGGATCTGATTTTTGAACATCTTCTTGCTCATTTTCAGATTCTGATTTCTCTAAAGAAAACAACCCTGAAAAACTATGATCCTTTATTGTTTTTGAATAACTTAATGAGAAATTTGCTTGTATAGAAGTAGAGTTAATATTTGAATACCATAATCTATTTCCATTGCTTACAGAAAGAATACCGTTGTTAGTAGCCCCTTCATAAATATGGCCATGGTCACCTAAGCCGGTAAATTGATATAGATTATATTTTGTTCCAATTTGCTGATTATTAGAACTTGACATATTTCTTCCATATGAAGCTCTAGCTTTTAAGCCCTTAAGAAACGGTGCCTCGTATTCTCCATATAAATTAACTGTATAAAATTTATACTCAGTATCTGAAAGATTTCCTAACCTCTGAATTTCATAAAAATGGTACCTCGATAAGTCATTGGTAGTCCCAGGAAACTTAACCGGCATGCCATTTATGTACATTGGAACATATGGCGCTGCGGTCAATAAATTTTGATAATCATCCTCATCATCCTCTGATCCAACTTTATTAAAGGTCTTTATCATTTGAGAGGCATTTCCAGATACTTGTAACCCAGCTTTTAAGTAAGAAGCTATCTTAACATCTGTTCCTGCTCTAAAATTCCACCTATCGAAATCAAGAGTGCTCAAATTACCATTCTGCTTATTGTAAGATATATTTGCAAAATAGGTTGCGTTTTCTGACCCTCCGCTCAAGCTCACGTTATGTTGAGTATTATAAGACGACGACCATGCATCATCAACCCAATTATAATTCAGCGTTTTAAAATGTTCTAGTTCATCGGCACTAAAAACAGCGTTTTTGTAAGTCGCTGAGGTTGGCAAAGCATTCGCTCCATTGGGGCCATTCATAATATTCATGTACATCCCGAACTGGTAAGCGCTCATCATCTTAGTACGGTAGGCTGCATCATTTATAGCATATGACCCACTATAAGTGATCTTTGGTTTGCCGCTTTTTCCGCGCTTCGTTTTTACAAGGACAACACCATTTCCTCCTCGGGAACCATATATAGCTGCAGCTGCATCCTTAAGTATACTTATGCTCTCAATCTCAACCGGTGTAAGGCTATTAAATAAAGTATTGTCTGGTTTCCCTTGACCGTCCACCTGAATAACATCGTCAATTACAAATAATGGCTGCGGAGATCCCCCATCCTTACTAAATATTGTATTCGGGTTTCTTACAGTAAGTGACGCCGGATTACCAGGCCGTGAAATACCACCGCTAACGCCAACTCCCAAAAGTCTGCCAGATAAAGCAGTTGCGACATTTGTAACAGGCAAATCTTCTAGCTCACTAGCTTTAATATCGACCACAGAACCAGTTAAATGCGCCTTCTTTTGAGTACCATAGCCCACTACCACAACTTCCTCCAGCGCCTTAGCATCTTCAGCTAAAGTAACGTTTAGTGTAGCCTGGCCCTTTGCTGCAACCTCAAGTGTTCTAAAGCCTAAAAAGCTAAAAACCAAAGTTTCATTGCCTGTGGGCAGATTTAAACGAAACACCCCATTCACATCTGTTGTGGTACCGGTTGTAGTTCCTTTAATTTTAACACTTACGCCCGGTAGCGGCTCGCCTTTACTGTCTTTTACAGTACCGGTTACGTTTGCACGTACGTTATTCTCGTACTTTAACTTTGTTTTGGAAGCGGTAGCTTCATGCACACCTGCATAAGTGCTTCCTGATAATAGCAGCGCAAGCAATACAGATGAACAGGCTTTGTAAGAACCGGCACCCATGTGAAGTTGCGAACGTTTAACTAACTTCATGTTTAATTCCCTTAGGTTTATAAATCGTCTAACTTTAATCTTAATTGGTAGATAGTAACTGAATTGGGTCTAAATTTCTAAATGCTCAATAATCAATACAATACATAGGTTTCTTTTAATAAAATATAATAAAATGTGTTTAGATAAGCTTCGGCTATATTGGTTTACCTATAAAAAAACCATCAAATGACTGTGTATGTGTGCCTTACACAGCTAGTGCATTTCAAAATTATCACTAAAGCACTTTAGTATTTTATAAGATCTTCACAAGAAAGTGTAGGATCTTATCATAATAAAGATTTAGAAAGATGTGCTTTTTACAAAAAAGCATGCAGGTAAAAACAAGAGCGCGACAATCGTGTCTTAAGAGGTTTTTACCCAGTAGACAGGCTTAAAAAAACCGGTTACTCCTAAGCGATTTATTGTTTTGAACATAAAAATTGAGCCTTAATTGAGTATCCTTTCTTTTAAAGGAGATCGACAAAAACTCTATATATCGCTAAAATGAAAAGCCGTTTTCTTATCGAAAACGGCTTTTCATTTTAGCCAGGATGAGGTATTATCCCCAACCTATTGTATTAAAGTAAGCAATTAATTCTCGATCTTCACATCGACGTTCATAATTACACCTTTCTTCGAACTATGTCCAGTCACATAATTCACAAATAACACCCCTATTTTCCCTTCTGGCGTTTTAAAATAAACCATGTTATTGGGAGTCACCGGAGCCCTGCTTGAAACCGATGTTAATAAGACTTTTTTATTAGGAAAACTGCTTCCAGCGTTTGACTTTAAAAGAGCTCCCGTTCTTATAGTGTTTCTAAACGTATTCGCTTGATTCGTTTTAAGGCTCGAAAACTGAACGGTTCGCTTAGTCCAGGTGGAGATATCGTAAAGAGGGAACGGATTAGGGCTTGCATCAAGTGAATAAATAGTAAATCCACCTAATGTATCTGCCGGATTTGTAAGGACGTTTGCATTCTCATCGTAAAAAATCGCCGCATCAATAAGTTGTGGCTGTTGTTTAGCTTCTTCATATGAATATAATTGCCCTGTCCGAAGCGAAATATAGCATTTGGCAGCTTTTTCAAGTGTGTCAGGCACATACATGTATCTATTGCTCCAATACTTATAGTCGGGATTCACAAAAACTGACAATGTTTTATATCCATCGCCGATATATACCCCCGCGCTGTCCAAAGCCCAAACCCTATAGGAAGTAAGGCCGACTTTACTGTTCATTTTTAATTTTACAACGTTAGAATAGCTCTTTCTTTCTGAATCACTCGGTGTCAATCTTAAGAAAGGTGTCGCAGCACCAGCTTCCCATACACACACTTGATGCATACTTTTATTCTTGGAAGTAATCGTAAAATCTATGTAAATACTATCATTTACATTTACCTCCTTGTAATCTGTCAAGCTATAAGGAGAATTATTATGGTAGGTTACTTCGACATCTTTAAACATGTTAAAGATATTCTCCCCTTCTTTCTTACATGCAGAGAAGAAAGCCAGGATTCCTGCGAAAGCAACTATATATTGTAACTTAATATTTTTCATCTTTTAAATATTAACAGTAATCTAATCAAGCGGGTCAAACGTTCCATTATCCCAACCAATTGTTTGCTCTAAGAGAGGACTAGAATTCATAAATGTACTAGGCAACGCAAAGAAATAATAAACATCATATGTTACAATTGGATTGGTAAGTGCGGCTGTTGTTGAAACAGTAAAAAACTTTGAATATGAGTCCTTGTTGTTCATATTAATGGTATCCCTATTCAGGACGCCCATTGAATTAACTTGTTCCACAAACTTTTTACCATTTGGAATATCGTTTGGATGGGCTTTAAGCACGTAATTCACTTTATCTAAGGTTAAGCCATTAAGTTCATGCAAGCGCCTAGTTCTTCTAAGATCATAGAACCTTTTTCCTTCCATGGCAAATTCAACCATCCGCTCATTCATAATAATGTCACGCATTTCCGCTTTGGTGTCTGCCCATCCTAATCCGTAATCATTTCCAGATGTACCTGCAATAATTCCTGCACGCTGACGAATTTGCCTGACCATATCCTTAGCTTCAGCAATCTTATCAACTTCATTTGCACATTCCGCATAATTAATCATCACTTCAGCGAAACGAAGATCTACCCAATCCATTCCATTTCCGCCGAAGTCATTCTGGTATCTAACCGCTGAAGCTAACAAATCAGGACTTGAGTATTTTTTCAAATAGAATCCTGTACTGGTCAATTGAGTACCCTCATCTGTTACGCCAGTATAAGCCCACTGCCTTCTGTTTGCTTTCCCGCTTAATTTCCACGGAGAACCGTTATAAGCAATCGTTGCATCTAAACGAGGATCTCTGTTCATCCAAAAATAAGCCTGGTTATAGGCCGTTGATTGAGTGATTGGTGTACCATCCTTCATTGTGTAAGCTTTTACCAGATTCCAGGTTGGCGCAAAATGGTTACCGCCAGAAGTATTTTGGGTGCCACCTTCCGATAAAGGCCTTACGCGATATTCAGCATCATGGCCATATTTTGCTGCTCTACTTGAATAAGAACGAACAAGAATAGCCTCCGTATTGGTAGCTCCTTCTACCTGAAACAATTTGGAATAATCCGAAATCAGTGAATGTTTTGCTTTGCAAAGGTCGTAGGCTTCTTTGCAGGCTGCATAAGCAGTATCCCATCTTGCTGGAACGTAAGGATGCTCACTATCGTTTAATGGGTTAAATTGAGGGCTCGCCCAATATAAAAGCGCCCTACCTTTTATAGCAGCAGCAGCTTCCCTTGTAATCTTACCTCTTTCGTTAGCATCGCTATAGCTTACGCCTGTCAACAAAACCATTGCCGAATCCAAATCCCTAACAATGGATTGGAAACATTCACGAGCGCTGGCTCTTGGCCTGTCAATATCTGTGCTTTCTGCAGTTTGTGGGGTTAGCACAAGAGGCACACCTCCATACAACCGGGTTAACTCGAAATAAGCCAATCCTCTAAGGGCATAAAACTGTCCTTTCAACTCCTTCTTTACATCTTCAGCAAGAGAACTTGTTTTTAGCCCTTCAATAGCTCTGTTACAATTCGCGATATCGAAATACCGGTTATCACCTTTGGTTGTATATTGATATTTCTGCGCAATATATTTCACATCATTTGACACTAATACACCGTTAGTTCCAATAAACTTCCGCATAATGGATTCATTAGCAGAATACCGGTCTTCGTCACTAGCATATAAAATATTATTAGAAGCGTTGTTGTATGGAAACTCAGGCATAATCAGGTCGTACGTTTCATTCAAAAGAAATTGAACCGCGGCTTCATTATTCCAAATGCGAGAGTCCATTCCATTCCTGTCCTCAATTTCTAAAAAGTCCTTTTTACATGCTGTTACCGATGCCGACAGTAACAAAATTCCAGCTAACTTTTTCGCTGTGTTTTTATATATAAAATTCATTTATATTCACTATTAAGGTTTAAACTTAAATTCCAACATTCAATCCGAATGAGATAGTCCTCAGTGTGGGATAATCATAAATAGTCGAAGAATATGGATCTTTAAATGGAAGAGGATTTTTGATTGTCCAAAGGTTATTACCAGTTGCAACAGCTCTTACATCAGACAAACCGAACTTTGACAATAGTTTCTTTGGAACCTTGTAACTCAAGGTCATGTTATTGATTCTGATCATTGTTCCATCAACCGCCCAGAAGGTTGAATTCCAGCCTGCTTTAATTGAAGGATCATCAAAACGAGGGAATCTTCCATTTGGATTGTCCAGAGACCAGTGATCGTTCCAGTAAGTGGGAACATTTACAGTGTTAGTAGCCTCTTCCCTTGATTTACTATCGTAGAACTCTTTTCCGCCAAACCTAGCAACAATATTAGAACTTAAACTAAGCGACTTGTAAGTAACTCCAAGGTTAAAACCGAAACCAACCGCAGGACTCACAGTATTGTACATCAGTACCTGGTCCTTCTCTGTAATACGGCCATCACCAGTAGCATCCTCGTAATAAAGCCAACCCACTTGCGGAACCACACCATTAACTGTGTATGTTGGATATTTTTGTAACCAGGAATCTACTTCGGCTTGCGTTCTGAACATTCCCAAAGCTTTCAAACCATAGTTTTCGCCGGTGTATCTTCTTGGATTCGTTCCAAACTCATATTTCAAGTCAGGATATGTATTATCCCACAGCTGGTTTTCATTATAGAACATTCTATCGATAATACCGTTGCTGAAACCAAAGTTTACACTACTATTAAGTCCCCAATTTTTATTGATTTTAGTTTGGTAACCGATAGAAAACTCAGAACCCCAACTGGTTTTTTCCTGATAATTCACGACTGGAGCTACGAACCCCGCATACATTGGGAAATTCTCATTGTTCCCTTTGTCAAACATGTCGTAATTTTTTCTTCTGTAAACATCGACAGTAACATTCACCTTATTGTGAAACAAGGAGGCATCGATTCCAACATTCAGATTCAATGCTTTTTCCCACGTAATATCACGATTAGGTTCAATATAGTTTCGAAGGCCGGTGGTTGCACTTTCGTTGTACAGGTATCCGTCAGCAATTACATCGTACCGAGCCTGCCAAAGCCTGGCTAAAGTCCTGTCATCACCAACTAATCCTAAATTAGCTCTTAGTTTTAGATAGTTCACTACAGAGATATTATCCCTAAAGAAATTCTCCTCGCTAACATTCCAGCCTAATCCTACACTTGGAAAAACTGCCGCTCTATTTTCAGGAGCAAAATTGGAAGAGTAATCCAATCTGGCAATTGCTTCCATGAAATAGCGTTTATTGTAGTTATAATTTAAACGGGTTAAATATGAAATCTTCGAAGCTTCGAAAACATTATCGTTGTGACGAACAAAGGTAGAAGGGTCAAAAGCCCAAAATTCGTCAACGCCTTTCATCAGCTGATTACTCCATTTTACAGCCAGGTCTTCGGTCGTATTCTGAGAAATATCAGTTGCTGCTATCCAATCTAAGCTATGTTTACCAAAAGAACGCTGGTATCCTAAACCCGCAATAAATTGGGTACTAGTTGTCCTGGAAGTCGATAATAACAACGAGCTGTTAGAATTATTATATTCAGACGTTACCTGATTTGAAATTAGGCTATTGTTCTGGCCAGTTGGTGCAAAGTTATATAGCGTCATGGCTGGAACATACTGCCTTCCATTACCGGCCCTGTTAGTTAGGCCAAATTGTGTTCTGGCAGATAAACCTTTCAAAAATTTGGGTTTATATTCTAATGAGGCATTTACTGTTAAGCCCTGATTCTTGTTTCTGATATAGTTGTCTGATTGCATAACCGCCAGCGGATTGTTATTTCTATTAGAGAAATTAACCGGCTTTCCATCTATAGCCATCGGTATCCAATACGGAGTAGTTACCAGTTGCTGGAAGAAATTTTGATCATTATCGGAGTTACTATAAGTCTGAGTCTCTCTATTTGAAAAGTCAGTACTTAAAGTAACTGTCGAAGTCAAGCCTTCGATTATCTTAGCATTTGTTCCTAAACGAAAACTGTATTTGTCGTAATCAATCCCACCATAATTTCCTCCTTCTGAATAATAATTACCACCAGCAAAGAAGGTAATAGCTTCAGTTCCGCCACTTACATTGAAATTATGCCGTTGCGTTTGGGCAACTTTCCATAACTGGTCGAACCATCCTTCGCTGGCATTACTTTTCAACTGTTCCAATTCTGCATTGGAAAACAAATTTGAAGGGCTTTCATTTGCTATGCGATAACCATCATTAAGTAACTTTGCATGGTCATAGGCCGAAAGCATTTTTGGGCTGGAGGCAGCGTCTGTATATCCTAAATATCCAGTATAGCTAATTTTCGGTTTTCCTGGCCGCCCTTTCTTTGTGGTAATTAGGACTACTCCTTTGGCACCTGCAGCGCCATAAATTGCAGCCGATGCATCCTTTAGAAAGGAAACATTTTCTACCATTGAAGGATCGATGCTTTCAAATTCACTTTTACTAACTATAATTCCATCAATGATGAATAGAGGATCTGTGGTAACCCCCCATAGAGTTGACTGTTCTGAAATTGGCGCATTACGAATATTGATATTGATAGAAGACCCCGGTTTTCCCGAAGCAGCATTCACGCCGACACCGGCAATTCTATTTCTTAGGGCTGCTGCAATATTTGGTACTGGTAAATCTTCTATTTCCTTAGCATCAAGCACTGCAACGGAACCCATTACGTCATCTTTTTTCTTGGCTCCGTACCCTACGTTCACCACAACTTCCTTCAAAGTCGCGGTACTTTCCTTCATTTGAATATTAATTACCGACTGGCCATTTGAAACTACTTCGCGGGTCTCGAAACCTAGAAATGAAAAGATCAGTATTGCTTTTTCGTCAGTTACATTAATCTTAAAATTACCATTCACATCAGTCGTCGCCCCGATGGTAGTACCCTTAACCTTCACACTCACACCTGGCAAAGGTTCCCCTTTTTCATCCTTTACGGTACCAGTTATAGTAGCCCTGGCTGTTGATTTTATTGTAACATTCGAAATAACTTTAGTACCTGGTAAGGTAGCATAAGTCGTTTCTGATAGAAGTAGCGCCGCCAATAAAGGAGCACAGGCCATTTTGGCGCCCCTGCTAAAATAATGCTGCGTTTGTAAAAATAGATTCATGCTTTTTTGATTCTTAGAAATTGAGACAAAAAACATCCCTATACCCTCTTTGAGGCGTTAATGGATTTGTTAAGAAAATTGTAATTAAACGAGCCTTTTTATGGCTTTTGCGGACTTCCTGGTTGACTTTTTTCCCTCATGATTGGTTAATTTATTACACTGGTTAGCTAAAATCAAATTTCCTCCAATGCACTACCATGCAAACTACTCTACCTGCAAACTCATCACTGCCGATAATAGAATTGGATTACTTTCTGGTTATAATTGTTATTCCAAATCTAATACCCGTAAAAAAGAAAATCCTATAGCATTTTCTCAAAACACTATAGGATCTTATCATACCTACAAATTAGTTTCCTAATCTTTTTTCGCTTGTGCTGCTTTTATTCTCGCCTCCCATTCCTTTCTCTCTTTTTGTGAATCTATGCCCTGTGCAGAAAGATAATTGTTAATTTTCCCTTTATACTTGCCGAACCAGGCGTGCTTTTTATCCGACGATTCGGCGTCCATAGCATGTTCCCGCGCTTCGGTAAGATATTCCAATATTTGTTTCTTTTGAGCTTCGGTTAAATGTGGGATCATATCCTGGTAAGCCTTATAAGTTATGGGTAAAACTCTGTAAGTCATGCCATCTTTTACCATATCAACCTGCGCTGCATTAAGTTGCTTAGCAAGCTTTGCCAGATATTTCTTGTGGAGCTTATCCAGCTTTTTATTTGCATTATCCTCGAGCTTCTTAACCTCGGTTTCAGCCTTCGCTTTATCTTCCTTATACTGAGCCTTTACTTCCTTCACCGCGGCGTTTCGTGCATCATGAATTTTGTTTAAATCAATATATTGCTGGGCAATAATATCTCTTACTTTAACAAACTTAACTGTATCTGCCACACCCAAAGTAGCAACAATTTTTTCTGCACGGCCGGCAACCACTGCCGCATATTCTACTGCTTTTTTATCCTTTTCCTTATTACTTTGGGCAACAGAAAAAGTGGTAGCCGCCATGCTTAACATTGCACAAAGAAAAGTGCTTTTAATCGCTGATCTCATTCCTTAATTTATATTGATTTATCTAAGTGTTCTGTTTCTATTGCAATACCACATCGCCACAGAAATGAACATTAATGCCCATCTCTGCTAAAGCAGCCGCTTTAATTCGGCAAGCTTTATGTGCCGAAGCCTCATCATTGGCATACACAACATGAATGTGGTTGGCTTTGTGCCTTGCCATCATCTGGTCTCTGCTTACCCCGTTCAATACAGCATGCATAATCGGCCATTGTGGAGTTGTACCCTCCCAGCGCCTGTTGGTTTCAGATTCAGGAAGTTCAACTACTCTGCCTACTCCGAGGTCGCAATGGAGGCTATCGTCTTTAACGTAAACGCGGCTCCACACAATACTGCCGGGCTTGCTCACTCCCTTAAGAGTTCCACCACCCAGGCGGAAATACATTGGCGGCTGCCTATCGCTGGATGCGCCTTTAAACCCATCAATAAAATGAGCCGGAGGTGCAGCACCAGATATTAGAAACACCCACACAAACTCGGTACTACCATTTTGTCCGTAATTTTCGCCCCAGCGAATATCGTGAAGCGTATTTTCACCTGGCATACCTAGCTCTTTCCATAAATGGTAGGTTACCAGTGAGTCTAAACCAGCACACTCATCCACTTCATTAAAATGTGGCAAGGCATCGCCCGCAAAAAGCTCACGTCCCGATTCGCAATGCACCGGTGGCCTTTCCTGATTATTTAGTAAACCTTCAACCAAATCGCTGGCAACGGTAAGGTCTTTAAGGCCTTGTTGATATTGGATTCCGATAGTAGCACAGCCAAACTCGTCTGCAATACGTGTAGATGCAATATACATTTTGCACTGCTCAAGGGTTTGCTCACGAGTTAGTTCAGTTTCCGGGTTATTTCCCCAGTTAAACTTCATACCTTTTTCAAGCAGCCAGTTTAGCGTAGATTCAGCTTCGTTGTCTTTTACATTGCGCATAGCCGCATATAATGCCGACTGGCTTAGCCTTTCTTTAAAAATGCCGGTTTTATGAAGCAATTCGTCTGGAATTATCGCGTTGTACATCCCCATACAGCCTTCATCGAAAACACCCATTATCGCCTTATTCTCCTTCAGTTTCCGTCCAAAAGCCCTACCTTTTTGTTCGTCTTCGAACGGTATTTTTGTTAAATCAAAACTTTTAACATGGCTTTGGTTGTGCTGCACCCGCCCGGTACTTAACCATTCTTTTAACCCTGATATGAAAAAATTATCGTCAAATTTTTCACTCCATAAGGTGCTATAATCCACATTCGCTTTGGTTAAACATCCGTTGAGATTAAGCATCCCTACCAAACCCGGCCATTGGCCGCTCCAATTTGCAACAGTAAGGATTGGGCCTTTATGAGTGGTTAATCCAGCCAAGACATGGTGCGAGTATTGCCAAACGCTTTCGGCAACAATAAGCGGCTGATTCGTATCTATATTCCTGAACACCTCCATCCCCATCTTTTGCGAATCAATAAAACCGTGGCCTTTCTCATTGTCATAAGAGTGGGCACGCTTAACCTTGTAACCTAGCTTTTCAATTGCTGCACTCAATAATGTTTCCATTTCAAGCTGGGCTGCCCAGCAACTTTGATTTGCCGAAAGCCTTAAATCGCCACTGGCAACCAGTAACACTTCTTTGTGGTTAATTTCGTTCATATAATTTATAAGTGGGGATTTTGCTAATTTGTAACAATAAAGGTTACTAATTAGCGTATTTTAATACGATTACGCGTTTATAAATTGTTCAGTTAATAAATCAGCTATACAAATTTGAATAATGCGTTGCCGTAAATATTGCTGTTTTTTATCAACTTAGTGTAGGATGTTATCATTGGATATTGTAATTCTTTCTCTATCTTTGATAAAAATTCAATCGATTTTTAAGCGAAGAGTTTTAGCTTAAAACGTGTAGCCAATATTTTAACTTCTTTTACCAGAAATACAATAATTAACCATTTATACAACATAAATGAAACCGTTATTTCATAAAGTACCTGTAAAGCCAGAGAGCTCGTTTAGCATTCGGCACGACAGAAAATCGAACTTTGTTGGCATTTGGCATTATCACCCGGAACTTGAGTTACATTATGTAATAAAGGGCGAAGGCGTTAGGTTTATTGGCAATAATATCGGCAACTTTTCGCCCGGGGATTTGGTGCTATTAGGTGAAAACCTACCGCACACCTGGCGATGTACTGATGAATATTTCCAAAATAGCCCGGAACACGAAATTGAAGTTATTGTAATTCACTTTTTGCCCGACTGCCTGGGAAAATACCTATTGAACTTGCCTGAAGCTTACCTGCTTCCAAAGCTATTCGAAAAGGCAAAAAGCGGAATGGTTATAAACGGAAAAACCAGGGACAAATTGGCTGAATTGATGCGTGAAGCCTTGGAAGCTACCAATCTGGATAAAGTTATTGTTCTTCTTAAGATCTTGAAAACACTGGCAGAAACCAGCGAGTTTAAAACCATCGTATCCGGACAAACTTCTTTCTACCAATCAAACGAGACCGATACATTGCGGCTAAATAAGGTTTGCAATTACACTCTCACAAACTACAAAAAGGACATCACCCTTGAAGAAATTTCGTCTATAAGTAACCTGAGCGTTACTTCTTTTTGCAGGTACTTTAAGTTGATGACCAAGAAAACTTATTACGATTTTTTAATTGAGATAAGAATAAGCCACGCTTGCCGTGCCCTGGTGGAAGATAAGTTGCCAACCGAAGTAATCTGTTTTGATTGCGGCTTTAACAATGTTTCCAACTTTTACCGCCACTTTAAAAAAGTAACCGGCATTACTCCATTAGAATATAAACGTAAATACCTGAACAAGGTAAAACAGAACGTTGCATAATATTAAAAAAAGGCCTTAGCAATACACTAAGGCCTTTTCATTTGAAACTAAAACTAAAACAATCCTTTGTTTAATCTTTTCTGCCATTTCTCAGGATAAGATTATATTATGCAGAAAAGTTATAGAGAAATCTTTGCTTCCTTTACTCTAAATACCGTCTCTTATCTAAAAATTTGAGACATTGTAGGATATTTTCATTACCTACCGGCCATCATTTATATAGCAAGCCTGATCTCCAGCCCTTGATTTAAGCGATTAAAATCATTAAACAAGGTTTCGATTTGTCCGCTTACAGCCTGTGTAAAAGCCCCTACTTTGCGTCGGGTAAATGTCGAAATATTTAAGCCCCTCTTTTGAAGGAAATATTTGGATACCACAGGATATACATTGTGCATCACATCCATGTTATCGATTAAAAATTGCTGCACCTGGTTTACTTCCGCCTGCAACTCCGGTTTATCGAAATTATCGCAGAGCCACACTATAAGCTCCGGAAAGTAATTGCCCTGAATACATGAAAGTCCGGCAGAACCAGCTTTTAAAGATTCCACAGCGTGAACCATATAGGCATCATACAAACCAAAACTGCTACCTTCTGTAAGTTTCAGCTTCTGTTTAATCTGCTCTATATCTAAAGAAGTATCCTTATGGTAAATCACGCGGCCGGTTGCCACAAAATCGCTCAATTGCTCAGGCGAAATCAATCTTTTATAAGGAACAGGGCACTCATAAAAGCCTACAGGCACATTGCCGGTTAGTTTAAGAAGCTGAAAAACCCGCTCGTTAAATACCTCGTCCGACTCATTTTCGCCTGCTAATAGGCTCGTGATAAGAATTACCGCATCAGTACCCGTATCATGCACTTTATTTACAAAGTCTGCCTGTTTATCTATAGGCCCTCCAAATGTACCGGTGGCAACCACAGGCACCGAGCCACCTGCCACTTTAATTACGTGCTTGATCACATCAATGCGCTCTTCATCGGTAAGCTCAAACATTTCGCTTGAAAGGCAATTGGCGAACAAACCCTTAGCTCCTGCTTCTAAATAAATTTCAGTTAGCCTGGTTAAGGTATCAAAATCAATACTTCCATTGTCTTTAAAAGGCGTAAGCATTACAGGGATGAAGCCCTTTTGTGTGTTTTCCATTATTTTATTAATGATGATTTATAGTTCAATTCGTTACTTGTTTCAGGTGTTTGATTCACCTTATTGCGGTTCTTAAATTTTGCCAGAAATGTGCCGATAAGGAATATGGTTAGCGTACCTATCACGATAATCATATTTTTATGCAAGGGGCTTTTGAGCGACTCGTATTCGTCGGGAATACTAGTTGAGAAAGTCATCCACAGAATTACCAGTATACCGATCATGGTAGCAGTAAATGCCTCGTGATTTTTAGTTTGTTTACTGATAATGCCCAATAGGAACAAGCCCAGCATACCGGCAGCAAAAATTCCGGAAAGCTCCCACCAAATATCGAGGATGCTTTTTACCCCAATCATAGCAATACCTACTGCTAAGCCAGCAAAACCGGCTACAACGGTGCCGAGGTGCAACACCCTCAGGGTCTGCTTGCCATCGGCATCTGGTTTAAAATATCGCTTGTAAATGTCTACCGAAAAAACTGTCGCCGAAGCATTCATTCCAGAGCTGATGGTGCTCATAGCCGCCGAAAGAATTGCCGATACAATCAGGCCAACCAATCCAGCAGGAATTTTGGTTACCATAAAATGAGGCATGATTTTATCGCCGTAGTCTGCCGGCTGAAGGGTAGATGCCAATTGGGCAATTTCCTGTGCCGAAGCGCCTGCTCCTGCCCTTTCAATAGCTACCTGTTGTTTTAAAATTTCGGTTAACTCCGGATTTACCTGGTAATAAGCAAACAAACACGATCCAATAATGAAAAAGATTAAAGATGCTGGCAGATACAGCCAAACGCAAAGCCATATAGACTTCGAAGCGGCTTTTTCTGAGGTTGCTGTATGGTAACGCTGTACATAGTTTTGGTCCATGCCAAAGTTGTTCAGGTTGATAAAGAAGCCGTACAGCAAAATCACCCAAAATGATGCCTGGGTAAAATCTGGAGAGAAACTACCGAGGCTGAATTTATCATTTGACTGGCCTATTTCTACAATTCGGGAAACCCCGCCCGGCATTCCATCTACTATTAAATAAAGGATTAAAAATGCGCCAAGGGTTTTAATAACCGCCTGCACTACTTCGGTCCAAATAACGGCTTCAATACCCCCCATCACAGTATACACTATGATTACAACCCCCATCAGCACCATAATGGACTGCATTGAATATCCAGTTAGGGCCTGTAAACTAAGTGCTATTCCGAAAAAGATAGACCCCATGCGGGCCAGCTGGGTAAGCAGGAAACATATTACGGCATAGGTTCGTGCCCAGGGTCCAAAGCGGTGTTCTAAATGGGTATAAGCTGATACCTCGCCGGTGCTACGATAAAATGGTACAAAAAACTTTGATGCTACCCAAGCCGCCAAAGGCATAGATATGCTAAAAACGAAGGCATTCCAGTTTCCCCCAAAGGCTTTTCCTGGCACACCCAGAAAAGTATTGCTACTTAAAAAGGTTGCATAAATGGATAAACCAATAGCCCAGCCTGGAATTGAACCTGAGGCTTTTGTGAACTGCTCGGCACTTTTATTCTTCCTGGAAAAGTAAAAACCCACCAGAACCATTCCCACCAGGTAAACTATAATTACAAGTAAATCGAATATTGGCAGGCTGTTCATTGGCTAAGAAGATTGGTTAATATTTGGTTGTTTCAATAACAAATATCAACCTGCTTCAATGCCGTTTTCTATATCATTTTTTCAAGGTACTATACAATGTTATCTTAATAAACAAACAGTTATATTAACAGCGGATTCGCCATGATATTGTACGGGTCGACACACTCGCACCAACAAGAGATATATGTTATTTCGCTACTTTCCCCTACATTAGCGCTGGCCAGAATAACAATTAAAGACAGATATGAGAAAGATAATTGCAGCAATCAATATGACACTTGACGGGTTTTGCGATCATACGGGCTTACTGCCAGATGAAGAAATACATGAACATTATAGGGAATTAATAAGTGATGCAGATGCGATTCTATACGGCAGAGTAACCTATCAACTTATGCAATATTGGCAAACTCTGGTAAAAAATCCTTCTGGTGAAAAATCAATGGATGACTTTGCTCTGGCTATGGACAAAATTCCAAAAATTGTCTTTTCTCATCAGCTGAAAAATACAGAATGGGACAGTGCTAAATTATCAAATCAACCTCTTGAAAAAGAAGTTTTAGAACTCAAACAATCCCGCAATGGCGGGAGTAAAGATATTTTAGTTGGCAGCAGGAGTTTAATTATGCAGCTAATGAAACTTAATTTGATTGATGAATTCCAACTTTGTATTCACCCGATTATTGCCGGAAGCGGTTTGCCTTTATTTGAAAATATAAGCGACAGGACTATTCTTAAACTGATAAAGACTAAAACCTTTAGTGGTGGTGCGGTAACACTTTATTATGAACCCACAAAGGAAAAAACAACGAACCGCTAACTATCATGACGCTCTACGAACCCGCCCTGTCGCCCTGTCCGTAGAGTTAAGCGATAGCGTCTCTACGGATTAGCCAATGGAAACGAGTCTCCAGACTCGCCGACACTCAAACGGAATCAAATTACCTTATCCCGGTGGTTAAAAAAACAAAATCCGTGGTGAGTCCGGAGACTCACGTCTATAACTGAATCCGTAGAGCGCTGCGCTAACTCTACGGACAGATCAACAGATCAATTTTTCTTCTCTGTCCGTAGAGTTAAGCGCCAGCGCCTCTACGGATTAACAAATGGAAAGGAGTCTCCAGACTCCCCGAAAACTTACTGCACATCCAACGCATCCACATACAGCCCTTCCGCATCCACAGCAATCAACCTCACCTTATACGTCCCGGCGTTAATCATGGTGCCGGTATTGGTACTATAGTAATTCCATTTGCCTTCTTTAGTCGGAGCCAATTCAATGGATTCCGGCTTCTTCAATACACTGCCATCAAGAGCTATCAATTCGATTTGAGCCTTCAATGGCTTGGCAAATGGGTTATGGTATTTTACAGTTAAGGAATAAGTATCCCCCACGCCGGTATTAATAGTCCATTCCAACACATCGCCGGATGGCTTACTGAATTTAACCCTTTCTTTACCTATAAACTCGGCTTTTCCTATTCCGCCACCGATTAATTTTGCCTCAGTTGCTTTATAGCTGATTGCCTTTTTTAAGTCATGGGCTGGTTCCATTGCGCTGGCAGGTAACACAGCGGCTATGTACATTGGCACATTTGCCTGGTTTTCTCCAAGCCTTACTAGTTCGCCTTGCTTAAAACGCTTGCGGCAAATCGTGTATTTTTTATCTTTCTCATAAGTTGTGCCAATGAATGTTCCTGTTTCCTCATAGTCTTTCAACCATTCCGGCTTTGCCGAACTTACAGCATATCCGATAAATACATCAGCTTCCTGGCTAATTTTGAAATTCAAACCTCTAGTGTTGGCCTTTGAAGCCTGGATCCATTCTGCGCCATACAAATTTGAGGGCAGTGACACGATTGCCGCTTCACTATCGTGATAAATTTTATTACCAGTATCCATCCAGGTTTGTGCTTTTGCTCCACCGGATAAATTCTGAATGATAGATGCTGAAGCCGGTGCTGGTACCGCTTTTTTATCTAAGCTTGCTATTGCGATAGCTGAAATAAGCGCTTGTCCCGATTTCACTTCAGGGAAGGATATACTTAACACACCACCACTCACTTTTACTTTAACCGTTTTCTTTAAAGCAGCATCATGCCCAACCTCTTTCCAGATATCTAAATCATTGACTACAGTTTTACCGTTTACCGCAACATCAAACAAACGCATGCCCCTGCAATCCATGCCATCAGTTCCTAACCATGGTTCTGTGAAATAGAGCTCAACTAAATATTCCCCATCCTTAACAGGAAATTCATGGCTCAACTTCTCCCGGCCATAGCGAAAATCCTGAAATAATTTCCAGTCTGTCGTTCCTTTTATTGGGTCGAAAATGCGTCGCTGACTGGCAAAAAAAGCAGGAGTTCCCGGAAAATCCTTTGTCCATGAGTTTGAGCCCCATGTTTTGCTATCGGCTCTTTGACGGTCTGCAAGCCATGTGTTCCCATTCTCGTCCACATAATCAGGGCCGCCACAATTCACCCGATATAAATAATTATAGCCATTGTGAGCTGCCGTAACAGGCTTGGCACCTTTTAGTAAATCATTAAAATTTGGTGCTTTTGGCAAATGATGTAATACGATATAATCAGTAACTACTTCTTTACCATTTACATAACCTTTTGCATACAATACATTGTAATTGATAGTTACGCCATCCCATTGAAAATGTGTACCAAGGCCATTACGTGTCTTTTTACCTAAAGAAGCACCGTTGATATCATTAAATAGCTCAACTTCATCACAATTGGAATAAACAGTGATACTGTCCTTTTTTCCGGGGCTAGTCCATCTGTCTGGCCACGTATGCGAAACAATGTAAACCATTGGTTCAGTTTCCTTAGGAGCATAATTTGCCCGGAACATATAATATACGTCCAGAGGTTCCTCCCAGGGAGTTAGTAAACCTTTATAATTTACAGGGCCAATACGGTCAAGCTCGCGTAAACCTTCGCCACCCTGCACACGGCCTGGGTTATCGTGCGATGTTAGCAGCCAGAAAAAATGGCCTGTTGTTTTATCCTTTGCAGATTCAGCTAAACGGACTTTCATTTCCATTAACTGAGCCATTCTATCTTCGCTAAAAATTCCTCCTTGATTAAAAGGGCCTTCAGTGTGTAAATCCAAGGTTCTCCAAGCTCCGTATTCGCCAATCAATACCTGGCGTTGCACGTCCTGATCATAGATCTTTGGATCACCTCCATAAGTACCGGTCCAGTTTTGAGGAACATCCCAATCGGTTCCTTTACCACCGTTACAGGTAGTAACCAAGCGCTGCGACGAAGCAGTTGGGTCTAGTTTGCGAATCAGCTCAGTACATTCCCTCGCGAAATCTTCAGGAAGCGTACTTTCGTTTTCTAATCCCCATAAAACAATAGAAGGGCTATTCCGCCTTTCCTTCACCCAATCGGTTAACAATTCTTTAAAGTTTTTGCGAAACGCCGGCGTATCGTACCAAACGTGCGCAGCCATTTGCGTCCACCACAAAATCCCCATCTTATCCCAATATTCATGGTAGCGTAAATTATGCGGCTGGTGTGCATCGCGGAAAGCGTTAAACCCTGCACCCTTAATCTGCATTACCCGGGATTTTATCTGCTCTGCAGTAAACGCATGACTATTTCCTATAAGATGCTCATACTCAGCAACACCATTAATAAACACTGGCTTCCCGTTAAGAAAAAATTGATTTGAACCTTTCTTTCCAATTGGCCAGCTAATCCAACGGATACCGTAAGGCATGGTTTGCTCATCCAAAACTTTACCATTTTCAACAATACGGCTAACAACAGAATACAAGTAGGGATTCTCCAACGACCAAAGTGTAACATTGCTGAGCTTTGGCGATTGCTGGCTCAATACAGCCTTTACCCCCGGATTTAGTGTTTGCTGCTTTTTTACTTCTGCAATTTTTTTGCCTTCTTTATTAAGGATTTCGGTTACCAGAGAAATAGTCCTTGGCTTGCTGCTGTAATTCTTTAACTCGGTATTGAAATTAAGCAAAGCTGATTTTTCGGACACCGTAGTATCATTCCAGGCGTGAACACCGAAAGGTTCTATCCGAACATCATTGGTGATAATGAGGTGTACCGGACGAAAAATTCCCATGGGCTGAGATCCTTCTGAGAATCCGCGTTCGCTGGAGCAACCACCACAAACCCAGGGTAAATCCTGAATATTGGCAGGATGATCTGCCTTTACAGCTAATAAGTTGGATTGATTATTAGTATTGAGTGTATTGGTTACATCTAAGGTGAAAGTTGTTCTTCCACCGGGATGATACCCAACTTTTTTTCCATTCAGATACACGGTAGCATATGAGCCTACACCTTCAAAATAAAGAAAAAAGCGTTTTCCTTCTTTTGGCTTTTGTATTTTGAAGCTCTTTCGGTACCAGGCATAGCCATGATGGTTGCCGTGCATTAAGCGCCGATAGCCATGATATTGATCCCAATTGTGCGGAACATTTACGGTTTGCCAACCGTGAAGCCTGTAAGCTGTTTTTTCAAATCCGGCGTATGCGCTTGGATTTTTATCGTGGGCTATCGTTTGCCAGTTATTATCCAGAGATATGTCGGTGCGGGTTTGGGCATAGGATACTTGTAAGGAAGCTATTAAAAATGCCGGGCTAAATACAAAACGCACATAACTAACCCTCTTTGTCATTCCGACGCCAGGAGGAAACTTAGACATTATACTAGCAAAACGTTTTAGGATCTCTCCTTTGGTCGAGATGACAAAACGTGCTATATTAACCCTCTTCGTCATTCCGACCGTAGGAGGAAACTTAGACATTATATTAGCACAGCGCTTTAGGATCTCTCCTATCGTCGAGATGACAAAGCGTACTATATTAACCCTCCTTGTCATTCCGACCGTAGGAGGAAACTTAGACATTATATTAGCACAGCGCTTTAAGATCTCTCCTATCGTCGAGATGACAAAGCGTACTATATTAACCCTCTTTGTCATTCCGACGGCAGGAGGAAACTTAGACGTTATATTAGTACAGCGCTTTAGGATCTCTCCTATCGTCGAGATGACAAAGCGTACTATACCCAAAATGCTTAAATATATTTTGACAATCAATTTCATTAATCTTTATTGCAATTCCTCTGTGCTAACTTCAGTCCCCTCGGTGGTTAATTTTTAATCAACCAACTTCAGTCCTCCACTTAATTTATATCTTTTACCAGCTTCCGTTTTTAGAGAAATCTCTTTGCCTTCGTATCTTAACACACAATCCTTAGTAGCTGCAGAAAGCATTTCAATCTGAGTTAATTTTCCATCCTTCCAACTAAAATTAAACTCGAAACCACCTCGGGCCTTAATACCTTTAACAGAACCGTCTTTCAAATCAGATGGTAATGCTGGTAGCAAATCGATGTACTTGCTATGGCTTTGGATCAGCATTTCCCCTATCCCGGCAGGTGCACCAAAATTTCCGTCGATCTGGAATGGCGGGTGTGCATCAAACAGATTAACATAAGAACCTGCACTTCCTGGGCCTGCGGGGCTAAGCAGCAAGCGAATCAACTTCATCGCATGTTCGCCGTCCTTAAATCTAGCCCAGAAATTAATCTTCCACGCAAGGCTCCATCCGGTTGCTTCGTCTCCCCTATAAATCAGGGATTGCCTTGCTGCTTTCATCACTTCGGGATTTGTGTCCCAAGTGATGTCATTTCCAGGATGCACTCCCCATAAATGGGAAACATGGCGATGTTTGTTTGTAGTATCGTCTTTATCTTCTAACCATTCTTGCAACTGGCCGAACTTCCCGATCTGGTTTGGCGCTATCTGGGCGGATTTCTCTTCCAAAGTCCTTCTGAAATCAGTATCGATATTTAAGACTGAACTAGCCTCGATACAGTTTTTGAAAAGTGTACGAATAATTTGATGATCCATAGTTGGCCCTGCTACTAAACCACCGTTCTCTGGCGAGTTTCCAGGCGTACTAATCAACCAGCCGCGTTTCGGATCTTTCACAAGAAAATCTACAAAGAATGAAGCTGCGGACTTCATTAGCGGGTAAGCTGTATTCTTCAGGAAATCTTTATCCTGGGTAAACAGATAATGCTCCCACAAATGCTGGCTTAACCAACCGGCTCCCGTTACCCAAATTCCATGGTTAGAAGCATTGATCGGTGCAGTTCCCCGCCAAACGTCTGTATTATGGTGCAATACCCATCCAGAAGCATTGTAATATTGTTTTGCTGTTTCACTTCCTGTTTGTGCCAGCTCTTTAATCATTTCGATTAAAGGCTGATGCATTGGTGATAGGTTCAAAAGCTCCGCCGGCCAGTAATTCATCTCCGCATTAATGTTGGTGGTGTATTTACTGCCCCATGGCGGCGATAGCAGGTCGTTCCAAATACCCTGCAAATTGGCAGGACGAGTACCTGGCCTTGAGCTGGAAATTAAAAGATAGCGGCCATATTGCATGTACAGCGCAACAAAAGCTGGATCTTTTGAAGTAGCAAACTTTGCAAGGCGTTCATCAGTTGGCAGATTTTCGTTCTCACCCTTACCGAAGTTTACCGAAAAAGTATTATAGTATTTCTGATATTCCTTTATGTGAGCATTCTTAACATATTCATATTTAACCCCTTTTAAACGAGATAGATCTTTCTGGCAATTCGCTAAGGGATTACCGGAAACATCTTTAAAGTTAACATAGTTGGTTGCCGCCATAAGGTATAAAGAAACCTCACTAGCTCCGGTAATGGAGATTCCAGTATTGCTAACCAGCACTTTTCCCTTTACCGCATCCACGTGCAAAAAGCTCTCGCCGCGTAAAGCGCCATTACGCACTTTTACCGACAAGGCCAGTGTTCTATCATCAATCTTTCTTACCGAGTAATTCTTATGCGGACTATTCAAAATTGCATCGAGGTTCAAACTTGCAGGCTTATTTGCGCTAAGATGAACTACGATAGCTTGCTGTGGCTGACTAACAAAGTACTCCCTCGTATAGGTAATCCCTTTAGCCGTAAAAGTAGTCTTGCTAATAGCAGTACTCAGATCAAGTTCACGCTTATAATTTACCGCACGGGATATATTCTTAAAGTTTAACAAAATATCGCCGAATGGCTGATAATCTGCTTGATATTTAGGAAACGCCGGAGGGGCATCGTTCTGGATTTTATACTTCCACATCCCGTTTAACGATATACCTTTTGTAGCTTCCGTTCCTTCTGGATAAACAGAAATATGTCGGCTTGTGTCTTTATAACCAGCTATTCCCCCTTTATCCACGTAATTTAAAACCTGAACTGCTATGGTGTTTTTCCCAACTTTAAGAACATCTTTAGGGATAATATATTTTCGAGGATCGAGGCTATTGGTGCTTCCTACCAGCTTTCCATTTACATAAGTAAAATCCTGGTCGCGAATGCGATTTAAATCCAAAACCAAGTCTTTTCCGGCCCAGTTGGCAGGCAAATTAAAGGACGTTCTGAACCAAACAGCGCCGTCCATTCCTTCCCAACCGGCACTCTCCCAGCCTTCATAAGTTGGCACTGTAAATGTCTTCCACTTACTATCATTATATTCGGCCAAGGCTGGATTTCCGTCAAGTCCCTTCAAATCCCGCATATCTTTAAACCACTTTTCCTTATCGCCTGCACTGCTTCTTAAGCCCATAAATTCCTTTTCAGCAAGTTGCTCGGCTTCTTTTTGTTTGCCATCAAACAGCAATTGCCTTATTTGCGGCAAGTATTTATATGCGCCTTCGCGATTGTAGTTACGAGGCTCGCCGGTCCATAAAGTTTCTTCGTTAAACTGAATACGATCTTGCTGTATTCCACCGAAAACCATTGCCCCAAGCCTGCCATTGCCAATAGGCAAAGCATCTGTCCACTTTACAGCAGCCTTATTGTACCAAAGTTTATGGCTATCGCCTTGTGCGTAAGAACTAAAAAAGCCTAAAGCCATTGCCGCTGTAGCAACTAACTTTAAGCTTTTCTTCAGGTTATAAAACTTCATGCTTTATTTACTGATAGTTAAAGAGATATTTTGTACTACCGATTTATCTTTCTCTACCGGAGTTTTAACATTGTTGAAGTTATTACCATTCAAAGTAATTCCACTTGATTTATCGCCTTTCACCCTCAAAAACACATCAGTGCCAGCAGCAGGGAATGAGTTATACAAGAAAGCATCCTTAACATTTGTAAAATCAACAATTGCAGTTCCGGCAAGTGGTTTAAAGCTTTTAACGCCATTAACGATGATATTGCTAACATTCTCAGCCTTAATAACCGGACCTAATTCTGTATTCACCTCTACATTGTGAAACTCAATTCGTTTTGACGATTTAATAGTAAAGCCTGTTTTAGCTTCCATATTGATGTCGTTGAATGTGATATTTTCTATCGGAAGTTCCTCTAAACCGTTAAGATAACCTGCCTGATTAGTTTGCGCGGTGATATTGCTGAAGTGGATGTTTCTGAAAGCGGGCGTACGCTCTGAAACTGGCTCGGCATTGGTTTGTGCATATTGCATATCCAATACGATTGCCTGATCGCGGATGTTCTTCATAATGATATTGTCTACACGAATATCCTCTACAACTCCGCCCCTACCCCTAGCAGTTTTAATTCTGATTCCTCTATCTGTACCATCAAAAACGCAATTCGAAATAGTGATCTTTTTCACCCCGCCAGACATCTCGCTACCAATCACCACACCTCCGTGCCCTGATAACATGGTACAGTTTGTTATAGTGTAGTTTTCTGCGGGAACATTCATTGTTCTTCCAGGCTTGTCTTTTCCAGATTTGATGGTGATGCAATCGTCGCCTACGCTGATATGGCAATTGGAAATATGCACGTTATTGCATGATTCAGGGTTGATTCCATCTGTATTTGGCGAATGCGGGTTATTGATGGTTACAGCATGAACGGTTACGTTTTCGCAAAACTCAGGGTTTACCGTCCAGAATGGTGAATTACGAATGGTGATACCTTCAATCTGCACATTTTTGCAATACATTGGCTGTATAAAGGGAGGGCGAAGGAAACCGCGCTTCATTTGCTTCGGCTCATCCGGCAATAAAATATCTTTGTTCAATCCATCAAAAATGATCTGCCATTTGGAACGAGCCTGTCCTTCTTTGTAGCCTTCAACAAAATCCCACCATTTTTTGCCATGGCCATCAATAAGTCCGCGGCCTTTAATTGCGATATTTTCCGCTTTATAAGCATAAAACAATGGTGAAAAGCTGGTAACATCCACACCTTCGTAACGGCTTTTTACCATTGGAAGGTAATGATCGAAATTATCTGAAAAGTGAAGCTCCGCACCGGCATCAATTAAGATTGTAATATTACTTTTCAAATGAATCGGACCAGTTAAGTATTTCCCTGCAGGAAAGAAAACGGTTCCTCCCCCGGCTTTTGAAGCTGCATCAATTGCTTTTTTAATGGATTCGGTAGCTAGTTTCGTGCTGTCGTTTTTTGCTCCGTATTTGAGGACATTGTAATAATCTTGTGCGAAGGTGTTAAATGTAAAAAAGCAGCTAATTAAAGCTGTGAAAAAATATCTTGAATGTTTCATTTTCTATATTTTATTATTTAGCGCATTCAAAAACAAAGACCTGACAGGTTTCGGAAACCTGTCAGGTCTTTGTTTTTAAATTATATCTTCCCCTTTACCTTGTCCAACTTTGCACTCTTTGCAATCTCCTTGCCATCAGCAAATACTCTCAGGCCTTTTCCCTTACCATATTTCTCGCCGGTTTTATCCCAAATCACCGTCAGGATTTTACCGTGGTAAGAAACTTTATCCAGGCAGAACCAATCCCACTGGCCTTCAGGTACAAGAGGAGAAATCTCTACTACATTGTCAGTACGTGGCTTTAAACCAACTAAATCACTAATTATTAAATCAGCAAAGCTAGAGTGGTTATAGAACTTGCTTCTCGGATTATCGCCTTTCAACCATTCGCCATTCTTCTCATCCTGATACTCACCTAAATAAATCTTTCCATTCATTTTGTGCGACATGGCATATTTATGCAATTCATCATAAAACACCTTGCGGCTCATGCCATCCTGATGCTTATAATTGTTTAGAAGGTTAGATAAACCTCTTAAAGTTTGTGTAGTTGCAAAAGGCCAAACCGCTCCATCCCACTCGCAACCATGGCCTGAACCATGTGTACGGAAACCCGGATGCCTTCTTTCAGCAGTAGTAATTCCCCACGGAGCGTTGAACCCTGCAGTATCAGTTAACTGTTCCCATTGCTCAGCGTACTTCGCTTTATCTTTAGGCAAGTTAAAATACCATGGAATAAAGCCAATTGCCTCACGGGCGTCACACAATCCGCCTTTTTCGTATTGTACTTTGTAGAAAGACGCGGTATCATCCCAAAGCTTGTCATTTACAAATTTTCTTAGGAAGACTGCTTTCTTTTCATATTTGCGTTCTAAAGAATCGTTATCTAAGATCGATGCCATTGCCGCCAAAGCCTTCGCGTTGCCGTACATATAGCTGTTTATAGTTGGACGCACATTTTTAACTTTACGCCCACCGCTAATAGATTCTTCCATAGCATCCTTCACATCGTATTGCCAGAAAGTTCCATCAGGATTCATCTTTTCCACTTCCCATTTGCGGTAGTCTGCATTAAGCGTTAACAAATTCTTGCTAATAAAGCCCTTATCCAGATTCACCAAATACCGGTTATAAACCGCATCATCAATCCAGCTGCTAAAGCCATGGAAACGTTGCACTTTATGCGCAGGGTCTATATATAACCAGAAATTTATATAGTCATCGATGTATTGTTTGTTAAGCAGCCAACGCCCCTCGTAAACATGATGGCCCAAGGCACTGCTCACTGCATTGTACTTGCCAGCGTGATTTACGGGCGTAATAAACTCAGTAAAAATGAACCCTTCCGGCGTTTGTTTTAAATGTTTACGAAGCGCCCACCAACGATAATAATATACCTCCTGAATGGCAGAATCCGGGCAATCAAACAACGGAATATTCTGCGAAAGCCATTCCAAAGACTGCGAATTAGGCACGTAATTTTTAACGGCTTCATCGTCAATCGAGTTAAAATAGCCTACGTATTTACTTAATTTATCTGTATTTAAAATCAATGCCTTTTGCTGCGCAAATAATCCGCTCGAACCGAGCGATAGCAAAAGGGCTATTAGTTTTTTCTTCATGTGTGTAAATTCTCGTTTTTGGTGCTGTTAGTTATTAGACCTGACAGGTTTTTGAAACCTGTCAGGTCTAGATATTAATTTACTCAAACAACCAGTCAATTTCCTTACCATACGCCCCGAAACCAGCATTATACATTTTTACTTCCTGATTTCCATCAATGAAACCCAAAACAAGTAAAACGCCTTTCGGCAGATTAAGCGTATGATTTCCAGCCTTAAATGAATACGAATGAATATTCACAGGAGGCATTCCATCGATCAGCACGGCGTTAGAAAACTTAATCTCACCCTGGCCATAATCATTTGCCGTTGCATCAATTTCCAGTTCAGGTGCTCTTGCAAGTGTAGGGTCTTTTTTGGTGTTGAAATAACCAATAAGCAATTTAACAGGTTTCTTAGTACTAAACTGCAAGCTTGTGCCTTGATTAACCTGCTTGGTTTTAGAGAATTTTAACGCTTTTAAGCCTTTCAATTCAATAGCTGCATCTTTAATAATGATAGCAGTATCAACCAAAGCTTGCTGGCCGTCGGCAACGGTATAAGAACCTTCAGCCCCTGAGATCAAATTTATTTCTGCGTTCTTAAATGGCTTTTTTACCTCGCCTTTTCCGTTCTTATTATTCTTTATCGAATCGATGCTATGTTTTAAATGATTCAACTCTCGTTGGAAAACCGGCAGCATTTCAGTCCAGTGAATAAACGTAGCATCTACTCCCCTCATCGGAATTTTACGCTGTGCAGTTTGCATGCTATTAGCGTACAAATAGCTGTCTTTTGTGTATTTAACCAAATCAGCAAAGTGGTTTACACTGCTCTCCAGGTAAGGCACAGCTTTTTCCAGGTCAGCAACATCATTAGAATATTTAAAACGAAGTACCGTTACTGCCGCCCTGGCTTTCTGAGCGTAGAAATTTGCCATAGCGTTGTAACAGTACATATCGTTTTTTAATCTTGCAAACTCTTCTTTATTCTTCGTTACAGAAGGCGCTGCTTTTTCAATAGCTTCTACCGCCTTTTTGCCGTGAACAACTACCTCATCAGCAACCTGGATCGGAGTTTCGCCAATGTGTTTTTCTTTCTTCCATTCCTTTTCTGCGTAATCTATAATCTTTTCACCTTCGGGTGCTTCTGCATCATATAATAAAGTAAACAGTCCATAGCGGAATGGGTTAATCAACTGAGTCATCAGCATTCCTAAAGTTAAGGTTTGGCGATTTCCATCGGTGATTCCATAGCGCCTTAATAATTTCGGAGAGATTTCGCCGGCCTGCTCCTCTGCTTCAACAATTTGTTTAGCAGCATCTTTGTTGGTGCCATACATGTTAGCCAAATCATTAGCCCAGTAGTTTACCTCTTCATTTCTATCGCGATTAGCTTTCCAGGCGTAGCGCCCCCAGGTTTTGTACCACATCCAGTCACGATCAACCTGCAATAAGCGGCTGCCATCTTTAAGCTTGTCGGCAGTGTAAGGCCAGTCCCAATAAGAAGCTTGTGGATATAAATGCAAACCATTTCCTTCCATAATCTTATGCATTCCCTGCACTGATTTCTGAATAAAATAAGGAGAGCTATAACGGAAAGGCTCAAGATTAGCCAAAATATGTACGTTTTCAATCTGAACCGTTCCAATACGGCTTAAAGTGCGGTGCAGCTCAGCCCATGAACCGCGAGGCTCGTAAGTGGTCAAGGCTTCGCCGTTAAATTTTGCCTCGGTATAAAGGTTTTTGTAAATGGGTAAAGCTGCCTTCATCACCGCAGGAGCATCAGTATCATGTGCTCTTAAAACGATTGGAGGTTCTTCGGTTTTACCTAAGCTTTTCAATCCGTCTTTTACACCCGGAATAATGGTCTTGGTAAACCATTCTGTATCATCCTTTCCAACGCCTTCCATCGCTTCGCCAAGGCACACCATCAAACCTACGTTTGGGTATTTCTCTACGAAAGCTGCAATGGATTTTCGGGTATAATCAGAAAGAAGCGGCAATATCGGGCGATTTCTGTCCTGCGTTTTAATATTGTGTTTCTCAGCAAAAGGCTTCGATACGATAATATTGTAGAACATCTGGATTACCCAGATGCCTCTTTTATCTGCCTCCTCCGTAAGAAACTTAAATGCCTCCTCATTCTTTTTGAAAGTAGCATCATCTACTTCAACGGCATATGGATAGTCTTTCAAGCGAACCAGAGATGCAAAGGGATGCCCGTTCCATAAATACAAAGAATTATAACGGTTCTCCACCATCATATCTAAGTACTTAATCCAATGCGCTTTATCATAAAACCAGGGAAAACTTTCAGGCGTGTAGGGATATTCGTAAACGTGCCTTCCGGGAAGATAATATGGCTTTTGCACCCCAATGCAAGTACCACGAAGTACCATTTCCGGCTTATCGTTAAAATTCAAATTAACAGGAAGTTTGCCTTCGGCTTTGATTTTATCAATTAAATCTAAAGCGCCGTACAGGGTACCAGAGTTATCATTGCCAGCAATAACAATACTCCCCTTAGAAGAATTTATGCTAAAACCTTCTTTACCTGTGGTTTGTGTTGAAGAAATTTTAAAGGTACTTTGAGCTTTTTGAAGCAGCGAAGAACCAGAATTACCCAAAACTATTACAGCGCCATTAGAAGGTAAGTTGTTCTGTTTGAGATTAGTAACTCTGTATCCTTTTGTTTTTAAGGCCTGGCTTAGCCTATCCGCAGCATAGTCAACCCTTGGGTGGCTGTTGCCCGGAACTACAATTGTAATTTTTCCTGTTTGTTGTGCATTTGCTGAAAAAAAAGTGAGCAAGCAAATAGAAAACAGAAAATGAAAAAAACTCTTCATTCATTAAATCGTTAAGTGTGTGCGTGTTGTAGCTTTAACGTTGGTCAGTATCCAGCTTACCAAAATTAAGCCATGCTGTACTGTTTATTCTATAATATTTTCTCATGGTATTATAGGATCTTACCCTATCAAAACACGTGTTTTAAACAAAAAACGGGGAGCTTATTTCTAAGTTCTCCCCGTCGATCTAGCTAACATTAACCAATTAGTTGTAGCCTGGATTTTGGCCAAATTCTTTGCCGTTTAGTAGAGAATTTAATTCTTCCTGCCTGATTGGGCGTAACCTGTGAAAACCTTGCACCTGGGTAATATCCGGATTTCTTGCTTTGATAAAATCTGCAAAATCCTGTCAG
>CBIHNR010000032.1:0-35429 GCA_966211215.1 uncultured Pedobacter sp.
AGAGCTAAGTGCTTTTGTGCTTTGACGAAGAGCCCGGAAAGAAATGCGCTTGTCAAAAGGGTTGCGGGATGGCAGGGTGCATCAGCTGGTTCGCGACGCCAAGGGCTGTGCGACAACAGGGGCGAAGCAGGTGCGGCACCGTGGGTTTGACAAGCGCATTTGTGCGGTTGACCGTGCGAAGAAGGGCTCCTCGTCAAAGCACTTGAGTTATTTACGCGTGTCTGTTTTTTTAACGTGTAAATGGTCTCACTTCGTTCGGCATTGGTTCTTTTTGTCAAGAAAACCGACTTAAAGGAGCTCATTGAGACCAATGGATACAAACAATATCTCAATAAAGAACAAAGCCCAGCCGGCAAGGCGACAGTGATCGAAGCACCTAAATTCGAATTACTTGCTTTGGGTTGTTTTTTATTGCTCCCAACTTTTACGCTTGATCCGGAGTTTCTCATGTCGTCGAACCACAACCATCCCAATCCCCTTTTGTTGTTCCCGCCATCACGATTGTAAGCAACCATATTTTCCCGCCTTTACTATTATTCTTCCGCCGTCTGAATGAGGGTTAAATTCCGGTGCATATAAACATTGAACTGAACTGATACCGGCTTTTGCAAATGGTTAATGGAAAAGTTAGTTGCTAGCAATTACTTTTTATCGTTTGATTTGCCTTATATGAAGTTTTAAGCACTTAATATTCATCTAATTACCCTTATGGATAATTTTTCTTTTTCAATATTGAGTATCTTAACGAATAATTGAACGTCCTTGATTAAAAGAGTTAAACCTTTCAATTGGGGGTCTACTTTTTATACTTTATTGTATATATTATAAATAATTGAATCTGAATGCTAATTACCGTAACACTTGCAATTAATAAGTCATCTATAAAGCGTTTCAATATTTCGGGGCCGAAAAAAACATATAAACCTTATTAAATCAATATTACCTAAAATGATAAGAAGTTATCTATTGGTCTTTTCGGCCTCTTTGCTTTGCTGTTTCGGAAAGACATTAAAATAGCCCTGGACAAAAAAGGCAAGCAGCCTGAGCACGCGTACGCTATGGCGCAATCTATTTTTAAAATAGAGAGGAATAAACTTGCGGCCGACTCTATCAGGTCGATTGCCATTAAATTATATCCTAAAGGGAGCCTGGCAATAGCCGCTCTTATGGAACAAATTCCTTTGGCGAAGGATTCCGCATCGGTTGCCAGGATGTACGATGAGTTTGTGACTAAGTTCACTGAAAAAGATCCGAATTTTCAATCTGTCCTTGATCGCCTCATTGATAGATTTTATGCCTTTCCTAATAGCCTCATTCCCCGCCAATATCTCGATAAGTTTTTAGATAAAACCCGTAAGGCTGAGCTTCTGAACAATAATGCCTGGCAAAAGGCCATTAAAGGCAAATTATTGGATTCGGCATTAGCTTACTCTGGCGAATCACTAAACTTACTTGAAGATACCCGACAAAATCCAACGGGATATCTGGCTCAAATGAAGCCAGAAGAAAGGGGCAAACAACTAAATGAAAGTGCCTCCATGTATGAGGATACTTATGCATACATATTATATAAGCAAGATAAACTTGAAGAAGCTATCTACCACCAAAAGAAAGCATACGATATTGTAGAAAAACCTTCTGATGCAATTGCAGAACATTATGCCTTATTTTAGAAAAACATGGCAAAATAACCGAAGCAAAAGCTATTGCAGAAAAGCAGATACTTGCCGGAAGAAGCAACAAGAATATATTGAAAATTTTAAAAAGCATATACACCAAAGAACATTCCACAGAAACAGGATTCGACACGTATCTGGCCGGCTTAAATGCGCAGGGGGATGATTTCCGGACAAAGGAGCTAGCCAAGGAAATGTTGGATGAAGCCGCTCCCGGATTTGCACTAAAGGCGCTGGATGGCACTTCGGTTAGCCTTTCTGACCTGAAAGGAAAAGTGGTAATATTGGATTTTTGGGCTACCTGGTGTGGGCCTTGTGTCCGCTCGTTCCCGGCAATGGCCGCAGCTCAGGAGAAATTTAAGGGCCGCGCAGACGTTAAGTTCTTGTTCATTAACACCTGGGAAAATAAGCCAGAGCAAGCATCTAAATTTATCACAGCACAGAAGCTTCCATTTACTGTTCTTATGGATAGCCTGGAAAATGGAGTGAATACAACTGCGGCCAATTATAAGGTTACTGGAATTCCGGCTAAATTTATTATCGGCAAAAATGGCTCAATCAAATTTAAAAGGATTGGGTTCGGAGGATCGAATGAACAAGTAGTTGATGAAATTTCTAAAATGATAGACCTGGCTTCGCGGTAAAATAGGCCTAACACAGAAATGTTTCATTAGTAACTTGTACAGGTAGTATTTCAGAATGTTCTCATTACCTTCTGTATCGCCTGTGCTATTACTGTGCTATTGGGGAATACATATATGAAACAATAAGAAAACGATTTAACTTAGAGAAACTTAAAAATGAGTTTACTGAACTTTATCAATATTGGATTACCAGAAATTATCATTCTGATCTTAGTATACATCTTTTTCTTAGTCCTGATATTCTACGTTTTAAGACTAATATTATCGATACCTAAAATTTTGAAACAGTTAGATCGTCAAAACCAGCTTCTAACAGAGATTGCAAAGAAACAGGGTGTTTCTGAAGATACAATATCAGGAATCGAAAATTCAACAAGATAAATTAATAGAGTGGCTTTCAAAAGTTCCAATAACAAGAGCTGTAGGAATAATAATTACAATCATACTATGTGTTGCGCCAACTTGGTTATTATTTTATATAAATGAACCTGAAGAGTACTTCCCAGCAGAGTCTCATTTATGGACTCTGCGCCACTACGATTATACTGCTCGTTGAAATTTAGAGATTACTACTACCGCAGAGTGCCTCCGGACCCTCTGCGGCGAAGAAATAGAGATATACAAACAATTATAATTACTGGTAGAGATGCTCATATTTATCTACAACTTCTTCTATTAATTCGGAACGTTTAAATTTCAAACACCAGTTTTTGGGTGAAGGTGTATTTTTGTAAAGTTCGGTTGGTATTACAACATCTTCTAGTCTCGAACGAGCAATTCTAACAGCTCCATTTGGCCCATAGACGGTAACACTATCTTGTGGTTTTTCTTGAATTTTATCCAATTTTTCGGAATTTGTCTCTCTCTCAATCCTTGAAGTATCCTGTTCTTTCCAATAATTGAGTTTTAGGAAACTGATTAATTCAATATTTTTTTCCGTAGACTTAATTGATGTCCGCAAAAGAATGGGTTGATTTTGAATAACCGCAAAGTGGTCTGGACAAAAAGCATCAATGTCCCTTTTAGATGTTATAATGCCAAGATAATAATGCTCAAACTCTTTCTCTTTTTCCTCAACTATACATATTAAATAGGTATTAATATGATTTTTGATCGCCCATTGTTTAATATATTCCTGATATTTTTCCAGTTTCATCTTTAATACTTTATTCTCAATTTTAATTTTTGAACTTTGAGAATAGCAACTTAACGACATAATAGTCATTAGGATAAATAAATAATTTTTTCTCATGTTTCTTGAATAGCTTCAGCTCTAACATCATTATATCCAGTGATAGAAGACACAGATTAAGTCGTATTAAAACTATAAGTAATGTTCAGCGCATTCTATTTACACTTTTGCTCTGCAAAAACAGGGGATGAGTTAGAAACCCGTCCCCTGTTTTTTAAAGTCTATTGCGGCCGTTCGTGAGAGCAATCTTCAGTTTCCCGCTCTCAAACCGGACCCTTAACATATAAAACCCAGGATTTAGGGTTACTGCTTACAGTTGGTGCATTCGTTTCAATGTGCATTTTCATTGCCGACTTTGGAACCCTTTTTACTTCTTCCTCCCCCATTATTAGGTTAACGCTATCGGTTGAATTCCGAACAGATTCATTAAATTCTTTCATTAACATCTCATTTTCTGATAACGGAACCGAAGTCTCTGATGTGCCTTTCCAATACTTGTCTTTTAAAAATTTTATCAGACCTATATCTGGTTTAATGTAATCTTCGAATCCCGAATTAATAATAACAGGGCAATTATTTATGGCCGTATAAGCTGAGGGACGAAATCTATCAATACTCTTAGAGGATAGAAAAGTACTAAGCGTAAAAACAGAATTATCTCCCATCTTTTCCTGATCCAATGCGATTATATAACCAGAAACATTGGCACGCTTAGCCCAATCTTTGATATATACAGTATACTCCTTTATTTTATTGATGAGAGCGATATTCTGAAGCTCAACTTTTTTGGCATCCAACTTTTGGGCCCGAGTGTTTGGAAATATGCAAATGCAAACGGTAACTAATATCGCTTTTATGTACATGGTTAATGAATGTCTGATAAGTATTAAATTTTTTATGGAGAGGATTTTCTTCAGTTACTCCTAGGGTGAGCAATTCCTATCTCGCTAAGCGCTTCTCGCCGCCTACAAATTCGGGTTTTATATCTATACCAACTTCATCATAAACATCATCGTCAACGGTAATAGAATCGATTGCGCTGGCTGATTTTTTCAGGCACGGGGCTCCGAAGCTTTTTGAAATTGTCGCTGAGCAAAAAAGCACAGAAAACATAAGGGCTGAAAGAAAATTTACATTCATTATAATAATTCAAGTTTAAAATTAAGTAAAGAGTAGTCTTTAGATCAAGGAATGGAATCCTGATGAAAGCATTCCAAATTGTGAGTTCAACGGAAGTAAATCATTACTTCCCAGCAGAGTCTCATTTATGGACTCTGCGCCACTACGATTATACCGCTCGTTGAAATTTAGAAATTACTACTACCGCAGAGTGCCTCCGGACACTCTGCGGAGAAGAGAAGTCAGCCCCACCTAACGGAAAATCAAGTTAAGCACATACTTAACTTCTGCTATTGAGTTTTCTTTTCATACTTATCCCATTTTTCTTCGATTAACCTTTCTCCCTTAAATGCTAAAAACAAAGTTTTGGGTTCATGCCCACCGCCTCCTCTAACTATAACGGGCTTTATTCTGGTGGACGGAATCTTTACTTTATCACCGTTACGGTCAACAACGGTGATCGTGTCAGGCAGTTTTTCCCTTTCTTCCTTCAGCTTTCTTTCATCTTCTTCATTTGGCGGGGCATTAAAATAGTTGAACTTTATAAATTCAATCAAAGAATAGTTTTTTATGGAAGAAGATTGAGACGTTGTTCTTATTAACACCGGCACCTTACCCAATAAGCTAAAACGTGATGGATTAAATACTTGGATTAATTCTTTATGTTGTAAAATATCTAAAGAGATGAAAGTTGTATCTCCAGTCTTCTTTTCTTCCATAGTTAAAGCAAAGTATTTGATATTATTTCTAAAGGAAAAATCTTCGATATATTTTTTGTATCCATTAAGTTTAATTTTCAAGACCTTATTCTGAATTTCAACTTTATGTTTTTCCACTTGAGAAAAAGAATTCATAAAAGAGAAGATAAGAATTATTACAGGGATGTGTTTTTTCATCTTTATTAAGTATTAGGTGTGGATCATCAATACATCACCGATTTCGACAAGCATACAGGCTTCCCTTTCAATTCTCCGCGGGGTCTCCTCTGTTGCCCCGTGCCGTGATCAACCACACTGCGGTAGCCTTCCCTCCTGAAACACTTGCCTCATATCCCCTTTATAGGATTATAATAGGATTACCGCTTATCTAACAGACGACTGCAATATTACCTTCTCTAAGATTGGAGGGCTACCATAACGAGGCAAGGCGGCGCCTAGCACTCGCAGTTTCCAACTGTTCATGGTAGAAATCGTCATTTGACTTCCCATAGTCTCATTTATGGACTCTGCGCCACTACGATTATAACTGCTCGTTGAAATTTAGAAATTACTACTACCGCAGAGTGCCTCCAGAGACTCTGCGGAGAAGAAAAAGCAATATTAAACTCCAATAAATAATTTCATTTCTTCATCTTTATTAATGTAATTCTGGCCTAGCGGATGCTACGATCAGAATTAAGATCTTTTTTTAAAACCAAGATGTATGTCAGATCAACCTTCATCTATCTATTACAATATTTCCAGATTCAAATGTTTTTCCATTTACTCTATAAGAGCTTATCTGGCATTCATCGCTTTTTGATATCATGGAACTGGTTGTCCTCACCGAAAGCTTAATACTATCAATATTGTATATTAGGGTATCTCCTATAATAATCTGCCAATCATAAGATGTAAGAAGGGAACTGGGGACTTCAAAATATCGCTCCTTTCTCAAAGAATCACTCATATCATCGCGTAGGAAGCAACTAAATTCGTCCACTTTATTCTCATAATTTGAGCCCTTTACAAACGTCCGAATTAGAACAGTATCAAACTCAGAATATTCAAAGCCATACGTAATAATTGGAAATTTGCTTACGTGAATCTTTGTGCAAACCGGTATAGTCTTCTGCGCAGATTTGGTGTTAAAATAGTAATATGCACCCATTGTGCATATTACTATTGCTATAATAAATATAGTTCGTTTCATCAAAATTTATTGCAGGTACCAGCAGAGTCTCATTAGCGTCTCTTTCCTTTCCTTTTCTGTTCGGACACTGCGCAGAAGAAAAGGTCGAAGCGAGACACCACGACCAGGATTGGAGATATGAGAAGAAGACAATCTTTAAACTGCTCATTTATCTTTCGGCGGAGCCGCGTCAATATGGATGTCCTCTGTACTAGGCTCGATTAACATTCCATCTTTATATTCAAATTTTGAGAAAAATTTCCCCTTATCCCATTTGAAATCCACCACATGATCATGAAGATTAGAATAGCGATCTATGATTTTAGGGTTCTTCAAGATATTTTGCAATGTTGTTTCTGAGGATTCCTTATAGAAGCACATTGAATAACTATCATATTTTTCAAAATCTCGATCCTTGTTCTTCTTAGCAAAAGACTCAATCTCTTTATTTGCTTCTCGAGAATTATCATAACCTCTAACTAAGTAAAATTGCCCCTTAACAAGTATATTTTTTTCCCCGGTATTAATAGTCGTCGTGTAATTGAGAGAAGAAATCGGAATAATAGTTAAATCTTGTTTTTTGCAATTTAAATGTAAAAGAAAAACTATTAAAACTATTAAAACTCTAATCGAATTTATCAATAGATATCTCATATTTTAAAATTAAAAAGTCGAACTAATATTTAACCTAACGCGCACGATCGTTTCAAACGGTAGGTAATTATATCGATGCTGCAACATGTACCAACATGGAAAGCCATCATGTTTATCCTGATAGGTTACAGCATCATGTAGATCAAGCCCAAAATTATCATGAATTACCACTTCTACTGTAGCAGTCCAAATATTTCCCAATGTAGTGTATTTTTCTAAAAAAACGTCAGTCTTCTGAGTGTCGTGTATCAAAATTTGCAACCCATGGAACTTATTATATAAACCTCCGAAGGTTGGCCGCACTGATGCCATGTCTATGGTACTAATTGCGTGGATATCCCCATTTGCTTGCACTAGCTTTTGCTTTAATGCGCTGCCAAATTGCTTCATAAAATTTTTAAATTGTATACTACTATATACACGTGAATTTAAAGTCGGATCACTAAATTGTCCTCCTTCACGGTCATGAAACTTTTTTATCATTTTCGCTCCAACAGCTTTCATATCGGAATCAAGAAAAGAACATGTACTAACCAAGTGTGACATACTTCTCCACATTTCCGACTCTGTGTACATGCTTGTATTTAAAAATTTCGGCCATATTCCCGTTACATCGCCGTTATATCCGTGCTGCATATCCTCTGAAGCATTAACTCCTCCCGGCGGATTTCGATCTGCTGTAAATCCTAAAAGAATTGGATTACCGGCTGGAACTATCAAATCGGGCTCTGCCAAATCTATACCAATTTGAATTTCATTAACATCATTGACATCCACCGGATTATTTAGATTGGAAAAAGTATCATCTGATCCCTGTTGATTACCAATATAAGGGTCATTGTAAGGTGTAAACTCGTTATAAGTTAGACACTGATCTGATCTATTTGCCGTATTGTTACAATCGTCATTCCAATCCCCCCCTTTATCGGCCCAGCCGCTGCCCGGGTTTGCACAAAATTTGGCAACAGCATTATTTCCCCAGCCGTCACCGTCCAGGTCCTGATACCATAATTTAGCTGTTTTGCCCGTATTGCCGCCTACACATTCCCCGCATTCGTCTCTGGAAGCTCCTGGAGTGCAGCCGTCGGTGGTGCATTGCGCCGGGTTGTAATTAGGCGAGGAAGGGTCGCAGGGATCGCCAATACTCATGCAAGCGTAATAATCATAGTAGGGTGAGTATGGGTCGCAGGGGTCTTCTCCGCTACCCTGGCAGGCATAATAATCGTAGTAGGGCGATGAGGGATTGCAGGGGTCGTTGCTCCCCTGGCAGGCATAATAATCATAGTAAGGCGAATATGGGTCGCAGGGGTCGTTGCGCCCCTGGCAGGCATAATAATCATAGTAAGGCGAATATGGGTCGCAGGGGTCGCCGCTTCCCTGACAGGCATAATAATCGTAGTAAGGGGAAAAGGGATCGCAAGGGTCGGTATTGCACATGTAAGGATCGTAATTTGGTGAATACGGATCGCAAGGATCGCCGATGTTGGGACAGTTCCTTTGCTCCTCTTTAAATCGTTCCGAGCCAGCTACAACCTGACCGTCTGCTGTTTCTTTCCAATACTTCACCCACCATACTTCGCAGCCTTCCTGATCGGTCCTCATAAAATAGAGATCCTCATGTTTTTCCTCTCCTTCATCTTCTTCACCCATCGGCTTTGGATGGCATTCTTCTGCTTGACCGTACCAGTTACCAACCTTTACATATTCCAAGTCTTTTTTAGGGCTGCAATATCTATATTCGACGTTGTTTTTCAGGTCAGTGATTACCGTCGAACTATACGACCCCCCATCTGATTCCGATATCTCATCTCCGTAGTTTTCGCATTCTGTTATGATGTTAGAAAAGTCGCTGTCCGAATAAGTACACATCATAATCGGGTGTTTTTCGGCGTCCTTCCCCTGCGCGATAGCTTCCATACTAATCGTACAGGTTAGCTCTCCCTTTTTCAGAGCGGGTAGTAAATTAAGGATAAGTAAAAATAGTAAGATTATTTTCTTCATGGCTTACTGCTTAATGATGATGGAATTTTTGATCGTGTTTCCGTAAACTAGCTTGAAGATATAGGTACCGGCAGGTACGTCTGCCTTAAGCTCGAGAACATGGCTTCCGGCAGGCAGTTGGCGTGTATTACGGAATACTTCCTGTCCATTCATTGCATAGAGCAGCAGTTGTACGGTAGCGGGTTGGGTTAAAGTAAAACCGGCCTGAAAACTACTACTGAAAGGGTTAGGATAAATTTTAACCTCATTAGATGCCATCTGTTGTGATTGAATCTCTGAGGCTTTTTCAAAAGAGGCCTTCTTCTTTTTCTCCCCCTGTTCTGTGCGTACAAGGCTAACATAAACAGGTTTTTCAGGTTCCCGAAGGCGTTGTGAATATAACTGAATATTACCGGCCAGGAAAACCGAATCGCCGCTTGCTGCCAGTTTTAAGTGGGCATTTCTAAACTCAAAACCTGTTTCTTTTTTGGCGCTGTAATGATCTACGCGTTTATAAACGGTGTTTTGAAATACCAGGGCACTATCGCTAAGGCTCGCCTGCACTCCTGCCGACAGGTTTTCGCCCTCCGTCCATTCGCCGGTAATTATATTGCCCTGCCGCAGCAGCTTCAAGGTTAATTTATCGCGGCCAATAATATACGTGCCGCTCCAATCGTAGCGGATGATATAACCAGTATACACGCCCGCTATCTTGTTTTTTTCTACATTATGTTTCACTCTCTCAAAGCCCTGGCCGGCCTTCTTTTCGTTAAGTACATAAGCTGAGGGGGCCTTTGCATGTTGTAAGGCCATAGCATTTTCGGGCTCAGCTTCCTGAAGTTCTTCTTTTGCCAGCGGGCTTCCAAGTTCTGCCGCTTTAACCAGCCAGTACCGGGCGCTGTCGGTATTTAGGGTAATGCCATAGCCGTTGCGGTAACACAGGCCCAGCATATACATCGAACCCCTGCTGCTCAGCTCTACACCTCGTTTAAACAGCGCGGCCGCTTCCTCATAGCTTTGCCTGCAGCCCAGCCCCTTATACTTCATATAGCCCAGCCGGTAAAGAAGCTCAGCCCGTCGTACCCGGTCGCCTTTGTTTACTCCTTTTTCAAAATAATGTACCGCCCTGGCAAAATCCTGCGGTACTTCATTTCCCTCCTGATACCTCAGGCCTAAGTCAAGACAAGAGCTCCCGTGGCCCTTGTCGGCAGCCAGGGCATACAACTTTATGCCTTGAGGTACATTCTGTGGAACATCCCGGCCCTGAACGTACCTCCAGGCCAGGGCGCTCATCGCGTTCGGATCCCCCTTTTGGGCTTCCCTTCTCAGAATGGCAATCCCCCCGGCCGGGTCGTAGGCCTTGTTGCCCTTGCTAAGTTTTGAAAATGCCGTCAGAAGAGGGGATCGGTCTTGTGTACTGCTTGTTTGGGCCCATACGGGTACCATGCCCAGCAGCAGCAGAAAGAGTAGAGTTGTTTTCATTGTGATTTGTTTTTATATAAGGGTATCGATTATAGATATTCAGTTCTTTGTAAACCCGTACAGATTACCAGGTGTAGGATTGCTTTAGTGCTACAGCCCGCTTTTCCTTTTCGACATCTTCCAATAAGCGCAAACTTTTAGGCTTTGCATTTTCGATAGTTTTTAGTGCAACCAGGTTCTGGGGTGTATTTTCAAAATACAGCCGACTGTCGGCGGCCAGCCTACGTTGTTCGAAGTTTAGAACTTCCTTCTTTTCTTTTACCGGATCCAGTCCTTTGGTTACCCCGGCTTCCTCAATTTTAAGCCATAACTGATAGGCCGAGGCAGAAGCCCTTTGACCTGTACGGGCAAAGGTGTAAAGGATTAACTGTTTGCTATTCAGCAATTGCGTAACGGTTGTTCGCTCAAACGGGCGTGGATCCAGGCCTGTGCCATACTTTCTTTGCCAATTATTTTTGAGTATCTCTAACTCGATGGACTTAAGTACAAGTGTATCTGCCTGGCCTGGCCGGAGCCCTATCATCTGTCTGTTTTTAAACAGCGATGCCAGTTCTGCAGATGGAAGCCTGCCCTGGTAAGCATCCAGCTTCCAAAGGATAAAAGGTTTGGCTGCTAAAACTGCCCCTTTCAGGGAATCGGCCAAAGGTATTCTTTGATAGTCGGCATAATCGGCAGCGATCAGCCTTTTAAACTCATACTGCTCAAAAATAGCCAGTTGTTCTTCTTTGTCCATCCCTTTATCCAGGCCCTTTTCCCGTAGCTCCTGCCAGTATACAAAGGCGCGGGATTTCGTGTCCAGGCGGTGTTTTTCCTCCAGGTACCGTTCAAACTGCTGTTGGCTTAGTGTGGAAAGGATACTTTTCATCGTTAGCTGTTTCAGGTAGGGCCTCGGGTCGGCATGGTTTGCCCCGAAGTCGGCCTTTAAAACCTCGGCTTCTGTTACCTTACGCAAGAGGGTATCGGTTTGTGCCTGGTTAAGCTCCAGCGAACTGCGGTATTTTAGTACAGTAGCCAACTCACCTCCAGGCAGCCGGTTCATAAACATATCCAGCTTCCGCATAAACGCAGGGCGGGCAGCAGCAGCTTTTACTATGCCAGCCTCGGTAGCAGGGGTGTTGATAAAATTGTGTTTATCCACCGCTATGAGGTACCTGAACTCATAGTTATAAGTGTCCAACAACGTATTTTCTTTGTTTAGGCCTGTATTTAGCCCGAAACGGACTAAGTCTTCCCACATTCTAAGAACATTGCCCTGAGCCCTTTCTTTACTTTTGATTGAAATGTAAGCCTCCAGTTGCTGTGGTTTAAGTACTGCAGCAATTCCCTTTCGCTGGTTTGGGCCGCTGTCGTACCCTGGCGCCTCCCTGCGAATTTGTTCCAATTCTATCACGTAGGAGAGTATCCGGTTAATCTGCAGGTCGGTTAAAGTAAGTTCGGCTGCATACTTCAGCACCGAAGAATATTCGGAACCCGGAAGGTTCCCCTGGCAACGGTCCAGCTGGTACAAAAGGCGTGGCCTGACAGCCTGAAAGCGCCGGATAATTGAGTCACGGGCATGCAAAGGAGCCCTGGCAATAGCCTGTAACCTGTTCAGTTGGAACTGATACAGTTGTTTGTACAGCAATGAAGTATCTGCAGCGGCTGGAATCAAGCCATATTTTTTTAACTGGAGCCAGTTTTTATGAGTTTCGGCAGTAGCCAGGTGAGCGTTGTCCATAAACCAAAACAATTCGTACTGCTTTTCGGAAAGGATTTTTTTAAGTTCCTGCTGCTTAAGGGCGCTTTTGTTAGTACTGTTTTCGGCAGTAATTCTTGCTTCGTTAACGGCCAGCGAATCCGTTTGGGCAACACTAAGCCGAAGCTCTTTTCTGCTCTTCACTGCCTTAACCAGCAAAGAACCTGGGTCGCTGGAGGTATATTCGAGCCACTCGGCCCGGCTTAACAATGGTTGCAGGTCGGCAGGTTTGAATGTAACATATTTACTGGCTTCTGTAAGGGCACCTCCCTTTTTAAGCACCTGTGCCGCAATACTATCGCGTTCTTTAAAGTACCCTGCCAAAAGCAGTTGTTTTGTTACAGGAAGGGGCACTTTTGAAATAATTTCATTTACCTTAAGTACGATATGTACCGGGTATTTTTGTATGAGTTGCTGATCGGCCTGGGCCTTAACAGCGAATGGAAGACAGAGCAGGGCAAGCCCCGCCAAACGAGAAAAAACAGGTTGCATAAATTGTAAAGTTTAAATCAATTCAGTTGAAGGATTTTAATGATCAGAGCCAGATGCGGTTGCCGTCTTTACCAAACATAAAGGGGCGCTCGAGCCCTTTCGAATATTCAGGCACCAGCAGAAAAAGGGCGTTCCGGGGAGCGTTTTCAAAGACGAGTTTTGATTCTCCGCCGACAGCAATCTTTTGCCCAAGCAGTTTCCATTTATTGTCCCAGAAAAACAGCATGTATTTCTTTCCGGGACGCAGCACCAGGAACCGCTCCTGCTCGTGAATAATCAGTGTTTGTTTATTCAGCGTATCGGCTCGCAGAATTAGTTGCTTATCCGCCCCGGAAGCCACCGGCGGACCTGCAGAGCTTAGTTTACCTTTTGCAAAATAAACAGGTAAAAAAACAGCACCCATAGGCATATCCTTAAAGCACACTGAGTCGTTTTTGATGTCTCCGTACCAGGTAATGTTCCATTTCCCGGAATTAAAAACAGCAGCCCAAGCCTTTCGGGACTTGTTATCATTAATAGGAAAAAGTTTCACATGGAGATCTCTTACCGGCCAATAAGTTGATGTAATGTCCTGGATATTGCGTTTTCTTAAAATGCCCGGGGGAATATTTTCAGCCGATTGAGTGCTTGCAACAGCAAAAGCCTGGCTGGAATAGCATAATCGAAGGACTTTTGACGGCTCCCTGTCCAAACGCGCGTGCAAAGCATCTGAGTGGCGGCCCGCATCCAGGGGTATTGCCTGCATTTGCGGATCGAAAACAGTATTCAAAAAATGCCTGCCCCACGCAGTAGCCCAATAGGGAATAATATTGTAAGATGCGGGAATACCCTGTGAACGAAATACCAGGGTTTGCAGGAGCGTCATATCCTGGCACTGGCCTTTTTTATTAAACAGTAATTGCATTGCTCCCTCATTCGTCAAAACCCTGTTACTATCTACCTTTCCCCAGGTGCTGATAAACCAGCTTTGCAGATGGATAGCTGTAATATCTACGAGGGTATGGAAAGGCATATGCCTGGCAGAATCGCTTATCCATTTAAATTTTTCTTTATAGGCTTTTCGCCAGTTTTGCAAAGGCTCTGTACTTACCCGGTAAGGAAGTATATACTGGCAAAAATCATTAAAGGGAATGTTTTTACAGGGCGAAAGTGCCCAGGATTCAAAGGCCAGCTGGGTATTTTCAATCAAAAAGCTGGCCTTAACGGTATCTATATCCCGGTAAATAAAAGGTATGGCATGTATTCCTTTTACTTTAGATTTCAGCTCTTCAAATACCTTGGCCGAAGTTTCCGGATCAGAATAATCCTGCTCATTAAAATATATTCTCCGGCCTGTGGTATCAGCCCAATAGTAATCTTCAGAATAATGCCCATCCATGTGCGCTACCAGAAACTCCATCGCTTTTAACTTCAGCGGGCTTTCAGACATTTTAAAGTAGGCAAGCGCCTTTTCAAGCTCAGGGCGGTTCCTGCCTGCTTTTTTTAACACCGACTCTACTGATGCAACAGGGTAAGGCTTTTGTGCCTGTACTGCTTTAAAGAGAACAATAAACGCAATAAGTAAAAATTGCTTCATAAACGCTATTCTTGATTTAGGTAATTTAATACCGACCGGGCCTGCGCTTTATAACGCCTGACCTTGGAGGAGGGGATTTTGGGGTTTAAACTAATAATGTTATGGGCCATAAAAGCTGCCGCATCCTTGTTGCCGGTTTGCAGATACAAATCAAGCAGGGCCATACGGGTATAAAAAATCTTGGGATCTATATATAATGCGGTAAGGAGGTTTTGCTCTGCTGCGCTAAAATCCCGGATATACTTGCAACATACAGCAGCCTCTTTATATAGCTCAGGAGAGGAGCTGAAAAATTTTGCTTCATTGTATTTTGCCAGCGCTTCTTTATAGCGCTGCTGTTTATACAAAGCTTTAGCAGTGGTTCTAAGATATCCTTCAGAATTAGCTAAAACCTGTTCGTAGGATTTAAGCAGCTTCAGTGCTTCTTTATGCCTTTCATCTTCGATCAGAAGAAAGGCTTTTCTTGCTTGCCTTTGGGCATAAGCAATTTGTGATACCTGGGCTAACATAAATATTGCCAGCAGGCAAATGGCTGCGCCTGCTGTTTTAACCCATACAGGCGTAAATTGCAGTTCAAGGCCTCCAACCAATTCCCTCCTTTTAACCCTACCTGTTATGGCAGCATAGAGTATGAATAGTGCCATGACAGGAATCGCCTCGATGGTAAAATTCACCAGCGACATTAGTGCAAATGCCGCTATACCAGCCTGTGCCGCGGCCGAGTACTCTCTTTCAGAGTTTTCGGTATTCGGATCTGGGTCCGACCCGCTTTCATATAATAGAAAAAATAACAAGCCCGAAAAAATCAACAGCCCAGGCAATCCACCTTCAACACTGTTTTCCAAAAATTCATTATAGGCGGTTTGTACAAAATCCGCCCGTATTTGCTCTTCATAAGCGGCCTGTCCTTTTGCAAAGTAACCAGCCTGTTGTAAATTGTACTCCCGGTCAAACAGTCCGTAACCAAATCCGGTTAAAGGCTTTTTGCAAAACAGTTCAAGGCTTAACCTCCACACTAACTTACGCCCCGAAGAGGAACCTTCTTTCGCATAATAAAAGGCAGAACCAATAGTAAAAACTGTAAAAAAGAACAGAAATACAAGGGAGCTTTTTACAGAAGAAGATGCCTTGAAAAATTTAGGTAAAAGCTGAAACCGCCTGTTAAGCAGTAGTGCCGAAGCTATACCTGCGCCCATAAATGCCGAGCGGCATTTCAGCAGCAGCAAAGAAACAACAGTAAGAACTATCAGCATACCTAGGGCTTTCCATGCTATACCTTTGGCATCTGCTATCAATACAAACAAAGCTGGAAAGCACATGGACAGGAACATAGCGCTCACATTCGGATTAATCCACGTGCCTGTAACGCGGAAATTGCTGTCAGGGCTTGAAAGTACACCCAAAGCCTGGAGCAGGCAAAAAAGCACTTCAATAAATACCAGCAAAGCAATCCCTCTAAAGATATAGACCGGTTTAAGGTTACCAACCTGCAGTATCAGTGCCAAATAAGCCAGGAAGCATGCTATAATATACCAACTGCGGTAAGTAAGCACCGATAGCATGCCATGCCCCAACACGTATACTGCCCAAAACAGAAAGATTAAAGATGAAATACCAAAACGAAAAAAGTCACGTTTAGCGGTTACTGCCATTAAAAAGCCCGAATAGAACAGAGTAACCAGAGCTATTGTGATAAATAAAAAATAAGGAAAAAAAGAAGAATAGAGAAACAAGTGATTGGTGAACAAGCCACTCCCTATAAGCCCTAATGCAAATAAGGAACAAACAGCGCTTGCAAACGCTGTCTTATTGAAAATTGTAGTATAACTCATCAAGTATTATAAGGCTAGGTCTTATCGGTCCAAGAATTTATTTTAAACAAAACCGATTGCCTTTTAAATCAGGCACCAGTTTAATTAAACCGATTTAGTATTAAAACAAGTCGCTAATTTCAGCAAACAAGCCTATTTCTGGGAATGGGGAAAACGTCCATTCGATAGGGGTAAACTGTATAAAAAATTGCCTATTACTTAAATAGCCAAACTTGGGTAATTAAAAATTGACACTTAAATCCTTACGAGTACGCTTGCGAAAAACTTGCCTTTAAATGATCTGACTCATGAAAAAACAGATTACAAAACCCGGATAATAAGCCATTAGAGAACAATGAATGGCGGGAATGCAAAAGAATATTAAAATACAGTCAACTTGTCAAATAAATAATTTATTGAAACAAAGGAGACGACATACTGCGAGGAAATAAAATGCAGAAAACCTGGCAAACTTTTTCCACTCTTCGGGCTGTCTGGAGGCACTCTGATTCGAACTTGGTTCGGCAAAATCCGAGTATTTATTGACCAGGGTTCGACTATAATATGATTCATACTCGAGCAATAGTCGATAAATTCTCGTAAATCATTCGATGTGTCTAGCTAGAACTCTGCTACAAAGCTCAAATCAGAGACGAAGCAGGGTATAAGCAATTGGAAGGATACTCAAACGTTAAGGCTTTAATATTTTCCGTAGAACTTTGGTTATTTATCAGATTTTGAACGCTATAACCTGAGTTCGATTATAAATATGCGGTTTGCACGGGTGTGGGCGCCTTTCTCGCCCACTCCGCAGGAGTCCTTTGGACTGGGAGAACCGACCACTGGGAGCTCAACGAGACCTTAAAAAACAATTAATTACTCGTTAACCGACCTAAGGGAGCTCATTCAGTCCTATAAAAAACAATTAATAACTGAATAAATGCCGAAGGCAGAGGGTATAAGACTATACCGTGTATCACCTCGCCCTATCCCTCTCCTCTCCGAAAGGAGTCCCTTGGACAAGGAGAGGGGAATGCAAGTTTCTTATTTTAAGTAATTTAATAGAAAAATAAAATAATCGAATTCAGGTTTATAAGATTATAAAAGGAAAACCTGGCAGGATTGATTAAATTACAACCTGCCAGGAATTACAAGATTGACCTACAAAATTCGTACTGCCGCGGGGTCCTAAGCTTAGCAGGAGAATTGCGAAGAAGAAAAAAAATTGCAACACTTAAATGTCATACCCCCTATTTTGTGGTTAGCAAAGGACTCACCACTCAGGATGATGCTTTTGATGATTAGCCCCATCCTCAATACGAATATTGCAGATCATTATTATTCCGCCAATAACTTCACATAAAAAACTCCTCCGGCAACAGAACCTCTGTCGGCAACAAACTTCAAAATCAGCTTCTTACTCTCCTGAACCGTTTGCGGAAGATCGTAATCCACATCAATAAACTGATTAGGGCTAGAAGCGTTAAGACTAACTTTTTTTATCAATATGTCATTTACAAAAACATCGAAGTTTCGGTTGCGATCTCCACCAAAATAAGTAACACGTAGTTTCTTCGCCTTCAGCTCCGGGTTCTTCAAATCATAACTGAACCAGCCTCTTGCATCGCGCCAATGCTTGTCGCGAAAAACGCCTGACCCAGAATTCTCTGATTGAAAATTATGATCAGATTCCGGCTGTTGTTCTCCAGGTGCTACCTGATCTATCGTGATTGTTTCCAACCCCAGCTTTACATTCTCTTCATTTTTTAATCTCTGCTGGCGTTCAGCTATTTTTTCAGTCGAACTTACCGGCCAATACACCATATAACGGGCATCATGAATAGTATAAAAAGGCACCAACTTCAGGTTTTTAAACTTTTCCTGGTAGATTAATTTGGAAGCATTAAATACGAGTGGCTTCTCCTGCACCAAATCCGGCACCAAATCTTTACTATTGCTTACCAACACCGGGGCGTCTTCTATAGATAACAAAGGACCGTTAGCAACATGTCCCCCCCTGCTGTCGTCAGCTTTCAAACCAGTTAATCCCTGTGTATCTGTAGCTGCTGCAAGCACAATCGGTCCATGAATAAACGATACCCATGGAGAATTGTCAGGCAGGAACTCAGTTTTTGTTTCCATCGGGAGGTTCAGCGTTATTATGTCACCACTTTTCCAGAGACGCTTCAAGCTCACATAACCATTAGCTGTTGTTGTTACCTGCTGCTGCTTGCCATTTATTGCAATGGTAAATGTATTGTCTTTCAACCATGCAGGTTTCCTGAAATTAATCGAAAAGGAGCCTGGTTTACTTAACTGAAGGGTAAGCTTCGAGGTTTCCTTGTAGGGAATTTCAGTATTCTGAGTAAGGGTAAGCCCCTTTTCCTTCCAACTTAAAACAGAAGGCAAATAGAGATTCACGTAAATATCATTCGATTTATGAGCGTAAATTAATTCACCGTACTTAGCATGATTTTCCAGTCCTGTACCTACGCAACACCACATACCTTTATCCACCGTAGAATACACACGGTAATGTTGCGGGCGCATTGAGGTAAAATATACAAAACCACCATTCGGATGCTGTGAAGAGAGAATGTGGTTATACATTGTCCTTTCATAATAATCCAGATAGTTCGAGTTTCCTTTTGATATGTAAAGTTCCTTTGCCAGCTTAAGCATATTATAACTGTTGCAGGTTTCGGGACCTTCACGGGAATCAACCATGGATGAAAAGTTATTAGAAGGGTGAAAATGCTCTCTTACACTATTTCCTCCGATAGATACGCTGCGGTGTTCAGTAACGGTTTTATAGAAAAAGTCGGCAGCATTCTCCCAGCTTTTATCGCCCGAAACTTGCGCCACCTTTGCAAATCCGACCACCTTTGGAATTTGCGTATTGGCATGAAGCCTGTTCAACTTATCCTCGTGCTTTAACAGCGGATCTAGTATAATTTTATGAGAGAAGCGTTTTGCCAATTCCAGGTATTTCTTGTCGCCGGTAATACGTGCCACGTCCGCAAACACTTCGTTCATTCCTCCATGTTCAGATCCAAGCATCTTCTGAAAATCATCATCACTTAAATTAGCAGTAACCTGAATTGCCCAATCTGAAAATTTAATCAGAAGGTTTTTTGCCTTTTGATTACCTGCAATAGCATAAGCATCATATAAACCAGCATATGTTTTATGAAGGTTGTACCATGGCACCCACTTCTTATGTAGTAAGAGGTTTTGCCCACCGGTTTTACCTTCGGCAATTTCCTTCCAAACAGCTTTACCTCCCGGTACACCACCTATATATCCATCACCGTTCTTCTGCTGACATTCTGCCAGCTGATCAACCATGTAATTGAGCCTCTTCAATAATTCGGGATTAGAAGTGGATGCATACATTAGCGAAAGTGCCGATAGATAATGCCCAGCGATGTGCCCATCTAAGCCTGATCTTTCCCAATTTGGATAGCTTTCTGCCTTGCTTGGCAATCCAGCTTCTCTAAAAAAAGGAGCGAGTAACCTGTCGGGATCAAGAGCTAGAATGTACTTCAGATCTGTTTGCTGAGCCCTTTCAAAAGGGCTTTCAAGCAACCGTACCTTGTTTAAAGGGAATAATTCCAGCCTAGGCTCTTTTTGTGCAACAGCCTGCTTAACGAGCAGGAACGCCGTTAGAGCACACAGGATTTTAACTTTCATATAAGTAATGATAGTATTGTTTTCAGGTTTTCTATTTGCCGGTTTCGCTCGAGGCCAGCCGTTTCTACGGTATAAAGCGAATAAGCCCTTCATTCCCTGCACGCACTTCAACCAAAGCCTGGATAGCTCCCGGGATTTTTGGACGTAAAAGATTCTTGTTGTGGTTAATAAATAGTTTCTGCTACGCGTTCTTTTTTCACGCTCCGAGGTTTTGCTCCTCGTTACTAATATTAGGACGCCAGAAATTAATTTACATACTCATTGAAGAAAAAATCTTCGGGACTTCACTTAATTAGTAAAGGGTTAAAGTGAGTAAGAACGTTGTACATGCGCCAATCGAAGCCCAAATCAATTCCCTGCTTTTCTCGGTTTCTGCTTCTCCTGCTTGATAAGAGCCTTTCAAAAACAATTAGTTTAACTGCAAATGAAATACCAAACTTAATAGTGGGCCGAGAGTTCGAGCCTCTCCTAGATCACCAGGATTTTAAAAACCGCTTCAATCGATCATAGAGGCGGTTTTTGATTTTAGAAAGGATGAATCTTTTATGGTTGGTAGGTTGCCATAGCTGCTACCTTGCACTCTAAATCACAATTCCTTCAAAAGATGTTTTCTTTGCCTGCTGACCGGTACGCTCATCTTGTTATCCATCATCAGATAGCCTCCATCCGCCTTCTTAAAAGATTCTACACGTTTTTTGTTAATGAGCCATGACTGATGGATGCGGATAAAGCCATACAAAGAGAGAATTTGTTCATATTCGGAAATAGGCTTCGAAACGATAATTGGCCGGCTTTCATTGTGTATATAAAAGCTGGTGTAGCTATTGTCGGCACCACAGCAAACGATGCTTTCTATGAGCACATACCTGATTTCGTTCTGATCTGCCAATGCAATTCTCTTCTGTGTATTAAGCCGCTGCTGTTCGTAAGACTGTAGCAGCATGGAAGTCTGGTCTGTATAACTGTTTTTATTTGACAGGCTCACTTTATGTACAGCGGCAATCAGTTCCTCGGGCACCACAGGTTTCAGCAAATAATCTGTTGCCGAAAATTTAATCGCCTGTATGCCATACTCATCGTGTGCGGTAACAAATACAATGTGCAGAAACTGCTTGGGAAGCAGTTTTAAGAGATCAAAACCGGTTTCCTGCTTCATTTTAATATCCAGAAATAAGATATCCACAGTGTGGGTATTCAGAAAGTTCAGCGCCTCTTCTACGGAGTTCGCACTGCCGCTAATTGTTAAAAAAGGACAGTAACGTTCTATCAGCACGGTAAGCGTTGTAACAGCGCCTGGTTCATCATCTACAATAAAACAGCTAAGATTGGTCATAAAAGCCAGTTTTGAAGGGTAAATGTAGTAATTGTGCCGCTTCCCTCGCTGTAGTTTACGTTCATTTGAATAGACATTCCTTCAAGCTTTTCGTTATAAACAGCGATACGTTTCCTGGTAAGCGAAAGCCCATGCCCCTCCTGAAACCCATCGCTATTCCAGAAAGTGATGCCGTTGTCTGCCAACTTAACGTTAAGATCATTAGTGTCCCTGAATATCTGAATAGTTATTGTAGGATCAGAAAGGTTTTGACCAAAGGCATGGCGGATAGAGTTCTCCAGCACTGGTTGTAATAATAAAGGCGGAAAATCGATCAACGATGGCCTCAAATCTGTTGAAACTGAAATGGTGTAAGAGAAAGCAGACCTTTCCTGTTCCAGCTTTAAATAGTCTTCCTCTTGCTTTAGTTCATCTTGCAGGGATACAAACTCCTTTTTGCCATTATCCATTACATCCCGCATAAAACGTGCTACTCTGGCTATGTAAGCATTTGCCTTCTCCGGGTTATTGTTTATGGTTCCCTGTATAGCATTTAAGGAATTGAAAAGAAAGTGCGGATTGAGCTGGCCGCTTAATAAGGATAGGCGGGTCTCGGTATCTTCGTTTTTTTGCTTAAGCGCAGCAAGTTTTCTTTTGTTCCGTTTGTTGCGTAAATAAAACCAGGTTAGGCCAAGAGTCAAAATTAAAATGCTTATTACCGCTATCTGAGCCCAGGGAATTTCAAAAGGAGGCGGTTTTACACTCACCGTTATGCTGTGCACCGTTTCGGGCTGACTTTTGTATCTGAGATAAATGTCATGGTCATCTCCGGCACTCATATCACTTGGGAGAACCAGAAATACCCCATGCCCAGGATCGAGTGCCTTCAGCGACTTCCATTTGTAAGGATTTTTCCCGAAAGAATATTCGACCTCATCCTGAAAACTTAGGCCTTTGTATAACAGGATACCGATAGTGCCGTAGTCTTTTTTAAATATGGTGGTGGTATCTCCATCGAATGCAACAGGCTCACCACGTCCTAAATTGAGAATGTCCTGAAGGTTCGCGTTAAGCCCTCCGTCGCCTAATGGTAGCTGATAATAGATAAAGTTATTGGCTGTATCTGGCGCACGGAGGATTGATATCTGTTGTAGCAATTTTTTTGTTGTGATTTCCCTGACAGTAACTTTCAATGAATCCTTGATGTCCAGATTGAAATCACCTGCATAAAAAGTTCGTTTCCAGAGTACGGGAATGAATTTATCTTCAGGGAAGTTAATCCCCAAAATAGCATAATTGCTGTTTTCTCCCAAAGCAGAAAGTGGCATCCATGGCTTAATCACTTTTCCGTTCTGCTCTGCCTTAAACTCCAGCTTTGTATAATCCGGTCCGCCAAAATTTCGGTAAAGCTGAATTTTTTTACCATTCTCCTGTAAAAAATTAGGCAAAAAGCTTATTCCTATATTTCTTTGGGAGATAACAAAAGAGTTCGCTAAAAGTGCCCGGGGCCTTGATGGCCCATAGCCAAAGCTACCCTTTAAGCTCCCAAACCGATGTGGAGTATGCCCGGCACCTGTAATAACATAATTGAAATCGTATTCTCTGGTGACCACGGAAACAGCCCTACAGCTATCGCATATTTTACCATTGATTTTTTTCTTAACGATAACGTCTGAAAATCCAGTTTCAGGTATTTGCTCCTGGCTGTATCCCTGCCGGTTAACCCATAGCATTAATGCCAGTAGAATTAAGTATTTCATTTTAATCTTAAAGCAGCTATTAATTAGTATGGATCTTAGTTTCAAGCTCTTTTTTTATAGCATTTTCCAGGTTGCTCTCTGTGGCTTCACCAAATCCAGTCTCTACCAGCTTTACTTTGCCATCTCTGCCGAGGACTAAAGTAGTTGGAAAAGCCTGTAGTTTATAATCCCAGGCTACCCACTTCTCCGTTTGATAATACTGCGGATAGCTAATATGCTTTTCATTTAAGAACTTAATAATTGTTTTAGAATCGACGTCCCGGGGATTTATACCAACGACAAGCACATTTTCTTTCCCGAATTTATCTTGTAGTTTTTGCAGTTTAGGCATCAGTTGCCTGCAGGGATGACAGGAAAGATACCAGAAATCCAACACTATCACTTTCCCTTTGAGCGCATTAAGACTAACCGCTTTTCCTGTTCTCAAATCCGTTGCTTTAAAAAGCGGCGTTACGGTACCGGTTTTTAGTGTTTCAAAGCGGTCTCTCTCCTCCACAGCAGGGGTATCAAAAAATACCGCAGGTTTAAAGGCAACCTGATTGGTATCAAGTGATGCAGAGAAATCATAAATATCTATCGCCTCCTTACCTTCATCCATAAACTTTCCATGCATTATTCTCCTATAAGCGAACAGGCTTTTTTTATCGATAAAATATCGGCTCACTTTCGAATCCCCTTTTCTATCTTCAGAACTGAAATTATAGCTTTCGTCGATAACATAAAACTCCCCTGCGGATGTATCCTGAACAAACTTGAGCAAAGCAAGGCTTTTGTCCAGCCGAGGTCGGGTCGTACCCAGTATACTATGAATACTGGAAGATCCTATTTTGTGTCTGTCCCAGTCTTTAGTGAAAACAACCTGAGCATCTGGAGTTTCTTTTTTATACAACGTATCGCCACGAACAAGCCATTCTGCTTTATTCTCCAGGCGAAGGTGCCAATACGCATTCTTTTTAATAGTACCATTTACTGTGAACCAGCTGACATGGAAACTATTCTCCCTTTTCATGGTATCTACCATGGTCATCCGGTAATGGATGGTTTTCATGGCAGCAAGTTTATCGAAGGATTTTTGCAGGATATGCAACGCAGAGGTGTCAATTGTTTGAGCCTGACAAATACCGGTAATTAGGCTAAGGATAAATAAGGTGATTGATCTTTTCATATTCGTTTATTTCTCACAAATATGTTGGGCTTAATGATGAGATTATTATCGATAACTGAATCTGGTTGCGTTTTCCTTGAATATGGCGTTTAAACAGAGCGCCCATATCCTTCGATCCTATAAGACCAATGTTAACATTCCTTAATACGTTTTTTCTTTACCTTTCAGGGCTATAGTTTTGATGCAAATCAAACATAAACATGAAATTCAAAAGCCTTAACATTTTTAACGATAGCAGAATAAGAAACTTAGTTCTGTTATCCATACTATCGGTGCTGTTGTTGTTATTCTTTCAATATAAATGGCTGCAAACCAGCTATAGGGTAAGCAAGCAAGAGACAAAAAATAACCTTACCGCCCTTTTAGACAATGTAGTATTAGAGTATCAAAAGCATAAAGCTGATTCGGTACGGGATATGGTTAAGAAGCTTGTAAAATCTGAGAAGGATTTCAAGTTTAAGATTGTAAGCGATACTTCCAACACGCATATTACGTTTTCAAGCCATTCATATTCAAAAGATTTTGTTAGTGAAACATATTACACTGAATATAAATTGCATCTCCCCGCTGCACGTTTCAAGAATTCTGAAATTCAAAGTAACCCTTACGGAGTGTTTCTTCAAATAATTAATGCAGCAGAATTTAATAACTTAATCAATATTTGTGAGAGCAGCGTCGTGCTGCCTAAACGTTCTTATTCTGAAAATTCACAGGGGTATAAAATACATGATCGATTGATGGATATTTGTGATAACCCGTATGGAGATGAGCAGGCATTTAATACAACGCTTCAAAAGCATTTGCAAAAAAATAATTTACATTATAAGGCTAAAATCTCCTGTTACAAACATCCTTCCGAAATTTGGGCATCAAAGAGATCATCTATTTTTGGAATTCGATTCGAGCAGCACCTTGAACAACTGCAATTATGGTTAAATGCAAAAAACACCAATGACAGTATATTTATTGCCAAACCTATACTATATAATGACTTTGTTCCTTCTTCATTAGAGGTGCCGACATTACTTCTTTCCTCTGCTGTAACTACAGGACAAACCTTAGGCCAGATGAGAGACAGTATTGCAGGAACATTCGTATTGCTTATAATATTGATTGCTCTTTTAGGCTACATGATAAAGTTAATCATCAATCAAAAACAACTATCAGAGATTAAGAACGATTTTATAGCAAACATCTCTCACGAACTTCAAACGCCTATAACCACATCGCTCACTGCAGTTCAGGGACTTCAATATTATGAAATCCTGAATGATCCTGATAAGACACAACTGTATTTAGAGACGGTAAGTGACGAATTAAAAAAGATGTCTACACTGGTTACAAAAATCCTGGATAGTGCCATTTACGAAAACAAGCAATTTTCCATAAGCCCAAAGCAATTTAACTTGCAACAAGCGATCGATAATTTAATCAAAAGCAATCCTCGTAACAACTACGGTGATTTGGTGAATTTTTCCTATAAAGGTGATCCAATGGTTTTTGCCGATCCCTTACACCTTCAGCAATCCATTTCTAATCTTTTAGACAATGCTGTAAAATATGCTGCGAAAAGCTCCAGAATAATCCTTGAGGTAGTTCGTTCTGCCACTGAACTCAGCATCAGGATAAAAGATAATGGAATCGGGATTCCTACAGCATTTCAAAGCCAGATTTTCGACAAGTTTTTCCGTGTTCCCCGTCCTGATGACCATACCGTAAAAGGACATGGCTTAGGCTTGCATTACGCGAAAAATATAGCAAAGGCTCACGGTGGAGACCTCGTGTTAATTCAGTCGGATAAAACCGGAAGCACCTTTCAATTCAAAATACCGCAATAATGGAAAAGCAGAAAGTATTATTAATCGAAGACGAACAAAGCCTTGCCGGGATACTTAAAGAACTATTAGAAAAAGAGGGGTTCGAAGTTACCTTATGCTATAACGGAAGCCTCGCTTATGCGAGTTATTTAGCTTGCTTGCCAGATATTATCGTTATCGATGTTATGCTTCCCGGCGAAAACGGGTTCAGTATAACCCGGAAGATACGTTCTGAAAACAGGCTTATACCCATTCTTTTTTTAACAGCCAGAACAATGACTGACGATATTGAGGAAGGCTTTGAATCTGGCGCAAACGATTATCTCAAAAAGCCCTTTGATACCCGGGAACTGGTGATCCGCTTAAAAGTACTGCTTAATCAGAACCGTTTACTGGAAACTCCCGAAATAACATCACAGCGGAGTATTGTGGAGATAGGGTATTTTCAGTTTGATATTTTGAAGGGCGTACTACTTCACAATGAAAAATCACGACAATTAACCGCCCGGGAAGCCGAGATATTAAAAATACTCTACCACCACCGTTTTAGATCCCTAAGCAGAAAAGAATTGTTAATGCAAGCCTGGGGGAACGATGATTTCTTTAGCTCACGGAGTCTGGATGTTTTCATCTCAAAACTACGAAGCTATCTGACTTACGACCCGCGTATTAGGATCATTAATCAAAAGGGAGTTGGGTATAAGTTAATTTGTTGAAGTTCAAACATTATCTACGTGACGCAATTATTTTCTTACAATCCTCCACAAAAGAGTTCGATATTCGTACCGTAGGGGCCACAAATAAAAAACGGCGTTCCTGATATAAGGAATGTCGTTTTTTATTTAATAGAGACAGTTTTTCACAGCTATCGACACTGGAATGGGAACCTCCGTTTCGTGAGGATTTACATGATCTTTTTTTGAATTTAACGCATAAGCGTCACAACGATTTTGTCTGCGGTATAAACAAGGACGATAACGGCTAAAAATCTTCCAAAGGTCCCGGAGAATATCTGGGGTTTCTTACGGATACACTGGCATCTATTCAATCCCTAAATTAAGTGGTGTTTTTTTCTCAACGCTATTTTATTTTTCTCAAGGCCTTTCTTAACTAATCCGCTCGTTAGATGAGTATCGAGTGTTCTCTTTTTTCGTCCTTTTATCGACGATTAACCTCAAACGAAAGAACATCAATATTTCAGTTAATATGTTTACAAATTAAAAAAGGAGGTTTAATGTAAGAATAGACAAAAAAGATAGAAAAAACATTAGTAACAATTAATCAAAACAACACAATTATTTATTTTCAAAAAACAAACTATGAATTACAAAAAAAGCATATTCTTTTTCATAATATTCCTTTTATCAGCCGTTTCATTTTCAAGCTTTGCCCAGCCATACGTACGGATAGAAGAAATAGATCAACAAATAACCCACGGCGTGCTTGGCGGTGATATTGATATAATTTACGACGCAAACCCAACTGTAAAGCTATATGCTGATGCTGAATGCACTATACCTTACACTACAACTACTGATCTGGAGGTAGTAATTCGCCGGGAGGAAACATATGGAGAGCTATCTGCGGAAAATTCGTGGGGAAATATGTATGGTAGTTCTGATGACAATTTTACTGTAACGGTACCAGCCGGACATTCATCTTATGCAATTGGCGGTGCTAGTCGCCTTGGCATATCAATGACTTCTATTACTTATTATTATTGGTCTTTGGGCTCTGCGGATCCCTATCCCGAAACCATGTATACACTTACACAAAGTTTTCACGTTGCAGAACAAAGTGGGTATGAGGCACTTCCCAGTGTAGAAAGGCCTTATGAAATCAGGTATGAATCTGTTAACAACCAAACTCCGGACTTTACGGTGGATTACCGCTTTTACGAGTAATAAAGGAGGCAGATTATTAAGCCTAAACAGGGTTTGAAAAAAATTCGGTGTAAAACCAGAAGCTTTGCAGTGAGGTGTTGGGTGTTCGCCTTAGAAGTCTTTCAGGCTTAGTATCCTGCAGAAGCTGAATCAAAAATAAACTGAAGCTACATAAAGGGACGTTTTTGAACTAAGGGCAAAAACCTTCTGGCCTAGGGCTAAAAAGGAGCAGAGGGATTTAGACCTCTGCTCCTTTTTATATTTTATTAAAACTTGGTTTAACTGGAATACTTGGCTATTATAGCTAAGCAAGAATGCTACCTATGAGATAAAATTTATGGACCGCAATACTTTGGCGTTTTGTCTTCTCGACGAAGGAGACCACGAAGTAGCATTAAGGCCGCTAAAGACAAATTAAACTTCTTAATAAATCTTAAAGCGCCTTATTTGCAAGCTTGCTAGGATTCCTCCTATCATCGGAATGACAAACGGGCTAGCATAAAGCACTCGAACTGTCATCTTCACTTTCGAGTTTTGAAAAAAAATGGAAAACTACCCATAGTGTATTTTATCCCCTGAACTAATCCAAATCCAGGGGACAAATCAGAATAGTTCTATTTTTTGAATTTCCAGTAATCGAAATTGAACAGTTCGCCTTCTTCTCCCTTAAACACCAGGAACAGATTGTGAACTCCTTTTATCTCCTTCACATTTGTCCGAAACATTCTCCAGGCACCGGAAGCATTGCTATTACCAACTTCACAGATACCAATCAGCGTACCGTTCCGATCGTCTAAACGCAGCTCAACCTTTCCGCCTTTTAAGGAAGCAGCACGCATCTCAAATGATTTTGCTCCCTTTTTGAAATCTACTGCTTTAAGCTCGATATAGTCATCATTGTGAACCGAGGTGACATACATTCCGACTTGATCGCTCTTAAGTGTTTTAAGCCCTTCGCTCCATGCAATGGTTTCTGCTTCGGTACGTTTATAGGGATTCAGAACACCGGCAGGTTTAAGGGCCGCCCCCTCATACCACCAGGGTAATTCCTGTATGGTACCATCAGGATTGTATGTAAGCTCTGCAACACATACCGACCGCCGCTCTCTATGTTTATTTACCAAGGCAAAATTCAGTTTGTAGTCGAAGCCAAAAACATACGATTTGCCTTTATAGTCAATGATTCCTGGATGATTCCCATTTGACCGTTTGTCTGGTTTCATGATATATCCTTTAAATTCCCAGGGGCCTGTGGGGCTATTGCTCATGGCATACGCCAACCCTTCAGGGCAGCACGTACTAGCATAAGCATTATAGTAATGTCCGTTCTTTTTGTATACCCAGGGCCCTTCCTGGTAGTGAAAAGGATCTGGTTGTCCCTTCACCTTCCGGATTAGCTGATCTTTCACCGGCTCCCCGGAATAAGAAACCATATCTTTATTCAGTTTGACATACCAGAGATTCGGATTGCCCCAGTACAGATAAGCCTGTCCATCATCGTCGATAAGAACAGTCGGATCAATATCATCATGGCCGGGTGCAATCAATGGCTTCCCGATTGGGTCTATAAAAGACCCAAAAGGAGAATCAGAAACTAGTACGCCAATGCCTCTGCCTTGTACCGTGCAGTAGAGATAAAACTTTCCGTTGCGTTCTATACACTGGGCCGCCCAGGCTCCGTTTCTAATACCATCTTTTCCCGCTTCTGCCCATTTAAAGCAAGATAAATCAGCAACCGGGCCGTGGTCTGTCCAGTTTACCATATCCGTGCTGGAGTACAGCAACCAGTCTTTCATAAGGAAACCGGATGCATTATCTTCATCATGGCCGGCGTATAGATAAACCGTGCCTTTGTACATTATTGGCGCGGGGTCGGCTGTAAATTTTGTCTGAATGATAGGATCTTGTGCCTGGGTGGTGGTCGATATTGCAGCGATAAGTAATGCTACAATTAGAATAAGCCTGTGATATTTATTTTGCATTTTTTTAAACAGTTTGTAACCTAAGTTCCATTAAACTCTCTGCCTTCGCAAGTATTGAGCAATAATCTGAGGTGTGGTTAAAGTACTTTATTTCTGCATAGTGCCGATTCCTCCCCTTCCACCCTCCAGAGGGCATGGCCGTTAACCTAAGACTGATGCTGTTCATTTAATCGATGTATCTACCTAATAATTAAGTTTGTACATTCTTTCTCTTTCTTTTCCATTGATGAAAAGAAACAAAAATCTAGTGCCTTGCCGAGGTGCCTTTTTCGCACACTCCTCTGCTCAAATTCCCTTATCAGCCGCACGGTGCTGCGCCGGCTTTTCACTTTCGCTCACTCCCTCGCTTCGGAAAACCCGCCAATGCACCTTCCCAATTCACAAGGCCAGCTGATAACGAAATTTTTAACCCAGGCACTTCGCCAAGGCACGCCTTCGAACAATCCTTCGTGCTTCATTCGAAAGGTAAACGCTTAAACTAACGGCTATGTCCAGAGGGAACATTAAGCGCCCAGCCTGTATAGTTCTATATATCAGTAAATTACACCTCAATACCACTCTCAAATTAACGGTATCTCTCCCAAAGGGAGAGAAAGGTCAACCCACACTAAGCAAATCGCTTAATTATGACATTGCCCTAAACCTCGTAAACCGGGAAAGACGCTACGTTCTTTACTCCTACTTTTTAGTCACATTAACAGCGCTTATACCTTCGTGCGTAGGAACAACCTTTTTTATACTTCCATCTGCATTGAACTCCATTTTATCAATAGCCACTTCGCGGTTATAACCAGCCGAACGGCCCATTTTGATACCTTTTGGATAGTTGAACCGGTGATAAACGATATACCATTCATCTCTTCCGGGAATCTGCAAAACAGAGTGGTGGCCGGTACCATAAATACCCGCTTCCTTATTTTTTGAAAGTATTAAATTGTCGCCTTGCGGGATGGAAATCGTGCCGAGAGGAGAATCCGCAATGCCATATCTCACCCGGTAATCTTCACTGCGGGTATCGTTTTCGGACCAGGAAAAATAGTACTTTCCATTCCTGAAAAAGACGTAGGTACCTTCACGGAATGTCTTCTCGGGAGTTAAAACCTTATACGTTTCAGTCTTTATGGACAGCATATCATCCGATAACTCGGCCCCCGCCATATATCCATTTCCCCAATATAGGTAGCACTTTCCGGTTTGAGGGTCAGAGAAAACATCTGGGTCAATCTGCATACCTCCGTTAACTCCGTCGGGGCGTTTATCTACTACCGGCTTTCCGGAATCCACAAACGGACCAGTTGGGTTATCAGCTACGGCTACCCCGATTTTCTTATTTGCTGTAAAGTAATAGAAGTACTTAAACTGTCCATTCACTTTCTTCTCAATAATGCAAGGAGCCCAGGCATTGGTTTTCGCCCAACTTACATCCTTCTTCAGATCCAGAATAACACCTTCATCTTTCCAGTTAACCAGGTCTGCGGAAGAAAAGGCTTTAAAATAGGTACCACTCCAATCAGTAAAACCATCGCTTGTTGGATAGATATAGAACTTACCGGTCTTCTCTGAATACAGTACATCCGGATCTGCATAATAACCTTCCAGTGCTGCATTATGATATTCCTTCGCTATGAGGGTATAGGTAACCGGTGCCTGGCCTTTAACTGTAACTTTATATTTTACAGGGCCAGCGGCGAAATTAACCACAGCGGGTGCCTTAACTTTTACTCCCGGGAAGCTGCCGAACTGAGGTTTAAATTCTTTCAAATTAGTTCCCGGTCTCACTGGCAGGTACAAGGTATTGCTGGCATCATCCAACGCTACATTTATCTGCTTTAAGCCTTTCGCCTTTACTGAAAGAATGACATCACTTGTTGGTAACCACCTACTAATCAATCTTTCCATTTCAGTACCCGTAATTGGAATAACGGTACCATGGCGGGGATGAAAGTCCATCGTAACATCGTTATCTACTACAGTGAAGGATCTCAGGTCTTTTGATTTGGTGAACTGATACCTGCCCTTGGTGTACAGATCGTACATAAGGATGTATCCCTCGCCATTGTTTAGCTTAAATACTCCGGCTCCCTCTACAGGATCTTTAGTTTGCTGAACATGTTCCTCAACGAGCTGATATCCCTCAGTAAGCTTATCTGAAAGTGCTAATTTGATTCCGGGAGAACCGGTTTCTCCTTTGTAAAAAAGGTGATATTTGCCATCTTTCAATACAATATCAGCATCGATACAAGCAGCATTATTGGGACTGAAATAAAGCTGTTTAGGCTCGGCCTCCAAATCTGTAAAGTCGGCATTTGCATACGCATAATAGATCTTATCCGGCTGAGAACCATTTTTCAATGAAAAATAAACCATGTATTTTCCAGCTTTTGCGTCCCAGATAGTTTGCGGCGCCCATACGCGTTTCAGATCCTCATTACCTGCGTATTTAGTTTGAAAATTAACAACGCTTGTTTTCCAGTTAACAAGATCAGCAGATTTCATTAATATCATTGCCCGGTTAGAATCCCAACCTTTGGCCGCCGCCATATCGGTGGCCACCATATAAAAATTACCATCTTCGCCACGCAGAATATGCGGATCGCGAATCCCCCCTGCCGAACTAATGTCGGCGCTGTTTAAAATGGGATTGTTTCCGTTTAGAGCCTTAAAATTGTAACCATCTGTACTTATAGCAAATCGGAGTTGTTCCCCCGATTTGTCATTTCCTGTAAAGTAAGTAAACAGATAAGCATTAAACTGCTGACTAGCAGCAGTCTTCTGCACTTTTGGAAGCACTTTATTTGTTTTTGCTGTTTGTCCATTTGCAGCTGCCAGGCTTAAGCAAATGCTGAGGCTTAAATATGCCTTTCTCATTTTATGTGTTTGTTTAAATGTTGTCATTTTGATAATAAGCATAGTCTTATCTCTCTGTCTTCGACAAGTATTTTTCTCGGTGGTTGGTGTCCCCACTAATGCTATTAAGTTAAGACATGATGGTTTGCAAAGTCGTCTACCCTCTCTGCCTTGCGGCATCTCTCCCGGAGGGAGAGAAAGGCTGCCCACTCTAACAAACGCCTTAACTTAATAGCATTGGTGCCCCCAACATAGCCGTTAACCTAAGAGCAAATCTATTGAAAATCAACACTTTGTTTTTAGTAAATTTGATTAGGACTGTCCTCCGCTGGTCCAAAGGACTCCTGCGGAAGCGGAGGTGTCCCGAAGTTTCGGGAAGGTGGTTAATGCGCTTAATTATAACATATCGCATTCCTCCCCCCTCCCCCTCCTCCAAAGGAGTCCTTCAGACAGAGGGGGACACTAAGCGCCTAGCCTATATAGCCCTCTATATCAACAAATTATACTTAAACACCACGCTTAAAGTTAACGGCGTACTAAGAAATGCCATCTGCTGGCAGAGGGCATTTCCTTGAGGCCATTATTAAAAGCCCCCTATCTCACCTTCAAAGCAAAGGCATGCTTAAGACTGGTTCTTTCAGGAAGATCCACTATTAAACCTTTTTCTTCTTGTCTGAATGCTAATTTGTCGTTTACACCTAAAAGCTCTACTGCCTCAATCTTTTTATTCAAATATTTACTGTTTGTTCCCATGCTTGCAATTACAACTTGTCGGTTCGCGGGCCATCCCATTACAATTGCATATATATTGTTACCCTTAGCCGTAAACCGGATATCAGCAGAGGTAAAGGGTTTTCCTTTTCCTTCATTAAATCCTTGAGCTGAGAGAGGAGCTGCAGACTCCATTGCAGGGCCCTCTCCGAAAATGGCCCAGGGACGGGTATCGTAAATGGCTTCGCTGTTTATGGCCATCCATTCGCCAATTTCTACCACAATAGCCCTTTCCAATTCGTCGATGGTACCATTGCCCTTAACCGGAACACTTAAAAGTAAGTTCCCGTTTTTACTAACAACATCAGCTAATGTATGAACAACTGTCTCAGCACTCTTATACTGCTTTTTGGTATATATATCCTTATCATAATGCCAGGCACCAATACAGGTATCTGTTTGCCATGGAAGTGGTTCAATTGCGTTGCTTTGCCCCCGTTCGATATCCCACACCATACATTTCCGCTGCAGAGCATCGAGTACTTTGCCGAATATAATTGCTTCCTGACTGCCTTTCTTTTTGATACTTCTGTTGTAGAGATGTGCTGCAATCCGCAGCCCGGCATCACTTACAGGCCATAATGGCAAAACCGTATCGTCAAAATAAACCATGTCGGGATCATAGGAGTTTATCAGATCAATGGTTCTGTTGAAGAACTTTTCGCAATAAGCTTCAGAAGGTTTTGTTACTCCGTTAGCCCAGTTCCATTGGCGATGGATCATGCTATTATTCTTGCTGTTTGCACTTAGAGGATGTTGCTGCGCATAAAGCTCCTGAGGGTCTAAGCCATTCCACCACTTCCCTTTTCCATCTGCCTTTGTCATGTTTCCATCGTAGGGAATGCCGGCATAGGGGCCACTTGTATCTGAGCGTTGAGCGGTCTCCATCCAGCTCCATGCATGAGCAGCATGAACGCTTACACCAAAAGGAAGGCCATTACTACGTGCGGCTTTTTCCCATCCCTTAATAATGTCCTTTTTCGGCCCTATCTTAGTGGAATTCCAATTCTTCTGATATTTACTATTGTATAGATCAAAGTTGTCATGATGGTTAGCCAAAGCCATAAAATACCTTGCCCCGGCTTTTTTGTATAAACCAACTAGCTCATCGGGATTCCATGATCCGGCCTTCCACTCGTTAACTACATCTTTAAACCCAAACTTGGAAGGGTGCCCGTATTTACTCACGTGATACTTGTACTTACGGCTCCCTTCCATATACATTTCTCTCGCGTACCAGTCACCATATTCCGGCTCGCATTGTGGCCCCCAATGCGCCCATATGCCAAATTTTGCATTTCTAAACCAATCGGGCGTTTTGAATTGCGTCAACGAATCCCAATTAGGTTTAAACGGGCCGTCAAAAATGCGTTCTCCTTTGGCGGTTAGGAAATTCGCTGCTGCGTTTATTTCTTTAGACATTGCAATTGCAGGAACAGCTATCCCTAATTGCTTTAAAAGCTCCCTTCGTTTCATATGTTTAATTTTATCTAGGTGGTTTAAATAATTTCATTATCATTTACAATTATGAGCCCTAATACTTAAGCGTTTTGTCTTCTCGAGTAGGCCAACTTAAAGAAGAAAAATATAGTGATGACAATGGGCGCAGGATTTCTATTGCCGTTGGCTTCAGCCAAGGTAATATAGGGACATAGAAGGGGCTTTAGCCACATTAATGCGGCTAAAGCCTTCTTTATGCATTCCTTATCCGTCAGCTGAAGCAGACGGCAATAGATACCCTTCACAGTGCGTTAATACCTCACTAAAAATCAACAACTTACAACGATGTCATTCCGAGTAAAGAGCTTTACAAAAAAGCAAAATATGGTGATGACATCTGGCGATATGCGGGCTAACACGCTTTGTCATTCCGACGACAGGAGGAATCCTAAAGCGCTTTGTTATGCGTATTGCTTTAAGATCTCTCCTATCGTCGAGATGACAAAGT
>CBIHNR010000033.1:0-34991 GCA_966211215.1 uncultured Pedobacter sp.
TCAAAAAGGAACATTTGAAGCTACCACAGGGAAATGGTACGGCTTACAGCTAAAAGATGGCAAGTTGACTTTTGCCATTGATGACGGGGTGAATAAAACTAACCTTGATATAACCGCTACCACAAGCCCTAATATTTTTAATAACGAATGGAAGCACATTGTAGCCATTAGGGATATTACCGCTAAAGTGATTAAGGTGTATATCGACAATGTACAGGTTGGTTCAAAAACCTATAATACCAACAACATCGGAAAATCGGATGCCCTGATGATTGGTAACTCCGCGGAAAATAAGCCTTATCGGGACTTGATGGATGATGTACGTTTATATAATTACGCCTTATCAACCTCAGAAATTGCTTCATTATACAATGGTTCAGACCCTACATTACCTGTTACTTTAGAGACTTTTTCCGCAAAAGCTGATGGTTATCGCACAAAGATCGAATGGTCCACATCCTCAGAAAGAAACAATGACAGATTTATTATAGAGCATTCTGTGGATGGCCTTAACTTTAATGTTTTACAGGCCATTAAAGGGAAGGGAAACAGCAGCCTTTCAAATGTGTACACCATATTTGATTCCAACCCGGTGACTGGAATTAACTACTATAAGCTTAAACAAGTAGACCATAACGGGGATGTTAAGCAGCTGGGCATTAAGGTTGTAAATATTTCTTTATCCAGGAAAACTTTGGAGGTATATCCAAATCCGGCTTCGCAGGAAATACATGTTAAGCTTCCGTTTGCAACTAACTCAAATTTATCGGTAACGATATCTTCTATAGATGGAAAAATCATACACAAGGAAAGCTTCACGAAAAAAGCTTCGGAAAGCATCTACACTATAAGGTTTAAGGATAAACCAGTCACTGGCCAGTACGTGCTCAAATTGATGGGCCAGGGCATTAGTGAATCTGCATTAGTTTTAATTGAGTAATTTATTGGTTTACAAGAGTGAGCTGCCCGGAAAAGGGCAGCTTTCCTTATATTTCCAGGATATAAAATCCTTTTTCATAACCTGATTTTAGTAAAATCGGCTTTGCCACATTATAAACCTTTACTCCATTATTAGTTTCGCCTTCAAGTGTACCTACATGCGCATGTCCATGAAAAGCAGCAACTACATTTCGTCGGCTTAAAGGCTCAGCCAACCTCGAGGAGCCCAGGAACGGGAAAATTTGTTCGGATTCGCCAATAACAGTTGCTTGTATGGGAGAGTAGTGCAGTACCGCAATTTTTTTAATGTTTTCGTGCTCCTGGTCAAGGCGGGCGAGGGCACGGTCGAGGTGGAGCGCCTCATCAACGGCTTCTTGTACGTAAGCTTTCATCGCACCTTCTCCAAACATAGAGAGCATGTGTTTGTCAAAACCGCCGCCAAAGCCTTTCACGCCAGCAAAGCCTATACCCTGTAAAATAATAGCCTCGCCATCCAGAACATGCATACTATGGTTTTGCAAAATCTGGCGTATTAATTTATGGCGGCCTTTTTCGTAGTCATGATTTCCTAAAACACCAACAACTGGTATTGAGCATGCTTTCAATTCTTCTGCCAGTATTTGTGCTTCGCCTTCATCACCGGTATCAGTTAAGTCGCCGGCAATTACCAGTACATCAGCTTCTGCCGAAACATCCTTGAAGAATTCGCTCCATTTACCCTTATCGGTTTCTCGCACATGGATATCTCCAACAGCGGCAATCCGTATTTTTTTGTTTTCGTCTTCCATGTTAAGTGGTTTTTATCGTACTCACTTTATAATTCCATTCTTTAATATCAACCTCGTATTGGGTTTGGTCAATAACCGGGCCACGGCAAACCTTTTCGAGCGATGGGGGGAGGTCATATTGTTCTCTGGCCCGTTCCATCAATTCGTCGAAAAGCCATTTGGGAAGTATGTCGTGATAGTCGGCGGGATAAACAAATTGAAAAATGAGGATTTGCGTTAGCAACAAATGCCAATGTTGGTCCAGGCGAAACAACAGCCTTTTCCAATCCATTTTTTTTCCATACTTGAGTAGGATATGGTTAACATCGGCAGCATCATAGCGCTCGCGGTTTTGTACATAAATCTTACACCAAACCAATTCTTCAGCAGGCACAAACTTGACCGGAATACCTGAAAACTCACTCACTGTGGCATGTTCATACCAGGTATCGTCTACTGTACAGATGTTGTTAACCGTATCAAAAATGATATCGATAAAATAATCTCCCTTAAAAATTTTAGCCAGCCACCGCACGTCAGACAGTTCGGTTTTATAGCCTTTTTGTGCAAAGTATTTTAAGATCTTAGGATATTCACTTGGCTTACAATAAATGTCCAGGTCTTTTGTATCCCGATATATGCCAGTATATTCGAACATAGCAAAAGCTCCGCCCAGCATAAAATCAGAGCCGCTATCATGTAATAATGTTAGCGCTTCTTTGTAAAAATCATTCGCCTCTAGTCTCTGCTCATCTGTTATAATCATAGCTCTTTTCAGTTTTTAACTGGTAGGATAATAACTATAAGACCGTGGCTTCTGTTTTACTAATCCACTCTGGCGGTATTTAGCTATTTTATATTTTTATGCGATGGTAAGTTTCACTGTTCTACTATTCCGTTTTGAAAAAAAAGGCGAGAAGTCTGGTTGGACTTATATTGATGTTCCAGCCGACATTGCCCAGCAGTTGATACCTCGAAACAAGAAGTCCTTTAGAGTTAAAGGATTTTTAGACCAATTCGCTATATCGGGCGTTGCTCTAATGCCCGTTGGGGAGGGCGATTTCATTATGGCTATCAATGGTGAAATGCGTAAAAGTATACGAAAGCGCGAGGGAGCCATGCTGAATGTGTCGCTGGAGCTTGATTTGGACTATAAGGTAGATACTCCACCAGAACTTGAATAGTATTTTGAAGAAGATGCTGAGGCACTGGTGTATTTCAATAGCCTGGCAAAATATCACCTCGAATATTTTATTAAATGGATAAACAGTGCTAAAACTCAGCCAACCCGCGAAAAAAGAATAATTGCGACAGCCAATGCCATGTCAAAAAAGATGGATTATGGGCAAATGATCAGAAGTTTAAGAGTCTCTTAGGGAATTACTTTCAACCTGATTTTCGACTCCCTCGATCAATGGCATATTTTCAACCTCGTTTATTCCTTTATTAATCGACTTGACAATATTGTCCAGTTCTTCGGTGCAGGAATTTAACATGCTAAAAACTTCATCCCTGGTCTTATTATCCGTTTCCTGCTGTAAAACCTCGTTAAGCCCTAAAATGGAAGCTACCGGCTTGCGCAATTGGTGCGAGGTAATCCATGCAATTTTTTTCAGCAAAGTGTTTTTTTCTGAAAGTAAATTTTGGGCATTCCGATAGGATGTAGTGTTATTCTGGATAGAAATAAAGCCATTTAAGTTTAAGGATTCATCAAATAGGGGGGCAATACTAATTTTTACCCAATATTTTTGCTTTTCGCGGGTGTAGTTGATAATCTCAACTGTACAGCTAGACTGTTTTTTTATTGCGTTAGCAATCTGGTCTTCCGCTTCCGGGCAGCTTTCCTCGCCTCGCAGTATACTGCCAGGGTATTGATTAATCACATCCGAAAGTGAGTATCCTGTGTGGTTCTCGAAAGCCTTGTTCACCCATGTTATTTTGCCTTCGCTGTCTGTGATAATGATATAACAGTCTACCCGGTTCATAATTTCCGGCAGGTGCTGGTTTTCATCCTGCCTTATTTTAAGTTTTAATCTTTCTTGCCTTAAAAGGATGAAAATAATAGAACTCGCAAACGTAATGAAGAAGTATCCTTTTGCCATACTTATAAAGTAGGAAACCTGGGGCGGAAATGGCGAAAAGTAAAGCCATCTGTCACTAAATGTGATCCATAGGAAGCTGGTTATAAAAAAAATAAGAGGTATTTTATACTCTCCCTTCATGCGTGCGTGTTTGTGCGCCGTATACGTGAGTAATGTATTTTAGGTTTCTGCGGAATGAAGGCTCATGCTTGAGACTGCTAATTGTTTCATCTTCATAACATGCTTAATTATTTGTTTAATAGTTTTGAAATCTCCTTCCCCAAACCTAGATTTGGGCTACTTGATTAATCAAATTTAAGCTGTACCTGATCTAAACCCGCTGCCTAGTTTTCTTTCATATGCTCTCATTTAAACATTACTCTTTCGATCTTTGGCTAACACTCATAAAGTCAAACCCCAGGTTTAAAGAAGAAAGAGCCCGATACTTTTATTCAAACTTCAACTACAAAAAGAAAAGCTTTGAGGAAGTAAAGCATATTTTCAGGCAACTGGATTTAATGTGCAATGCTATTAACGAAAAAACAGGGAAGAATATTGATGCTGATGAGATGTATCTTATGGTTATCAGCCTGATAAATGAAAATGAAGTAAGTCTCAAAGCTATTGATACAGACGGTATTTATCAGGATATGGAGAACCTTTTGCTTAATTATCTTCCTTTTGTGTATTGTGCTGAAACATCTGGCGTACTAGATCATCTAAAACAAAAGAAAAATTTAACCCTGAGCGTTTTGAGTAATACCGGATTTATTAAAGGTGTCACTTTAAGAAAGGTTTTAAAGGAATTAGAGCTGGATAATTACTTTGATTTTCAGCTATATTCAGATGAAACAGGCCTTTCTAAACCCAATGTAGATTTATTTAAGCTGATGCTTCGGGCGGTAGACGAGAACAAAAAGGTGCCAGAAATTAAATTGAAGGAAATTATCCATATTGGAGACAATCCCAAAGCAGACATAGAAGGAGCTGAGGCCGTGGGCATAAGCAGCCTCTTAATCAATTCAAATGATAAACGAATCTTATCACTGTTAAACTAAATGAAGCAAACCTATTCCCTTCACAAAATAACTACTATCGACGAGTTCGGGTTTAACCCATCGGATTATAGTAGGTTTAAATTCGGAGATGGAACAGTAGCCAAGGCATTCGGGACTGCCCTTGCCAAAGGATTTATCGAAAAGCACTTGATGAACGAGTCTGTAAAGCAACAGTTTGTTGTTATCTCAAGCCCGTATGCTTTTGTTCCAACCGCAACTTTTGCTATGAAGAACTATTTCGTATTCGAGCTGAACCATTGGTTGGCAGAAAACGGTTTTCCGGTAATTCAGGAAGCTAAAGTGCATCGTACAATAACCTATAAAGAAGACTATGGCAATCTCGATGCTGATAAGCGCCTAAGCCTTATAGCGAACGACTCATTCCATATTGATAAGGATTTCTTGAAAAATAAGTCCCTGATCTTTTTGGACGATATAAGAATCACCGGCAGTCATGAAAAAATGATCATAAAAATGCTGGATGAATATAAGCTTACTAATGACCTATTTTTGCTTTACTATGCAGAATTGGTAAACCAGGACATTCCGCCGAATATTGAAAATACCCTGAATTACTTTAAAGTAAAATCTATATTTGACCTCGATGATATAATTAAGGGTGAGAAGTTTTATATCAATACCAGAATTGTAAAATATATACTTAATTGCGATTTCGTAAGCTTTTCAGTTTTTATAAAAGATCAAACCCATAGTTTTATCCAAAATTTGTATCACATGGCTATTGGAAATGGTTACCATACTTTTGACAACTATTCCTGTAACCTTAATTACATAAAAGAATATTTATTTGTTAACAAACCTAAATTTATAGTAGATGGCAATTAATCTGCAAAAAGGACAAAGAGAGGCAATAGACGCCCCTAAATTTATTGTTGGACTTGGATGGGACACGAATAGTTCATCAACCGGATCAAGTTTCGACCTTGATGCATCTGTGTTTATTCTCGGAGAAAATAAGAAACTTCTTTCTGATGAGCACTTTGTGTTTTATAACAATCGTAAATCTCCGGATCAATCCGTGGAGCACACAGGCGATAACCTAACCGGCGATGGCGCGGGAGATGATGAGCAAATTAAAGTGGATCTTTCCAAAGTTGACCCTCGTGCAACAGAAATCTGTATTGTGGTTACTATTCACGATGCGGAAAGCCGCAGGCAAAATTTTGGACAGATCAGGAATTCGTTTGTACGTGTTTTTGATGCCAGCACTAATGCCAATCTTTTGAAGTATGAATTGGAAGAAGATTTTTCCATCGAAACGGCAGTAGAGTTTGGGCGTATTTATAAACGCGACGACAAATGGAAATTTGAAGCGGTTGGCGCAGGAATGAAAGGCGGGTTAGAGGACTATTTATCTAAGTACAACTAATTTAATTTGCAATCATAATGGCAATTAATCTGCAAAAAGGCCAGCGAATAAGCCTTGAAAAAACTAACGGAAGCAAGCTTGAAAACGTATGTGTAGGAATTAACTGGGGCGCAATTGAAAAGAAAGGCCTTTTTGGCTTCGGAAAATCTAAAGAAGCTGTCGATTTAGATGGAAGCTGCGCTTTATACACTGAAGATAAAAGGCATGTAGACACTGTTTATTATGGAAGCCTCCGTTCTAAAGACAGTGCAATAAAACACAGTGGAGATGATTTAACAGGCGATGTTAATGGTGATGACGGTTTAGATAACGAGGTTCTTACTCTTGATTTCTCGAAACTTAATCCTTCCGTTTCTTATGTTGCATTTGTGCTTAATAGCTTCCGCGGACAGGATTTTGGATCTATTCCATTTGCATCCATCCGCATTTATGAAGGATCGCCAAAGCGTGTTAACGAGGTGTTTGCAAAATACGATATTGTTAATGCGCCTGGTTTTGCCGGCCATACTTCTATGGTAATGGGAGTGTTTTATAAAAAGAATGGCGAATGGAAGTTTAATGCAATTGGCGAGCCAACCAGAGATAGAAAGCTGGAAGAATCTATCAATACTGTAAAACAAAATTATTTATAAGCTGATTCTTAACGCCTTGTAGAGAAGGTGTAAGGATTGAAATAATTCAGCATAAGGGGGTAGCGAGTATATTGCTACCCCTTGTGTAATTAATTAGCATATTCATCTTAGTAATTATGGAAATCCCAAATAATACAGAACTTGTTCCTACCCGTATAATTGATAAGGAAGGCAATGTGGACCTTGCTGCAATTTCTTCTGACGACGCGAAGAAGTACGAATCATTGAATAAGGATCTGCAAACCAAGGATGTTAATTCAATACTTAACTACGGAGTTGAGGTACAAAACTCAATGGAAAAGTATAGTAATGAGTTCTTATCTTCAGTACGTACTTATAATTCTGGCGAGGTTGGTGGCTTAATTAACGAGTTACTTACTGAATTAAACTACATTGATGTTGATGAATTAAATCAAAGTGGCTTAAAGCAATTTCTCTCGAAGATTCCTTTTTTGAGCAAATTGGTTTTTGATGCTAAAAAGTTATTTCAGAAATATGATACGGTAGTTAACAATATCGATAAGATTACCAATAAAATTAAAGCTGGAAGGCTTAATTCCATTAAAGATAATAGTTCGCTTCAAACCATGTTTGATAACAACGTGAACTATATCAAGCAAATGGAAGAGCTGATCATTGCAGGCCAGTTGAAGTATAAAGAGTTAAGCGAAAAACTGGCGGAAATGGAACTTAATGCGGCCAATTATAACGATTATGAAATTGCAGACCTTCGCGATTTTGTAGGCCGTTTAGATAAACGCTTGGCAGACATGAAGGTTGTTCGTTTTATAATGTTACAGTCGTTGGCCCAGATTCGCGTGGTGCAAAACAACAATACTTCAATTGCCGAAAAAGCACAATCAATCATCTCTACCACAATTCCTGTTTGGAAAAACCAGCTAACTATTGCGGTTGCTTTACAAAGGCAGAAAGCCAATGTAGAGATGCAAAAGAAAATTTCGGATACAACGAACACTATTCTGCAAAAGAATGCCGAGTTACTTAAGCAAAATAGTATTGATGTTGCCAAAGAAAATGAGAAAACCGTGGTGTCTATTGACACATTAAAACGTACCACTCAATCTTTGATAGAAACCTTAAATGAGGTTAAACGTATCCACGAAGAAGGGGCTCAAAATAGAAAAGTATTAAATACCGAATTACAGACTTTAGAGACTGAATTAAAGAAAAACGTTACCAACGTAAATTGATAGAGTGAGAATGGATGAGAATAGGCTCGGAATACTAAACGAATCAACCAATATAATCAGTAAGCTTCATCTGTACTCAGCTTTTTTTGAGGATGAAATTATTTATAAGATATACCTGCGCAGCCAGGTGATTCATCAGTTATTCGAAAGCAATTCGGAGCTTGATATCAATAAGCTGGATCTGTTCCATATTCAGTTTACCGCCAGCGTAATAGACCTGCTAAAGAAAATAAAGAAGGCGAACGAAAAGAACGTGAGTCTTCTTTATCATGAAATTCAGTTAAATCAGGAGCTGATAGACAAGCTTGACGACTCCATTTATACTGAAGAAAATTACAATAATGACAAGCAGAGGCAATCTCTTAAAATAAACAACTCATTACGAAAGCTTTATCAGGTTCTTTCGGAAGATTCTACTGAATATCCATTCTCAAAAAATATCAACACTTTTAGTTCAAGGTATTCGCAAGATTTCTTTTTCGATATTTCCCCCGAAATATTGTTAGAGCTTATTAGCTATCAGGCTGAGGAAGTATATACTAATGCCTATGCGCTTATTGAACGCAAATTAATGGGCGTATTGTGTAAATACGATTTCAGGACAGATTTTGTATGTGGCCTGAAATCTGGAGATTCAATTGTTGAGATCTATAAGTTTATTGAAACCGGCCGGCATTTTCTGTTTTATCCTTCGCGAAACCTGTTTTTGTTTTGTGATATAAGCCAGATTTCTGATATCCGGTCTAACACACTTTCAAAAAAAGAAAGAATTATTCACGAGTTAAAGGATAAAAATGACCAATTAGAGAGCAGGGCAGGGGTTTTAAAATCTGCTATGCCGGCAGAGATCAGAAAATTGCTCAGCGATCATTATAAAAAAATATCGGATATCGATTTTCTCCAGAATATTAGCAACTTTGACGTTCAGGCAAATATTCTAAAAACCATGCTGAATACAGACGGCCTGTAGGCAACAATAATCATTGAAAACAACAACACTATTAATACAAAAATGGATTTTTTACACACACTCTTAGGAGACGACATTCAGGCGGGATTACTTATTATTTTGAACCTTATTGTGATTGAAAGCTTGCTTTCTGTTGATAATGCAGCGGTATTGGCTACTATGGTTTTGGATTTGCCAAAAGAGCAACGCGAAAGGGCTTTAAAATATGGAATTGTAGGTGCTTATGTTTTTCGTGGGGTTTGCTTATTAATTGCCGGCTGGTTGGTTAAAGTATGGTGGCTTAAACCATTAGGTGGCCTTTACTTATTGTACTTAGCATTTGATTATTTTAAAGGAAAAGGCCAGAAGAAAGAAGAAGATGGAGCAGTTGACAAAAACTCGAGCTGGATATACAAGTCTACGGTAGGGGTGTTAGGAACGTTCTGGTCTACAGTTGCTTTGGTAGAAGTTATGGATTTGGCGTTTTCAATCGACAACGTTTTTGCGGCGGTAGCGTTTACCGACCATATGTTTCTGATTTACACGGGCGTATTTATCGGAATTTTGGCCATGCGGTTTGTGGCACAGGGCTTTGTAAAACTGATGGAAAAATATACGTTCCTTGAATCCATCGCTTTTATCGTGATCGGTGTTTTAGGTTTGAAGTTAACTGCGTCTTTATATACACATTTCGCACATGGATCCGAATTTGCAGAGCTTTTGGAGAGCGAGAAAATGGATCTTTTTGTATCAATCTTTACGGTTGCAATTTTTGTGATACCAGTTGCAACATCTCAGTTTTTTAACTTCCCCAAGAAGAATATTGTGGAAGCTGAGGTTGCCCATTCTGCTGAACATGTATTGGTAGATCAGGATGAAATTTTAGATGAAAAATAAGGATCGGTTCGAAGAATAGTAAAAGGAGGCTGATGCAGTTTGCAATCAGCCTCCTTTTATGTTTTAACATAGATTGAGGGTAATTTCTAGCGCTTTTTTTACTTTTCTGCCTTGAATTATATTATGCGGCACACGTTGTTTTTGGCTTTTTTATGTCTACAGTTATCGGTTCAGGCTCAGCGCCTTGTCCTTGAAAGGAGGGGGTGTAAAGTGTCTGAAAGTACGATGGGGGAGTTGCTGAAAATTACCAGGTATCAGGCAAAACTCTATAATAGCCTTTTTAATACGTCGGCTAACGATACCCTGCAGGTTTTTGTGAACCTTTATGGTAGCAAGCAGGAGTATAACTTTGTACAAAAACTAGCCTTACCGAACGGACATAAAACTCTGGGTTTTTATTCTCCAGCGCAAAACCAGGCACATGTTTATAAGGGAAGCGAGTATTCTCCAGTTATCATTCATGAAGCCAGTCATTCTTTTTTGCAATATAATTTGCCATTCCACTCTCGTTGGCTTACGGAGGGTATTGCCGAGTTTTGCGAAACCTTAGAGATCCAGCAAAATGAAGTTGTCTTCTCTGCTCAATCTCAACGTATTAAGCTTGTTCAAAATCTCATCGAAAAGAAGGGCTTCAACCTCACATTATTTTTAAATACACCCGATTCAAGCTGGGGAGAGAAGGAAAAAACGCAAGATCTGTATTCAATATCTTACAGCCTTATTTACTTCCTCATAAAAAAGAAACCTAACGCCTTAAAGCAAATCTTACTGTTTATTAAAGAAGGCCAGTCAGAAAGACAGGCTATTGAGTATGGTTATGGAGGTTTTCATCAGTTTGAAAATGACTACATAAGTTTCTATAAAAAACTTGTGGTTAAGCCTGTTTAATTTTACTTCTTTCAATACCCGAATAAATAAGCTTATTTAGCGCCTTTATTTTCTAAGATGATTTTTTCTTTTGAAGCTTCGCTGGCGCAGATTTCAGTTCACAAGGTTGGCAATAAATTACAGGACGAATTTTACGTATTATCCGAAGAACCACTGCAAATTAATGATGAGCTATTGAGCAAATTATTGATGCAATACTTTTTAAATCCATTCGAAAAAGTGAATGAGGTTTACCGATTGTTTCATCCAAATGATGATTTAAACCTGAATGAAGTATTCCATTTTGCATCGCTTATTTTTGAGGATACGCAAAGTTTTCATGAAAATAGCCAGCAATTAGCCAAGCACCTTTATAATATTGCCAGTCACCCCAAAATAAAATCAGGTGAGTTGTATGTTACCTATTTTAATAATGTGCAGATAGAAGGCGAGATGATGGATGCCATTGGTATCTTCAAATCCGAAACAAAAGAAACATACCTCAAGGTATATCCGGAACAAAGTGGATTTAAGCTTGATTATGAGGAGGATGCTATAAATATTCAGAAATTGGATAAGGGCTGCCTGATTTTTAATACGGATAAAGAACAGGGTTATAAAATTGCCGTTATTGATCAAACCAACAGAAGCTCTGAAGCGGTATACTGGAAAGATGAATTTTTAAAACTTAAAATACGTAACGACAGCTATAATCAAACTCAGAATACGCTCAGTATTTATAAAAACTTTGTGGCAGAAAAGCTGGATGAAGACTTTGAAATGAACAAAGCCGACAAAATAGATCTTTTAAACAGGTCGATGAAATACTTCAAAGAGAAGGAAACGTTCGATATGGAGGAATTTTCTAATGAGGTTATTGGCAATGAGCAAGGAATTGAGTCTTTTAAGAGCTACAAAAAGAGTTATGAAGAAGAATTTGATACAGTAATTCCGGATAGTTTTGATATTTCTGATGCAGCCGTAAAAAAACAGGCCCGTACTTATAAAAGCGTACTTAAACTAGACAAAAACTTTCATATTTATATTCATGGAGATCGGGAATTAATAGAAAAGGGCTTTGATGATGGAAAAGGCATGAATTATTACAGGGTTTTTTTCAAGGAAGAGCAATAAATATCCTAGAAAAATAAATAATTGAAAATCAGGTAAAGTCTCGTATTTAATAGCTACCTTGCAAACTTTCTAATAAATAATATAATGCAAAAAGAAGGAACAGTAAAATTTTTCAATGAAACTAAAGGTTTCGGTTTCATCATTCCATCAAATGGTGAGCCTGATGTCTTTGTTCATTCAACAGGCCTTGTTGACACTATCCGTGAAAACGATCGTGTTACGTTCGAAGTTGAGCGTGGTAAAAAAGGCTTGAACGCGGTAAATGTAAAAGTTATATAATTATATATATCATTAATCGTAAAAAAGCACTCACCAGGAGGTGGGTGTTTTTTTATGCCCTAAAATATGGGATTTAGCCTGTTCGCATATTGAGGGCTTATTTTTAAAGATTGGAAATGAGTTTTGTTATTGCCCTGTGTACTTCGTCTTGTCAAATTTAGTTCGGCAGCCTGTTACACATACTTTGAAAGTTGGGGTACTGAGATAAATACTAGACAGCTAAAGTATAGGTATTTGCGGTGGCGAGCGTTTAATTTGCTGGTAATTCTCTCTTCGCTATTTGCGGGAATTAATAGACAATGTATGATAACCCGACATTGTATCTATAGTGCCTGTAGTAGTACCTTAGGCCAATCTTATCGTTATATTCAATTTGCGTTCAGCTGCGAGTCTATGTACTTTCCGATTTGCTCTATAGGTATTTGTTTTTCCATGCCAAGCTGAGTCTCAATTATCCATTGCTTGTCTTTATCTTTTGCAATGCAGAAAGTGCCTTTTTTGCGGTTTACATAAAATATATCGTAATCGTTGCTTGGCTGCTCAATAATATAATCTTCGTTGTTGATTTGTATATTGAATATTTTCATAAAAATAGAATTTTGCCTAAAAATATGAAAAATTATTAATAAAAGATCTTTTTTGTTTAAAAGTTCCTATTGTTAATAATGTTTATTTAGTTCTTTGAGTAGTCGGTGTTTGCTATTTAAACTTCAGCATTTATCTTTATCCATATGGAAAAACACTTCACTATAATTAAAAAAACACGGGCGAATTTTTTAAAGCTGATAGAGGGGTTAACTATTGAAGAGCTAAACTCTATTCCTGAAAATTTCAACAATAACATTATCTGGAATTTGGGCCATTTGGTTAGAAGCCAGCAAGTGTTATGTTATATTTTGGGTAATGAAACTCCAAAGGTGGATGAAAATATCGTTTTGAAATACGGAAAAGGTACAAAGCCGGAAGCTTTCATAGATGAAAATGAGCTTAAGTTTTTGAAAGAAAATCTGGTATCTAATATTGAGTCTTTAGAGCAGGATTACAACAACGGCCTATTTAAAAATTTTACCAGCTATACAACAAGCTATGGCATTGAGTTGAACACTATAGAAGATGCTATAAAATTTATTGTTTGCCACGAAGGCCTCCATTTTGGATATTCGATGTCTTTGAAGAGATTGGTAACTAATTGCAATACAGTGGTTTAGTATTCTATTGAGATTGCTTTCCAAACTATTTAAAATAGATTCATGTTAAGTGTATTAAACTAAAACTTAAAACATGAGATCTATAATAAGTATTTTCTTCATTTCCATACTAAGCTTTTCTGCGCTAGGGCAGGATAGCTTAGTTACCTCTTCGTATTCATCTTACAAGGAATCTCCGTATAAAACAAGCTGGAAAGTTGACGGGCCCGTGACTGCTGGTTTTATTGGTTTAAACGTCTTAGGGCTAAGTTTGATACAAAACAAGGAGCCTTTAACTACAGCAGAGCTTGCTGCCAAAAATAAGTCGGATGTACCGTTTTTCGATAGGTTCAGCGCTGGAGATTATTCCGATAATGCTGATAAGGTGAGTTATTTTCCATTTTATGCTTCGTTTGCAATGCCGGTTGTTATGCTAATCAACAAAAATGAGAGAAGTAAAGCTGGACAGATTTTAGGTATGTACATAGAGACGATGGCTGTTACAGGAGCCATTTATACTTTAACGGCTGGTACTATTAACCGAAGCCGGCCCTATACTTACGGCAATGAAGCTCCGATGGCTGAGAAAATTAAAAATGGTGCGCAGCGATCCTTTTTTGCGGGCCACACAGCCGCAACCGCTTCGGCTACTTTCTTTGCAGCAAAGGTTTTCAGTGATTTTAATCCAGATTCAAAAGCGAAGCCTTACGTTTGGGCTGCAGCCGCTATTCTTCCTGCTTCAGTTGGATATCTTCGCATGCGCGGAGGTATGCATTTTTTGAGTGATAATATTATTGGTTACACAATTGGTGCTGGCGTGGGTATTTTGGTTCCGCACCTTCACAAAAAATCAACAAATACCAACTTAAGCATTGTACCGGTCAAAACCTTGGAGTATGATGGACTGCAGCTGTCGTATAAGTTTTGATTTAAGGAAGCTTAATTGCCAGGTGTAGAGCGCCTAATGGAGATTATAGATTAGGACATGAGATGGTGATGTATGTCAGTCAAAAATCCTACATTCAATCATTTAGTATATGGTTGGCGCTGCAAAACACTTATGCCCGGGATTTGTTATGTGTCAATATTATCACTACACGCATATTTATATGAGAAAACTTATTTATACATTAACTACAGCGTTTCTTGTAAGTGCATTTTCTGGAAGTGCTTTTGCTGTTACAGAGAAGGCTCCCGCTAAGCAAGAAACATTATCGGCAGAACAACAAGCTCAGCTTAACAAAATTGAACAGCGTGTGCAGGAGATCAAAAGTATGGACAAATCCAACTTAACAAAAGCTGAGCGAAAGGAATTAAAAAAGGAACTACGACAAATGAATCAACAAACAAGACAGATGCTTGGAGGTGGGGTTTATCTGTCGGTTGGTGCAATCATCATCATTATTCTGGTACTGATTATCCTTTTATAATATTTAAGCAAAGCCATCTCAGCCAGATGGCTTTGTTATTAGGGCCCTAATTTCCCATTAGCTTACCATTGAAATCAACCAGCAACTTAAATAAGTTTGGATATGCTGTAAGTGGAAGCGTTGAGGCTTTGTCATCAATATCATGGTAGGCTTTTATGCCGCCAAGTGTGTAAATAAAAAATGAAGGGACATTTTTTTCTGTGAACCAATGCTGGTCGCTGTTAGAAGACTTGCCTCTTTCTACGATTTTAGGAAGGTATTTGGTGGATTTATTTATTCCGGTTAACAAGTCGAATTCCCTTTTAAATACTTTTCCATTCACTACGGTGATGCCTTCATCGCCGGTGCCGGTTAAATCAAGATTTACGAGAAAACGAATTTTTGAAAGTGGGAACAAGGGGTGTTCTGTAAAGAATTTTGAGCCCAGCAAACCTGCTTCTTCTCCTGAAAAACAAATAAAAGCGATTGTATAAGGCTGCGGATTTTTACTATAATAAGATGCCAGGTTTAATAAAAGCGATACACCGCTGGCATTATCGTTAGCTCCCGGAAAGTATGTTTTTTTACCCATCCCACCTAAATGATCGTAGTGTGCTGTTACCAGGATGATAGAATCGGGCTTACGCTTGCCTGTTACCATGCCACATATATTGGCAGTTTGAAAATTGGGGATAAGCTTGTTTTCTATATTGATGCTAATGGATTGAGGTTTCTCCCGAATCAGTTTACTATCCAGCTGAATCCAGGTATAGTCAGCTTGTTGCTGAGAAACGCCCCAGGTTAATTTCTGATGCAAGGTTACTTTTAGTTTATTTTGCAGGGCAGAGTAATGTGCGCTGTCTTTCGGGCTTAGCAAAGTGTTAGCTTTTAATCCCTGGCTTTGTGCAGAAATTATAAAGTCTCTGCCAGGCTTCAGTTTTTTTCCATTCAGTTCCACTTCCATTTTACCCGGAAAGGAGTTTACAGGATAGCTAAAGCTCTGCAGGTAGCTATCGCCTTTTATTGGTTTTATGCCCGCCTTCCTAAATTCCTTCAATAAAAAATTAGTGGCTTTCTGCATGCCTTCTTTAGTATAGCCCCTTCCCCAAAAACGAGCCGACGAAAGCTTATTCACTATTTGTCGCCCGTATTGCATATCCTGGGCGAAACTTGTTTGAATAATGAAGATAATTAGTGTGTGTAAAAAAACTTTCATTACTTTTTAAGGTGTACTAAGGTAAGCCTTAGGCTGCAAAAATTAAATCGTTGCTTAAAATCCGTTTAGGGACAATAAAGTTAAGGGAGGATTGTTTGATGTTTAAACTTTGATGTAAGTTTGCAGTCGAATTCCTTGTTCAATAATAACCAATTTTTAAATGATTTTTTCCAACCCATTTTTAAGGTTAGCTAAGAAGAGCTTTCTGTTAGCCCTGTTTTCATCACCTCTTGCTGCTGCTTTTGCACAAACTACCGACCCGATAGCCGAACGGATGGTAATTTATCAACGTTCGTATGGGGGATGGCCTAAGGCTATTAATGAAAAAAAAGTAGTTTATGAGAAGGAGATGTCGCCGGAGGAAATCCAGTCCATCCGCTTAACATCGAATAATGTAGATGCTACCTTTGATAATAAAGCCACAAGCAGAGAAGTCCGCTATCTGGTAAAAGCCTATAAAGAAACTAAAAATGACGTTTATTTAAAGTCCGCAAAAAAAGGGGTTGATTATATTTTAACAGCTCAATATAAAAACGGGGGCTGGCCGCAATATTATCCGGATGCAAGATTGTATCGTGCTCAGATCACTTATAATGATGATGCAATGGTTAATGTGCTTAATATTTTACAAGACATAGCCGAAAAGAACGGTGACTTTGCTGTTTTTGAAGATAGCTATGTAACTAAAGCAAAGGAAGCTGTTGCTAAAGGCGTTTCTTGTATTTTACAAACTCAAGTGAATGTAAATGGGAAACCAACAGTTTGGGCTGCCCAGTATGATGAAAAAAAATTAGTTCCGGCTAAGGCCAGGGCATTTGAACCAGCTTCTTTAAGTAGTTCGGAGTCGGTTGGCATCACCAGATTTTTAATGAGGATAAAAGATCCGTCAATCGAAGTGAAAAATGCTATTACAGCAGCTATGAGCTGGTTTGATAATGTAAAGCAAAGCGGTATTAATACTAAAAAAGTTGAGGATGCCGCCTTGCCAAAAGGCTATGATATTGTTGTAGTAGAAGATCCTGCCAGTACTTTATGGGCCAGGTTTTATGATATAAAAACACAAGAACCAGTATTTAGTGACCGCACTCAGATTGTGAAAAAGAAACTGTCAGAAATTGAATACGAGCGCAGGGTAGGCTATGCCTGGTATGGAGTATGGCCCAAAAAGCTTATCGAGAAAGAGTTTCCTGCATGGAAAAAATTGAATGGAGTACAATAATCAGAATGGCGGTATCATAAAAGTTACCGCCATTTTTGTTTAGGTTATTTTTCCAAAATCAATAATCCGGTTAGTATTATAAAATAATCCGTATTTAACTGTCACGTTTGCTGAGCATAATTGTCTTGATTTGTTCTGGGGGAGTAATGTAGCATTACTATATTTAAGGGAAAATGCATTGGTTAAAATGGAAATAAACTTTATCGCAGGGTTTGTACCCGAAGTTGATGAAATAATAGGCTTATATAAAAGTTCAGGAATTAACCGGCCCGTTAATGACACGCAACGCATTGAAGGGATGTACCAAAATTCAAACCTTGTTGTAAGTGCCTGGGATGATGGAAAGCTGGTAGGTATTGCCCGTTCTTTAACAGATTTTTGCTATTGCTGCTATCTTTCTGATCTGGCGGTCGCTGCCGATTATCAGAAAAAGGGGATCGGTAAAAAGTTAATTGAGCTAACCAAAGAGGAGATAGGCGAACGCTGTATGTTACTTCTTCTGTCTGCGCCTTCTGCAATGGAATATTATCCTAAAACGGGTTTAATGGACAAAGTTGAAAATGGATTTATCATCAAGCGGACAAAATAACGAAGCAACTAGCCAAGAAGCACTTGTAGAAAGCATTGAAGGGCTAAGGCCTTTGCTTATTACTTATGCTTATAATATTCTGGGCACTATAGATGAAGCGCAGGATATTGTCCAGGATGCGGTTTTGCAATTCATCAGAACAAACCGGGAATACGTACTCAATGTAAAATCATACCTTATCAGGTCGGTAATTAATCTGGCTATTAATCAAAAAAAGAGGCAGAAGAAAATGCAGGCCGAATATCCCGGGCAATGGTTGCCTGAGCCGATTGCAGCCGATGGTGCAGATACACTAATCAATCGTAAGGATATTTTATCTTATTCCCTTATGGTTTTGCTCGAGCGCTTAAATGCAAAACAAAGAGCGGTGTTTATTTTAAAAGAAGCTTTTGACTACGAACATTCAGAAATAGGAGAGGTGATCGGCATAACAGAAGAGCATTCGCGGCAGTTGTTAAGCAGGGCAAAAAAACAGATTAAAACAGCTTCGGCAATTCCGGGGGCTGCAAGCAGGGATGAAATATTTCATCGGTATGTGGATGTAATCAGGCGAGGCGATACCAGTCAGCTAGAGCTTATGCTTAACCAGGATATTGTAATGATCTCAGATGGTGGCGGCAAGGTTTCGGCTAGCCGCAATCCCATTCACGGCAAGAAAGATACCATGGCCATGTTGCTGGGACTACATAAGAAATTCTACATTCAGCTTGACGTGGAGTATGCTTTAGTTAATCATCAGCCAGCACTGTTGTATTTTGATAGAGGTATATTGGTAAACTGCCATATCATTACTATTGAAAATGACTTGATAACTGGTGTTTACGTAATGAGGAATCCGGATAAACTAAAATTATTACAAAAAAGAGCATAGCCTCTGTCACGAATCTTAGAGTTGATTGTCTTTCTATCAGATTTAACTAAAAAATATCATGGAAAGAATTGCTTTTAACAAACTACCGGCTGGCTTTTACGCAGCTTTGAACCATGTTCAAAATTATGTTGACAATTGCGGGCTTGATTTTACGCTGCTCGAACTAATGAGGTTAAGAGTTTCGCAGTTAAATGGCTGTGCCTTCTGTTTAGATATGCATTCTAAAGATGCCTTAAATCATGGCGAAAGTTTTCAGCGTTTAATTTCGGTATCTGCCTGGAGGGAAACACCTTATTATACTCCGCAGGAACGGGCTGTACTTGCTTTTGCAGAAAGGCTGACAGTGATTAACAACCTAGAGGATAATGATGATATTCATGAAGAATTGGACAAGTATTTTTCTAAGGATGAGATCGCCAATCTTACTCTGGCCATAATCCAGATTAATTCATGGAACCGCCTGGTGAAATCTATAGGCCCTGTTCCCGGAAACTATAAACCAGCAAAACTTCAGGAAGCTTAAAAATAAAGAGCCAGCACCCGATTCCAGTGCTGGCTTTTTTACTTTAGAACTTAACCAGGGTGGTGTCTGTACTCCATGCCTGTTCTATCGATACATTGAGCCCAAGTGCGCCGGTTGATTCCAGAAGTTTTCCTCTCACTACGGTCCTTTGATTCTTAAATATCGGTACCTGTAAGGTTTTCTTAACTCCGCCACCAATTATATCAATATTAAGAGGTTGGTCTGTCCGCAAAATGTACAAACTTATTGGCCCCTGAGAATTGTCTACCTCATAACCCGTATCATCATCGGTATAGCCAAATGATGTTCGGTTTTGAAAGTAATAGCCGGTAGCTTCGTTGTTTACATCCACCTTGTATTGAGCCACGTCCTCAACGCTTACTTCAAGCTTTCCAACAATCCGCCGAAGAGGCAATTCAAAACTTTGGGTATTAGTTATGGGCAATGCAAGAGTCCCTAAAAATGTATCCCCGGTTTTATATTTTTTATGAGACATAAACTCATTGTCTTGCCAATACTGCATGTTTGCTGATTTAAAAGGCAATAAAATTGGATTGGTTGTATTGGTTTGAAAGTACTGGTTAATTCCGAAAAGTGATTTGGAACCAACTGCTACTATTGTAAAAAATCGTTTAGGAAGGTTTAATGTTATTTTTCCAAAATTGGGCGAAGTAGCGAGTTGCGTCCTTCTCATAAATTCGTTTCCATCTTCAGAATAAGCAATAAAAGTTAGCTGGCTAATAACCGCGTTTAATGGGAGGGCGGCTTCGGAAGCCGTTTGACCATCATCTTTATTGGAAACAGCAATTTCCACCGGAAATGCTTCTTTATCTAATGGTGTTGTGTCTTCTCCCTCTTTAGAGCATGATAACAGCATTAAAATCGCTACAGTTAAAATTGCCAGGGGGGATGAAAGTTTTTTTGTCATGTTTTTCTTTTTATAGGTATTTAGAATGGAACTATCCATGCAGTTGACTATCGGTTCTGCAGTTTGATAGATGATTTGAAAACCATGAAAATAGGGTTTTTAAAGTCCGGACGTTGTTGTTCAGGGAAAGTGTAAACTAAATTGTTGAGTAAATTATTTTTAAATAATTGGCTTTTAGTTTTTTATCTCCGTGGTTGTGTAAAGGCTTTTGTTGAAAAACTTTACATAGATGAAGGTGGTTATATTGTTTCCTGGCCTCAGGCCGATTATGATGTTGTTAATTTATATATGTGTTTTTTGCAGTATTGACAGGAATTGAAGTAAGTGCTTCATTTATCAATAAATAGGGAAGAATGCTTTAACAAAGCGCTTTTTTGCAGTTTTTATATTTAGATTTAGTTTCTGAATTTCTTTTTATAGCCTGTTTTTTATGGAAATAAATGGCAACCCGGGGGTAAGCACAGAAATATTAAAGGTTTTTGAATCTTTGCCAGGCATATATCTTATTCTTTCTCCTGATTTAAAAATACTTACAGCCAGTGAATTTTATTTGGATGTAACTAACTCGATAAGAGAAAACGTTGTTGGTAAATCTATTTTGGATAAAAATGTGCATGGGTGTGATACCATTGCATTAAAAGAATCATTGCAGCAGGTATTGGAACTACGCAAGTCTCATCAATTAACAGTTTCCAAATTTGATACTCCTTTAGCCGATGACTCTGTAGGATGCTACTGGGATATTTCAAATACGCCCATATTAACTCAAAGCGGCGAAATTCAATACATTGTTAATCATGCTATTGATGTGACTCAGCAAACGATAGCACAAAAGAAGCTGAATGAGAGTCTTGAGAAGGAAGAAAAGTCGACTGCCGATTTTAAACAGCTAAGCCTGCGGCTGGAGAAATTTTTTGCAGAGATACCTGCCTACATTTCATCGTTTTCTGGGCCTGATTTTATATATGACTTTGTTAATGAACCTTATAAGCAGTATTTTCTTAGGGGTAAAGATGTTATAGGGAAGTCCTTGCTTGAGGTTTCGCCTGGCCTGGAAAATCATCCTGTTTGGCCTAATTTGCAGCGGGTTTATCAAACCGGACAAACTTTCGAGTCCAAAGAAATGTACCTCGAAGTGTCTGATGGAAATGGCCAATTTCGAGGGCATTATTTTCACCTTGTGTATCAAGCTTTGTTTGATGCCGAGATGAAGGTAAACGGCGTATTGACTTTTGCCTACGACGTAACTGAATTTATTGAAGCAAAAAAAGATATCGCCCATAAGGAATCCGAATTAGCCCGGCTTAATGATAATTTGCTTGAAGCGAATGAGGAAGTTCAGGCTGCTAATGAAGAATTAAGAGCTACTAATGAAAGTTTATATACTGCACAGGAAAGTCTTCAAAAATTAAACTCGACGCTAGAGCGCAGGGTTGAACTTCGTACCAACGAATTGCTTATAGCCAAGGCTGAGGCTGAAAATGAACGCGAGCGGCTGAAACGGTTTTTTATGCAGGCGCCTGCCGGAATAAGCATTATGGATGGGCCAGAACATGTGTTCGAATTGGTAAATCCCATTTTTGAAAGTCTTTTACCGGGCCGGGAGTTCTTGGGTAAGCCAATGCTGGAAGCTTTTCCAGAGCTAAACGGACAGTCAATTATAGACATCTTGAATGAGGTTTATCGAACCGGAAAACCTTTTGAAGGGCGGGAATGGGTTATTCCCTTAAAAAAAGGTGGAAATGGAGAAATGGAAAGCCGCTACTTCAATTTTATTTACCAGCCCCGATTTAGTACTTATGGCAAGGTAGATGGCATTATGGCTTTTGGTTTCGAAGTTACCGATATGGTAAAAGCCAGAGAAATGCTTCAGTCCAGCGAAAAGCGGTTCCGCTTCGTGTTGGATGCTATGCCCCAACATGTTTGGACTGCGAGTGCAGATGGACAGCTAAACTATGTAAATCAGCTACTGTGCGATGAGTTTGGCAGAACTAATGAGGAAATTCTGCAACATGGATGGTCTTCGTTTGTTCATCCAGACGATCTATCAGAATGTGTTACCAGATGGAACCATTCTGTAAAAACAGAAGAAAGTTATTCAGCTGAATTTCGTTTGCTTGGCAAGGATGGAAATTATAGGTGGTACCTGGGTAGGGCCTTGCCTTTGATAGAAAATGGAGCCATTAAACTTTGGGTTGGCACCAGCACCAATATCGATATCCACAAAACTAACGAACAAAAAAAGGATGAGTTTATATCGATTGCCAGCCATGAATTAAAAACGCCATTAACCAGTATTAAGGCATATAATCAGCTGATGCAGCGTACCGGCGAACCTGAGAAATTAAATAGTTTCATAGCAAAGTCAGCTGGCCATATTCTTCGCCTTGAAAAGCTTATCAGTGATTTGCTTGACGTTACCAAAATTAATGCAGGCAAAATATTATACAATCCGGAGGAGTTTAACTTTTTGCAAATGCTTACACATAGCATAGAAAGTGTGCAACATACCGCGCCACAACATGAAATTATACTGGAAAGTGCCGAAGATGTACTTTACACGGGCGACCGTTTCCGGTTGGAGCAGGTTGTTAACAATTTTTTAAACAATGCCATAAAGTATTCGCCTAAAGGTAGCAAGGTGATTGTTAATAGCAAGCTGTCCAAGGGAAATATTATCGTATCAGTACGCGATTTTGGTATCGGCATAGCCGAGCAGGATTTAAATCATCTGTTTGAAAGATATTTTAGGGTAGACAATACCGCTATGCGCTTTGAGGGCCTTGGATTGGGCTTGTTTATAGCATCAGAAATTCTGAAAAGGCATAATGGTAGTTTTTGGATCGAAAGTGAGCCTGGCAAAGGGGCTACTTTCTATTTCAGGCTGCCACTTGTGCAGCCAGATAAACAGAAGCTCGCAGGCCGCACACTCTCGGCAGAAGGTGCTATCAGCATCAGCTTCAATGAAATTCATAATTACCTGAATGTTAATTGGACTGGTGGACACGATTTAGACTCTGTTAAGCTCGGATGCAAAAAAGTATTGGCATTTCTTCAAAGTTTTAAGACAAAGAAAATGCTTATAGATACAAGTTTTATTGTAGGTATATGGCCGCAGGCCGGCAAATGGATGGCTGCTGAGTGGTATCCGGAACTGGAGGCAGCCGGAATTAAATTTATAGCTTGTGTATACCTTCAAGGTTCTTTCAGCCAGTTTTCGATAAAAAAATGCTTTGAAGAGCAAGGCAAAATTCTTGTCACCAAATTGTTCGCCGATTGTGATTCCGCGGAAGAGTGGATTGATAGGTTCTAGTTTCAATTTCCCCTTCAAATAATAGAAAATGATTGCAAGTCACAGTATTTAGGTGCATCACAGTTGCAATTCGTTGGCATGAAGCGTGTACGGGTCACGACCTAGGTACTATCACTCTTACTAAAAAGCTTTGTTTTAATCCAGCTTCTAGAGGTGTTTTATTAATTTCCCATAAGTTATACTGCTTTCTATAATCATTCAGACTGTGTAAATTTTTCCCGCATGTTATTGCTCTGTGTTGATTTGCCTCTACATTATTGGTGAAAATAAATTCACGTCTTCCATGGGATATTTTCTAAGCTATTAAATGGATTAAACTTAATGGTGTCGTTTTTAAGTGCGTCAGGCTGATTTTTTATTCATGATTAATGATGTTTTAATCATAACGATAAAGAACTTCCTCTTTTAGGCGCTTTTATGTTCAAATGGATAAGTTTTTGTTTAGTACCTGCTGAGTTTTTAAAAGGTATCTTCTATTAACCAAAGGTTAGTACCCTTTATAGATTTAATATTAACGCTCTCAACTGGTCCATGTAACCCATGGATTAGATTTTAACATTATTGTAATTCCCATCCGGGGATGAATAATCATGCATTAAATCTTAAGTTGATGAGGCTCTCTCTTACTTTAACGTTTTTAGCGTTTACACTATTGATTGTAGTTGTAAATAATCGTGCTTTTGCACAGTCAAGTGGTGATTACAGGACGGCAACCTCCGGAAATTGGAATAGTGCAAGTACCTGGGAAAGATACAATGGCTCATCATGGGTGGCGTCGCCTTCGCAAGGTGCACCTACATCCTCCATGGGGGCTATTACGGTATTGAATACGCATACTGTCACAGTAACAGCAAATGTTACTTTAGACCAGGTAACTGTTAATAATGGCGGGCAAATAACCGTCAACAGCGGTGTTACCTTGACAATTAGGAATGGCTCGGGTACCGATCTAACGGTTAGCGGTATTGTTAAGAGTGCCGGCACGATTAACAGGCAAGGGACAATAGTATTTAATAGCGGAGGTAAATATCAGCACAATTTTACCACTACCGCTGGAACAATACCAACGGCAACCTGGAATACCGGCTCAACTTGCGAAGTTATCGGCTATACCTCGCTTAGCACGATGGGGAATATTGGTTTCGGACAATCCTTTTACAATTTTACATGGAACTGCCCTAATCAGGCTAACACTCTAAGCATGGCTGGAGGCCTTAAAACGGTTAATGGAAATCTTTCTATTATATCCACAGGAACGGGGGTGCTTCAGTTTGCCAACACGATTAGTTCTAACTTAACAGTAGCAGTTGCGGGAGATTTTACTCAGGCCGGGGGAACCCTTACATTACTTGGCAGCAGTGGAAACTCAACAACACTAAATGTTGCAGGTAACTTTACCATTTCGGGAGGAACCTTTCAGAGAGGAGGCGGAACCGGAAGTGTTGCATTTAACGGAACATCTGTGCAAACATTCACCAAGTCAGGTAGTACTATTTCGGGAGCTATCAACTTTACGGTTAATTCTGGCGCTACTGTAGACTTTGGTACCTCTGTTCTGGATGGCTCAACGGGTACATTTACTTTATCCAGCGGAGCCAGCATTATAACTTCCCATGCCAATGGTTTAAGCGCTACCGGTTCTATCCAAACTACAAGCAAATCCTTTAACAGCGGAGCGAATTATGAGTTTAAAGGAGCTTCGACAGGTACGTTTACCACTACTACGGCAAATACTGTCAATAATTTGACTATTAACGGTTCGGGCACTGCATTGGCGCAGAACTTTACTGTTAATGGAACTCTTTCTCTTACTTCCGGAATACTAACATTAAGTACATATAATCTAACTATTGCATCTACTGCTTCCATTACCGGATTTTCTTCCTCGGCTTACATTAAAACCAATAGTACCGGCCAGCTTAAAAGAACCGTTGGCAGCAGTAGCGTAGTTTTTCCCGTTGGAAATTTAAGCTACAATCCAATAACTTTAACCAATGCAGGTACATCAGATGTTTACGGAATAAGGGTTGCTGATGGAACAATCCCTGCTACAATAAACGATGCAGCACTGTCTGTTACTCGTAGGTGGGTAATTACAGAAGCAGTTTCTAATGGCAGTAATCTCTCAGTAAGTGCACAATATAACAGCGGCGAAGAAGGGGCTGGCTTTGCTGCGGGAACCAATACTTATCTTGGATTTTATAACGGAAGCTCCTGGACTCAAACTGCCGCAACACAATCCGGATCAAATCCATATATTTTTAGCTCTTCATCAAATTTTTCTTCTTTAGGAAATCTTACAACCGGTACCCAATATTTTGCGGTGGGTAAAGACAATGCGTTTATTGCTCCAACAAAACTGGTAATAACTTCTGTTTCGCCGGATTCGCCTACAGTTGGATCATCGTTTAATGTAACAGTACAATCTCAAGCTTCAGATAATCAGGTATCTTCTGTTACCTCTGCCACCTCTTTTACGTTAAGTAATACCGGGGCTGCAGGTTCGCTTAGCGGAACAGTTAATGGAACTATTCCTGCCGGAAGCAGTTCGGTAATTGTTAGCGGAGCCATTCTCTCATCTGCAGGAACGGCTAATCTTACCGCAACCAGAACAAGCGGAATGAGCTTAACGGCTGGATCTACCACGTTCAGCGTTATTCCTAACTCTCCTACAGTCCAGGCTTCATCAATCTCGTTTTCATCAGTAAATAGTACTGGAATGACAATCAGCTGGACTGCTGGAAATGGAAGCAACAGCCTTGTGGTAATTAAAGCTTCGAGCGAAGTAAATGCAGATCCGGTAGATGCAACTTCCTATACAGCTAGTACTACTTTCGGAAGTGGCTCTCAACTAGGTACCGGCAATTATGTGGTTTATAATTCCACAGGAACAAGTGTGAGTGTAACAGGACTAACTGCTGGGGTAGAATACTTTGTAGCAGTTTATTCATTTAACAATTCGGCTAGTGTGCCTAATTATCTAACTGCCAGTCCGGCAACCAATAGTCAGCGGTCTTACTCAACTAACGATTACCGAAGCGCAGCATCTGGTGCGTGGAGCACGCTTAGTACCTGGCAAAGATGGAATGGAAGCACTTGGCAAACGCCTACCTCTGGCGAGGGTGTGCCGTCAAGTTCTGATGGATTTATCACTATCCTGAGTGGGCATACAGTTACGGTTTCTGCTAATACTACTATAGATCAGGTTACCGTGAATGCCGGAGCCCAAATAACCATAAGCGGGAACTATTATTTAAGGATTAATGCTGGCAGCGATGACGACCTTATTGTAAATGGAATAATTTTAAATAATAGTACCGAGACAAGCTACTATGGACTACGGATCAATAGCGGTGCTACCATTGCATTTGGAAGTGGCGGAAAATACCAGCACGGTATTAACGGTGGGGCTGTTCCTACGGCTACCTGGGAGGATGGTTCAACCTGTGAGATTACTGGTTTTACCAGCTTTAGCGGAAATCCTACTGGCGGGTTTGGACAGAATTTCTACAACTTTACATGGAATTGCTCCGGACAAACTTCTGCTGGTTTAGTTTCTCTAGCTGGTGCTCTAGTTACTGTACGTGGAAACCTCAGCATCATTTCCACCGGCAGTGGCAATCTTCAATTAGCAAATAATGCAACAGCAACCTTAGATGTAACAGGTAATTTCACTCAAACAGGCGGTACATTTATTCTTTGTAACACAAGTGGAACCATTACGCTTAACATCGGCGGAAACTTCAACATGTCTGGCGGTACTTTACAAAGAGGGTCTGGCAGCGGAAATATTTATTTTGATGGCACATCTACCCAGTCGTTTACTAAGAGCGGAGGAACAAATTCAGGAGCTATAAACGTCAATGTTAAAAAAGGAGCAACATTAGATTTTGGTACATCCGTTTTAAATGGCTCGAGCGGTACCTTTACACTTTCAAATGGTGCTGGACTGGTAACTGCCAATACAGCTGGGATAACATCAACCGGTGCTACAGGTTCAGTGCAGGTTACCGGTACGCGTTCCTACAATACAGAAGCTAACTATACCTATAACGGAAGTTTCGCCCAAGCAACCGGCAATGGCTTGCCATCAAGTGTTAATGACTTAACAATAAACAACCCGGCGGGAGTAAACTTATCTTCCAGTTGTACGGTAGAAGGAACTTTAACTCTAACTGCAGGGATTTTTAATATTGGGGCCACTACATTAACTCTGGATTCTGATATTTCTAAAACTGGAGGAACTTTAAGCAGCAGTGCGACGGGTACGGTTGTCTACGATCAATCTTCAAACGGGCAAACGGTTATTAGCGGTACTTATGGAAATTTAACGTTTTCGAACTATAATAAAGTTTTTGAAAGCACTAGCTATAATACCGATGGAAGCTTAGGTTCATCTAATATTGTTATTTCTGGCACATTGAATACTGGTAATGCTAACGGGCATGATGCAGCAGAAAGTATTATCACTTTCAATAGCAGCAGTGCTCAAGATGTTCCTGCATCTATTAATTATTTCAGTGTTTATTTAAGCGGCGCTGGTACCAAAACCATTAAAGGAACAGGCCAAACCCAGTTTAAAGTAAATTGGAATCTGGATGTAAGTGCGCCGATAAGCTTCGACAATAATATTTCATCCATCTACATTGCCAAGAACCTTTCAGGAAATCAACCTTTCTCTGCAGGTACTATTCCTATAACTATTGGCGACGATTGGAAAAACACAGCAACAGGCTATAACCATCAGGGGCTTGTTACCTACAATGGAGAAAATGGCCAGACTGTAGAGGTAGGGGCATTAAACTACAAGAATTTAACAATTACTGCCAGCAGGGGAGCGGCGTATCCGGTAACTACCAGTCTAATGCGGGGGGCAGTTGCCGTTTCCGGAGTCTTAACCGTTGAGCCATACTGCGACTTTGTTACAAACAGTAATCTTACATTGCTGGCGTCGGCTAGCTCGAACGCAAATGTGGCGCCTTTGCTTGATGGAGCAAAGGTAAGCGGAAATGTTAATGTTCAATCGTATTTAAAAGGAGGTTCGTCTGCGGCAAGGGGGTCAAGGGCGATGTGTGCCCCAGTAAGCAGCACTAATGTTTACGAACAATTAAAATCTTACCTCATAATAACGGGGCCAACAGGAGTTGCCGGAGGGTTCGATGCGGGTGGTGCCAGTGCGCCTTATGCCGTTACTATTTCAAACTACAAGGAGTCTAAACCGGCTACTCAGCCTGCTTTAGAACCCATACAAACACTGGATGAAGAGGCAAATCCGCCGGGGGTAGGTTTCCTTTTGTACTTCAGAGGCAGCCGTACTAATGCTTCAACTAAATTGAATGCCCCCTTTGCAGCGCCAGAAAGTGTTACGGTAGTTTATAACGGGCCTATTAATCAAGGCGATATTGACGTGGAGGTGCCTAATAGCGCTATTTCTGGGGATAATTATAACGGGTACTTATTGGTAGGAAACCCCTATCCGGCAACTATTGATTTCAATGCGGTTTTGGCGGCTTCCACTGGGATCTATTCAAATATTACAATTGTAAAGGCGGGCAAGGCTGCTGCCACTTATAGTGCGGCTTTAGACAGTGCTGTTAATGGAGGGTCACGTTACATACAGCCGGGGCAGGGTTTTTATGTGCAATCAGTATCCGGGGGAGGAACTCTCAGATTTTCAGAAGAAGTCAAAGTAGTGGACGACGCTATAATCCCGGGGCGCCTTTTGAGCCGTCCAGAGCATTTTGACTTTGGTGGGGAACTAGCTGGAAATATAAAGCCATCAAAAAAAGCAGCTGTAAATGCAGCCACCAGTTCTTCAGCAGCCAAAGTGCTTAAGATGAGCCTTCAGGATGCACTAAATAAAGAAGAGGCTTTAATTGGTTTCCGTAGTGATTTCTCGCAGGCCGCTGATGGAAATGATGCGCTTTATTTTGGTGGAACAACGGTTAATCTATCCAGCCTTTCTACCGATAAGGTGTCAATGGCTATTAATACGATGCCAGGCCTTGCAGAGGTAAAAGAGATCGCATTAAACGTAAACGCTTCGGCATCGGGCACATTAAAATTAAATTTTAGTAGCGTGCCTGCAACATCGGATTATACATTCTTGCTAAAAGATAAATACCTGAATACAGTAACCGATATTAAGGTAAATCCTGAGTATGGATTTACTATTGATAAAGCCGTAGCAAGCAGCTTTGGCACAGAACGGTTTTCACTGGTTATTACACCTGTAACTACTCTACCAGTTAAATTAAAAGCCTTTACAGCAAAGAAAATGTCTGCCGGAGCAGAACTGAGATGGTTAACAGAATCTGAAGAAAACTGCAAGTATTTTGAAATAGAGCGTTCATTGGATGGCAAGAATTTTCAGTCTATTGGAAAGGTGGCTGCTACCGGAACTTCATCAGGTACCATATCTTACAATTTTATTGATACGAAGCCTCAGCATGGCAGTAATTATTACAGGTTACAGATTACAGATAAGGATGGCCAGGCTTCTTATTCTGAAGCTGTGGTTTTAAACTATAATTCGCCCGAAAGTAAACTTAGTATTTCCGTGTACCCGAATCCGGTAACGGACTGGTTAACTGTGAATTTAGGCTCCATTGCGCCTGTTCAGAATGTGCAATTGAACATATACGATTTACAGGGCAGAAAAATATTAACAGCTGGTGGCCTGCAAGCGAATGTATCAAGCCTTGCCTCGGGTAGTTACATTATTCAGGTGATTGATAAAAATACCGGATTGGTATTGGGAAAAAAGAAATTTATTAGAAAATAGGGAAGGTTTGCTGTGAAGTCATTAAAACTAGGAATTATATTTATTTGTTTAAATTTTGCAGTAATGCCCAGATGTCTTGCAGACGATGAATGCAATCCTCAATTCGATTATTGTGAGGAGTTAGATTCACCTTTGGATGATGGAGTAATATTTCTGATTGCGGCAGGAGCGATATTTGCAGTTAGGGAGCATCGAAAAAATGCAACAACAGCTTTGACAGACATCAATTAACTAATCTATTAAAAGAAAAAGGGTAGCACCAGGCACTAAGCTCTACCCTTTTTCTTTTAACAGTTATGAACATGCAGCTTCAGGCAATTCGAATAAGCTTTTATGATGTCAACATTGCTTTGTTATACTTATTCCTATAGTCCATAGGCGATAGGCCTGTAAGCTTTTTAAAAGTAGTTCTGAACGATTTAAGATCGGTGTAACCGATGTTATACATAACCTCCGAAACATTATCTCTTGAAGTTTCAAGGCTAAGTTTAGCTGCCTCAATTTTAACCCGTTGGATATATTCAACCACTGTATTTGAAGTAGCTTTCTTGAAACGGCGTTCCAGGTTGCGGCGGCCAATAGCAAGCATATCCGCTAATTGGTCTACCGTAATTTTTTCACGGAAATTGCCTTCTATAAATTCCTGTGCTTTTTTAATGGGCTCGTCCTCATGTTCCTTCTGTCCCTGAAAAATGATAAAGGACGACTGGCTATCACGTTCAATTTCTATGGCAAAAACCTTGGCTGCAAGGATGGAAATATCCCGGCCTGCATATTTTTCAATCAGATATAAAATCAGATTCATATACGAAAATGCCCCTCCGCTTGAGTAGATGCCATTCTCATCTGTAATGATTTTTTCGGTAACAAGTTCTACTTCCGGAAATAGCTGCCTGAATTTATTGGCCGCCATCCAATGGGTGGCGCATTTTTTTCCATTTACCAGCCCGGTAGATGCAAGTAAAAATGCGCCGAGGCAAAGACTGGCAATTTCTGCACCGCTGGCACGTTGCTTAATAAGCCAGGGTATAAAATCCTGGTTCTCTTCCACAGCCTTTTGTATATCTCCATCAAGCGCTGGTATAATAACCAGGTCGGTTTTTTTTACTTCATGTATCAACAGGTTAGGATGTACGGTAAATAAACCGCCACTTACCTGCACTTCCCTTGCCAGTCCTATCAATTGAACATCAAAAGCCGGAGCCAACCCTCTGGCTCTAAAAAAATCGTTTACCTGGCTAAGTAATTGCCTGGAGCCTTCCAGGCTACCCAAAATGGCGCCTTTGGGAACAAGGATAGATATGTGCTTCATTTTTCAAAAATAATAGATATTACAAGATATGAAATTTAATCAGCAGTTCAGGTTATTATCAAGCCTCAAAGGATGGCTGTATCCACGTTATCTGTGGCTCAATAGTCAGCAATATTCGTAGTTTTGCAGCAACAATCTGGCCTTACAGGAAAAATAATCAATGGAAAAGTATTTTATAGAGCTTCAACGCAATTTTAAAGGTGAACTTTTTTATAATTCTTCAGCAGAGCATGAAGCTATCCTGATGGCATATTCTACAGATGCATCAGTCTACCAGGAAAGGCCGATAGCAGTAGCTTTGCCCAAAAATTCCAACGATATAAAATTGCTCATCGGCTTTGCCAACAATCATAAGCTTACCCTTATTCCCCGCGCTGCAGGTACATCCCTGGCTGGACAAGTAGTTGGGAAAGGGATTGTAGTAGATATTTCTAAATATTTTAATCAAGTATTGGAGGTAAACAAAGCAGAAAAATGGGTTAGGGTACAGCCAGGAGTCATTCGAGATGACCTGAATTATCATCTCAAGCAGTTCGGATTGTTGTTTGGCCCCGAGACATCAACCGCAAACCGGGCTATGATAGGCGGTATGGTGGGTAATAACTCATGTGGGTTACATAGCATTGTTTGGGGGGCTGTCCGCGATCATTTGCTTGAGGCTACAGTGTTGTTAAGCGATGGAACTGAAGCAACTTTTAAAGCGCAGGATTTACCGCAACAGAGGGAAGAAGGCCTGGAAAGTAAAATTTATGAGTGGATAAATGCCAGGCTCTCCCATAAAGAAACGCAGGAGCTTATCAGAGCTAAATTTCCTAAGCCTTCGGTTGTGCGCCGAAATACCGGCTACGCCGTAGATTGCTTACTCAATATGCAGCCTTTTGCCCAAAACGGTAAGCCCTTTAACTTATGCGCCTTGTTGGCCGGGTCGGAAGGTACACTTGCCCTTGTAACAGAGGTGAAGCTAAACCTACTGGATCTGCCTCCTGCAGAAACTGCAGTGGTTTGTATTCATACCAATTCCATCGATCAGGCACTTCGTGCCAATATAGTGGCTTTGAAACACAAGCCTATGGCGTCTGAGCTGGTAGATAAATACATACTGGACTTTACCATTGATCATCCAGAATTCCATAAGAACAGAAACTTTATAGTAGGCGACCCCGCCGCTATTCTGATGGTTGAGTTTATGGCTGATAGTCATGAACAAGTGAATCAAATGGCAAACGCATTAATCGAAGAATTACGGGCTTTTGATTACGGGTATGCATTTCCGATTTTGTTTAATGAAGATTCAAAAGTTGCCTGGGAAGTTCGTAAATCGGGTTTAGGTCTGCTACGTAATCTCAAAGGCGATGCTCAGCCAGTAAACTTGATTGAGGATTGCGCTGTGGACCCGCACGATTTACCCGAATATATCCGGGATCTGGAAGTGGTTTTAAAAAAACACGGCGTAAGCGCATCATATTATGCACATGCCGGCGCCGGCGAGCTGCATGTAGAGCCAATGGTGAATTTAAAAAGCAGGGAAGGGCTGAAAACTTTTCGTGCAATATTGGCCGATACAGTTGAGCTGGTTAAAAAGTATAAAGGTTCCCTTTCTGGAGAGCATGGCGATGGCCGTTTGCGTGGCGAGTTTATTCCAGAAGTGGTGGGCCAGGAGATCTATAGCCTGTTCAAAGAGATCAAAAATCTGTTTGATCCAAATGGCGTATTCAATGCCGGAAAAATTACCGGTACACCTGCAATGGATACAGATTTACGGGTGAAGGTTGATGTTAAAGAGCCGCAACGAAAATCCTTTTTCAATTTTAGCGAACAGGGTAGTGCCCTGCAATTGAGCGAAAAGTGTTCAGGATCAGGGGACTGCAGGAAGAGTGCTATTGCCGGAGGAGTGATGTGCCCAAGTTATATGGCTACACGGCAGGAGAGGGACACCACAAGGGCCAGGGCAAACGTCTTACGCCAGTTTTTAAGTAACGAACACGACCAGCATCCTTTTAACCACGAAGAGATAAAGGAAGTAATGGACCTTTGCATCAGTTGTAAAGGCTGTAAGACAGATTGCCCTTCGGGTGTAGATGTTTCCAAATTGAAGGCTGAGTTTTTACAGCACTATTATGATGAAAACGGGGTTCCGTTCAGGGCAAAACTAATCGGCAATTTTAGCAGCCAGATGAAGTTGGCTTCCATGTTTCCGGCGGCTTATAATCTGATTTTTGGCAATGAACTCCTTCGCAGAAAAGCCAACTCGCTGGTGGGCTTTCATCCAGACAGAAGCATGCCACTTTTAAGTTCAACAACACTAAAGGCCTGGCATAAGCGCAACAAAAAGACGTCGGCTTCAGGAAAAAAGGTGTATTTGTTTTGCGATGAGTTTACCAATTACAATGATGTTGAAATAGGTAAGAAGGCTATCCTATTGTTGCAGGCTTTGGGATTTGAAGTAATTATTCCTGAACATCTCGAAAGCGGGCGTACCTATCTTTCTAAGGGATTGGTGAGAAAGGCAAAAGAAATAGCGAATGAAAATATCCGGCTTCTGTCGGCCATTGTAACAGACGAAGCTCCCCTGGTAGGCATTGAACCATCGGCAATATTAACCTTTCGAGATGAGTACCCGGACTTAGCAGAGGGAGATGCTATCGAGAGTGCATCGAAGCTAGCGAAGAACGTATTTACCATTGAAGAGTTTATTGCCCGGGAATGGCGGATTGGAAATATTGATCCTGAACGGTTCAGCAAAGAGAAAAAGACTATAAAGATACACGGGCATTGCTATCAAAAAGCACTTTCATCTCAGGAGTATCTGAAAATCATCTTAAGTATTCCTTTAAATTATGAGGCATCACTCATCCCTTCAGGATGCTGCGGTATGGCGGGTTCTTTTGGATATGAAGAAGAACATTACCATGTTTCCCAGCAGATAGGAGAGTTGGTGTTATTTCCAGCTGTAAGAAGTGCGTCAAAGGATACTATTATTGCAGCCTCTGGTACTTCTTGTCGCCATCAGATTAAAGACGGAACTCATCGGAAAGCCCTGCATCCAGTGGAAATTCTATATAACGCATTGGAGAGATAATCATTGATCGTAGCTGATGCCTTTTAGATTATTGGCGCAATACCGGTTAAGGCATCTTGTCATCGTAAGTTTGTAAAGATGGATCTTAAAGCGCATTGCATAGCAAACTTTTCAGGATGTTTCCTTTCGTTATAATGACATCGTGTAATTTGTTGATTTTGAGTGGGTAGTAAGGCACTGTGAAGGGTATTTATTGCCGTCTGCTTCAGCTGACGGGTAAGGAATTTATAAAGAAGGTTTTGCCGCATTCATTAATGTGGCTAAAGCCCCTTCTATGTCTCAAATATCCGTTGACTGAAGTCAACGGCAATAGAAATCCAGATCAATAACATAATTAATACTGAAACTCATGTCATC
>CBIHNR010000034.1:0-34764 GCA_966211215.1 uncultured Pedobacter sp.
CCAGCACCGGAGTTCGCCGCGGTTGGTGTCCCCACCAACCGCTTAACTTAACGACGGTGTGTGCGCGTGTGTAATGGCTTGCACATGATGGTTTCATTTAATAATATGATTTATTCAAAATACTTTACCAGCAAACCTTATTTCTTTGCCGTTCAAGTAAACATGCGTTTTTAATAAAGGACGATCTTATAATGTATTTGATACTCATTTTGAATATTGATAGGTCAAATAATCCACATCTATGTGTCCCTTCTCAGCAGCCATATTATAATTGAAAATACCAATTCTATCACCTCTGTAAGCACCCCAGGTTAGTTGAGTAATATTTCCGAAGGGAAGGAATTTTTTTCCGTCCAGGCTGTAGAAATAGCGGTTTTTCCCCTGATAGTCCCATGCGGATCTTAACCAGATATATTTTCCTATTATTTTAATTCCAATGGAATCATTGTCGTTATAACTGTACACTAATTGGCGGCCGCTGCTGTTCTGTTTTATTCCTATTAAGCTGTAAGAAGCAGTTGAAAAATGCGTCAACCCCGCAAATTGGCCATCACTCATTCCACTAATATCAATTTTGATTGTAGCAATATTTGATTTGGTGCGCATACTGCGTTGTGTGATGGTATTGCCTGCTCTAAGTAATATACGACTTTTATTTTCAGGCTTTAAGGGCTGGAAAGCATGAAGGCGAAGAAAGCCCTTGCGTGCGGAAAGCGACCATTTGTCGCTCCGGGGCTGATAGTTCCATTCCCATTGAGGGAGCAGAGTTTCAGAAGAAAAATCGTCATCCGTCTGTATCTTTAACTTGCCTTTGGGTATATTAATCGGTGCTCGTCCAGACCATACCATGTTGCCAATCGTGTCTGTTCCCACCTTTCCAATTATTGGCCAATCCTTAATCCAGATAACAGGTAGTAAACTTGCCGCCCTGCCTTCCCAATCACCAGAGCCATGATGAGTGAAGAACCACCATTGCCCATTTTTCAACTGCATTAAGCCACCCTGGTTTGGTTCCCTGTCACTACTCTTATTCACATGATTTAGCTGTTTAATTTCCCAGGGGCCGTAAATATTTTTCGAGCGTTCCATCATCGTTACCCTGCCCTCATCCTTTACTTCGCTAAAAAAATGGTAATAGATGCCATTGATCTTATACAATTTATTCGCCTCACTTCCATGAGATTGATGTATGATGGAGTCAGATTCCATGATCAGGCTCTTGCCATCCGGTGTCATTTTAAATAAGTGGATGTTGTATTTTTTATTGGTTTTGGGGTCAAGTCGGAAATTAGTGGCAATAAAATAAACTTGTCCGTCGTCGTCACAAAAAGAGCAGCAATCGTCCCATCCGGATACTTTCCAAAGATGATGCAAGGGCTCCCATGGCCCTTTGGGATCTTTGGCGGAACTCATAAAAAAGCCATCGTCCGGGCTTCCGAAATATACCCAGAACTTGTTTTTATAATAGCGAATGGAACCCGCCCAAATACCTTTACCGTAACTATTCATCTTGTCCCAGTTAAGATTAGGACTGATACGGGTAAGGTCATCAACTACATGCCCTGCAATCTCCCAGTTAATAAGATCTTTGGAATGCAATACTACCATACCGGGTGAATACTGCATGGTGGACGATATAGCATAAAAATCGTCGCCAACGCGAATGGCATCCAGATCGCTGAAATCAGCCGGAATTACGGGATTACAATAGGTACCGTCTCCCTGGTCGCCCCATTTCTCCGTTTGCTGGGCAAATGTGGGACAGACAAGAGTGATGATAAAAGAAAGCAGGAAAAAAAGTTTGTTTGTGTGTGTCATTATAAATGGTATTGGGAAATCAACAATGGCTTTCAGGTTGAACTAATCTTGAAGTTTTGAAAATCTCGTAATTCTTTGATAGGGCATTTCACTGTTCCCTTTAGGGGAATGTGGAATGCCTTATCAAAAGGAGCAGACATCTTAATTCTTCCGCTCCTTTTAGCCTTAGTTTTTGCTTTTCACGTATGATTGAGTGCCGGCGGAATACTAATTTATCTATCAAAAAGAATTCTACCAAAGCAAACACCTAAATCTTTAAAGTGTTACGCGTATACTTTAAAGCCTTATTTAGGTTTAATTAGCTAAAGCTTTTGTTAATTGGAAGGCTCATAGACACGGTAATGCATAAATGATTGCCAATTTGAGCCAAATTCATATATGTCTTGGTAGGGTCTTACAACACTAGGAAGTGACTCATAACCATTTCCTGGTAAAACAGAATAACTTGTGGTAGATGAATTAATAAATTCTATATAATCATCATTCCAATAATTATAATAACTATAATTATAGTAGATCTGATAAACTGAAAGCCGCCCGCTGTAACCATAAAGTGAATACGATGAATTTCCTGAAGGTATCGTTACTGTATAACTTTCAGTAGTGACATCATCTTCCACATTTCCTGATATCCGTGAATATTCCCCGTCATACCAACAAGTTTCAACGGTTACATCCAGATCAGTTGTTGTAGTGTAAGGTATAGTGCATTCGGCATCGGCATAAAGCTTTACCGTTGGATTATAATAATAACTTGCATCAACATAATTCGGGAAATTTTGAACATTGACATCTTGATCTAACTCTTCTATTCTAACATAAGGCTGAGCCCAGCTCGAAAATGATATTGTAGATAAAAGGAATACTGTGAGAAAGAATAATTTTTTTTTGTAGTTCATAGTTTGTTTTTAAAATACATAATTGTGTTGTTTAGTTAATTCTTTATTAATGTTTGTTTTTTTCTGCTTATTTTAACATTGAACCTCCTTTTTTAATTCTGTAAACTGATAAACTAGTGTTGTAAAAAACAATTAACCTGAGTTCGATTCACCCAATCGCAAAGCGTTAACAAAGAGGAAACAACTTTAAAGTATGATGCTAATAGTCAGCTTCAGTTAGATAAATGAAGTTGTATAGAACTATAACAATGTGTTAAGCCTCTAGAAATAAGCGTTTTGTTTTCCCCTCTCCTTGTCCAAAGGACTCCTTCGGAGAGGAGACCTGTCCCGAGTTATTCGGGAGGGATAGGGTGAGGTGATAACAGACTGTCTTACCCTCTCTGCCTTCGGCATCTCTCTCAATGCTATTAAGTTAAGGAAATAGCAAGCGAAAAATCCTGTAAAGCGTGTTACCCTCTCTGCCTTCGGCATCTCTCCCAGTCCAAAGGACTCCTTCGGTGGGGGAGAGAAAGGTCAACCCACCGCGGACAAATCGCTTAACTTAATAGCTCGGCATCTCTCCTCCAAAGGAGTCCTTCGGACCAGTGGGCGAGAAAGGCGCCCACACCCGTGCAAGCCGCATATTTTTAGTCGAACTCAGGTAATAGTAATCACTCGTTGTGGTGATCCTGATGTTATTCCTGAGGCTAATGGTATAGCAAAAATGTAATCCTGGAAACGCACAGGTATTATCATATCTAATAATTGGAACGTCCACGTGCTAAGGGACGTTCCAACTATTAGATCATCAATTAATAATTCATGCAATAAAACATTAAGGATTTAACGTTCGAGTAAGCGTTACACCAGAAATATTAACAGCCTGATTTCCGGATAAAGTAGCAACAAAACCAAGAGAAACAGTTGCCGGCGAATTTAATGTAAATGTAATCGACTTAGTACCGCCGCCATTCAAAGCCACTCTGTTCAGGAAATTCGCTGGAGTGGTTGGGGCTCCCAGATTTGGAATACTTGTACCCAGCGCTGCAATACTATAAGCACCTTTGGCATTATCCGTAGTAACTCCGACCCTAACACTAGCATCAAACTTATACGTCCCTGCAGGTAATGAAATGGTTTGATAGATTTTTCCATTAGTGATACTTGGCGAAGTCGGCTGCCCACCCGGCTTACCCGCATCGGCTGGCGGAGCCCAGGACTCTAAAGCAATTTGGGTACTGTTATTAATATCGAACGTACCATAGGCTCCATTCAAGACATTGCTGGCACTGTACGACAAGTGCTGGTTTGCCTGCTCATTAGAGATCCAGTCAGCTAAAACTCCCCATCTGCTGAAATTTGGATCAATTGAACTGGCTCTAAACGGCTGCGAAGTATTCTTTAATACTTTTGTGATATTAGAAAACACCCTCAATGGATCAATTAAATAGATAAGGGTACTTTTTGCCGCGTCTACCTGATATTTCTGAGGATTAGATAAGGTTAGCGCTACGGCAATTTTCGATGGATACCTTGCAAAGACACTATCCATATTAATCCTTACTTCAGGAATTGCCGAAGATTGATAGTCTCCCAGTTCTACATCAGGAAGGATCAAAGCATCTTCGGATAGCAACACTGTACCTGTTGGTAGCAAGCCTTTTGTAGCTAAGGTTTGAAGTGTGTCCTGGTTATAAACAATATCAGTTTTAAAGCCAGTAGAAGGGTTTCCTCCAAGATCTACTTGGGGCTTAATGCTGAAATAATTATTATCGAAACTAGCACTATTTGCTGCTAAATTAGCTGAAGTTAATGCTGTCACAACCGAATTCGGATTACTTACGGCGGATTTGAACGACAGAAAATGTAGTTCATTAATGGATGCCACTTCTGTACTATTAATTGTAAAAACTACTGTTTTTTTGTTTTCGTCTATTTTTTGCGACTTCGTTGGATTGGCCAATGTTATAGCAAAAACCAGATTTTTTCCATAATTTCTCTCAATAGCGCTCATGCCCACTGAAACATTAAAGGAAACTTTCCTCGTACCAAACCTTATTTCAAGTGATTGAGGTATAACAAACTCTGGAGTATGAATAACAGCGGCATTGGCCAGTGCTTGTGAAGCTGCTACCTGAGGTTCAGAAAGAAGGCTGGCATTAAAAGTTTTGTTTGCTGGTTCATCCAAAGATACTTCGGCCTGAAAAACAATTCTTTCTTCGGCCTTTGTTATATTCTCCACGCTTACTGCATTGACAAGAGCCGGGTACTCAAACTTAAGCACGCTGGGTGACGACGAAACCTTGTCTATAAACTCATCTGGCTGACATGCACAAACAGTGGCAATAACTATTCCCAAAAGGAAATAATAAAGGCGTCTTGATTTAGAAAGACACGTATTAAAAATCTTCATCTCACTCATTTTTAATTATTTAGAAATACTCTACCATCTAAATTCCAGGTCTCTTTAATTGTAATACCCAGCCATGATAGAATTTGAGAGCTTACATCCTTTGTATTGGGCACTGCTGCAGCTATATTGGTAAGTGAAGTTGGACAAACCAGGAAGTTACTTTTCTCCCATACAGTACTGTTTCCGAGTTCCGTGCCTTTTACCGTAGGCGTGCCGCCCTTCAACACCTTAAAATCAAATCTGCTGTCTTTCAGGATTGCGTTTTTAAAGACACCTCCTGATCCCTCCCTGCATGGCCAGTAACTTGCAAGGTAATCGTAGTCCGGATGAGAAGTACTCACATAGGTATCGCACGCATATTGTTTGATCGTTTGATCAGATAAGGCTTTCCTCCAGATTCTTATATCAGACACGTTTCCATCGAATGGATCGCCAGTATCATTAGGAATAAAACCTATGGTATAGGGAGTAGAATAGGTATCTATAGAAGGCCAAAGGCTTTCAGGAATTTCAGCTTTATTGCTATAATTTCCATCGGTATACATATAGACGAAACGCTTTAAGCCTTCTGTTCTGATGGCAATAGCAAGAGCATGCCAATTTCCATCTTGCATCTTAGGTCCGGCATTTACTGCGGTTTCATTTGTTCCGTTAGCTCCTACCCCTTTGGAGAGTATAAAACGCCAGGTTTGGTCTTCTAAAGCTAATGCCCAACCCGCACCCCCAGAGGTGTTAAGCTTGGCAACTTTCCTACCAAAGAAACATGGCCATTTATAGGTATAGGGGGCTGAGTTTTTATTACTCCCTATCGTATTTAAATTTTTCCTGACTTTCAGTTCAATGGTAAAATCACCCTTGGTACCGAAATTTAAAACATTTGTTTGAGCAGAACTTAATAGTTCTGAAGTAGGGTCTCCGGGAATAACCCTCATGCCATCCCATCTAATTTCAGCTCTGATAGCGTCAGCCTGCTGACCTGTTTCATTTGCTACGCCTTTAGAGGAATAACAACGAACAAAGCTTCCATCATAAACATAACCGGTAAATGGTTTATCTATGAGTTTTGATTGGTATTTATCATTATAAATAAGAGTAAAGGTATTAGCCCTGGGGTTTGAAAATATGGTATTATCATTTACTACAGTTGCAGCCCCACCCCGGGTGGAGGTAATGATGACCATCCAATTTTCCTTGCTATAATTCTTTCTGTTCTTTAAGGCCGATAAGGCCTGTCCCACATAATTATCAAATTGAAGGATAGCGTTCCTATACTGCTGGTTGGAACTCTCATAAGCGTTGGTACTACCGGCTGTATTTACATTTTTATACATTCCAAGTACAACACCTGCATTATCATTTGTCAATTCATTCAAAAGAGCATTTTGAACTTCCTCGTCCGTATTATAAGTTGCCCTTAAATCAACAAAAGCATCGCTGGTAAGGTTGTCTGTAAATGTGCTACTATAGGAGAAGCTCGCTATCCTGACACTATCATTTGCCTCTTTAATACGCTTAAATACAACCGGATATACATCCAGCTTATTATTGCCAAACGTCGCACTGCTTACTCCGTGCTTAGTTTTGGAAACCCCGGTAAACATGTCAGCCCATGAAGTACCTTCATCATAACCTTCATCACTCAGAGACCAATACGAATAGGTAGATTTTTTTAAAAGGTTTGTAATATTAGGAGCGCCAACTTCCTTTAGGGCCGCCCCCCTTAAGCCATCTACTACCAGCAGTAAAACTTTTCTGGCTTTCGGACTATTGACGCTTGTATCATTTATGACAATAGGTGCTTCCTTATCAAACTCAGATTGACAGGAAGTCCCCAGGAGGATGATCATCATGAAGCCCAGTAGTTTTCTGAGCCCTCCGTTAAATTTTTCTTTCATAATCATATAATTGACTTTTCTTATAACCTAGTCTTCAAGAACTAAACCTTTAATGTTTTGCACTGGTTGAGAATCGAACTTCCTAAATGAACCCAGCAATACTATACTTCGTTTATTGTCCTTGTTTTTCTCTTCTAAAACCCTAAATAAATTTCCAGAGAATTCACCCAGAGAATTATAGCCGGGTGCGAGGCCTCCCTTTGGAGTTAAAATCATAAATCCACCACGCCTTACCTTATTGTATTTTTTGAACGAACCGGAAACAACGATTAAGCTATCTGATAATTGCTGAGCATACGAAGGAAATCCACTATCAAAGTTTCCAGAAACAAAAGACTCATCAACTGAACCATTTGCATCCAATAGAAGAATATTTTGAATAGGTTTGCTGTTAAATGAGCTGAATACGCCTGTAAGTACAAATCTTTGAGTTTTATTATTCCAATTTATGCTTGAAATGTATCCAGTGGCCCCTTTCCCTGTTTGAAAGGAATCGTCGACTGTTCCGTCTGTATTCAGGCGGACAATTCCTCCTGCTGGTTTATTGTCAAACTTCGAAAAAGCGCCTACCAATACCAGTTTGCCATCGGCTTGCATAACAGCATCTAAAATACTTCCGTTGCCGCCTGCCAAAGTATTTCCTTCTGCGAAATGATAGGATCGATCAAGGCTACCATCTAAATTAAAACGCACTACCTGTCTTGCAGGAACAGAATCCACAACAATACTATCCCTATAAATAGTTCTTGTACCGTCCGAATTAGGGTAACTTCGGCCGAGGCCAAACCTGTAGGAAAGGTGATTCTTGAATCCCCCTACGGCAATTACTCCATTATTGAAGTAGAAAATTTTTCTGATCACCCCGTCAGTTCCACCATTGAATGCCGGAACTGTCCATTTGGAAAAACCTCCATTTATTGAAGAGAATGTTTCCACTTGTCTTAAATCAATGGCTCCTGATGATTTGAGCCTGGTAATATTTCTGATGAATCCTCTCCCATCGAAGCTCCCCAGATTCCCTGCAACGAAAATATTAGCGTCGTTTGTACTTGAAGTAACCGAAGTAAGATAGCCAACCCCCACTCCTGCGCCAAACTGCATGGTCCTTTGTATTTCTCCTTCATAATTGGCCTCGGCAATTTTGTTAATGGGCAACACAAATCCCTTATCATTAAAGTTCGAAAAGTTCCCTACCATAATGTATTTTCCATTCGCCAGCTTATAAGCGTCATAAATAGTACTATTTGCACCAATCTTTGCCTTAAAGTAAGGGTCATCTGCCACTTTGCCGAATACCTTAAATTGCGGGCCGAAGAAAATCTGATCAGCTATCCGAACGGAAGTTGCCCCAGAACTGCCGGCAGCAGGCACCTTTACCTTCACTAAATCGCCGTTAATAGACAAAATTTCTGCTTCCTCCCCGCTAAACTGAAAATGTAATTGCTCCTTATACTCAGAAGCCCCAACAACAGAGACTGTTACCGTATCATTGGCACGGCCTTCCACCGGCTCTATCGAACTTGAGTTGCTAAAATTTATGTTTAAAGCCGCCTTTCCTCCTGCGTATGGATTTTCAAAATCCTCAAGGCCCTTGTCTTTACAGCCAGCCAGAATGAGCAATGACATAGCATAAACAGCTAACCAACTCTTAATTTTTACTATTGACATATTTACGGAATTACTTAGTTAACAATACGTCCTGAGCTAAATTAGAAGGATCTGCTCCAAACGGAATATTTGAATTTAAAACATGGACCACAGCATGGTTAGGCTGAACATCTGAGGAAGTAACCCGAATACTTATCCAATTATCCAGGGGTTTAGTCAGATCTGGGATATAAGATAGAAGCAAATGCCTGTAACCACTATATTTTACCCCGCCAGCATCAGCATAGTTCACACCTATATTGAATACCTCGCCGTTATAAGCTACATAGTTTTGCCCGGGATAAATTGACTTTGCGCCTATATCCAACTGCGGATAATCCTTAACCCTGTTTGCACCTTTGAAAAGGTAGTTTGAAAGATATTTGCGCCAGATAGGCGCTTCAATTTCATCAAGAGTCTTTACTGTATCTTTTCCATACCAAAAAAGAATATTGTTAAGCTGTCTAATTAAAATAGCAACGGAATAATCCTGAGGAGCGAAAAAAGTGAGCGTATCCTCATTGAATTCTCTTTCCATCCCGGCAATTTCAATTATTTTCACAATGGTGTCGAAACTTCTCGGATTGGACTTGAGGTATTGCAGAGTAGTTCCTTTAAAAATGGGATCGGATTTTCCTCCATCGAAGTAGTATTTATCTTTCTTACAAGCAAATAGTAACAAAAAGGAAAACAATATTAAGAATTGTCCCGGCATTGATATTTTCTTAAAATAATTCATTTACAGGAGATTAAATTATTAAAACCAGTAATCGTTTAAAGTCATATAAGGATTTCTTTCGCGAGAAACCGGGTCGATAGGCCATGTCCATGCCCCCCTATTGAATTGGACTATAGACATCGGATTTGAAGTCCATTTTGCATCCAGAACACGTCTGGTTCGAACCAGGTCAAAAAAATGGTAACCTTCTCCTATAAGCTCTCTTCCTCTTTCCTTGAAAATTTCGTCCTTCAAGTCTTGCCCTGACAGGCCAGAGAAAGCAGGTGCATTAGCATTGGCTCTTATCATATTAAGGGAAACCATTGCATCTCCATCTCTCCCAAGTTCGGCCAGGGCTTCAGCGTGAAGCAATACTGCATCTGCATACCTGAAAAGAACAAGAGCCCAGTCAGGAAAACCTAAAACAGATTGGGCTCCGTCAAACTTATCCAAGGCGAACTTTCCATTTTCGGTTCCCCTGAATTGGATCAAATTGGCTCTGTCATCGTGATCAATACCAAATAGAAAATCTATATACTCTTTTTTGTAATGTAAATAGCTGGTAACACCATTTTCTTCATGTTTAGATAAAGTTACATGTTCGCCGGGAAACGCTGTTTTAAAGAATTGGTTAGCTCCTGATGTAAAAGCGGCACCCTCCTTTAACTCGATCAAAGCTTCATCGGTACCTCCGAGGAAAACCTCACTTACACGTTCTGCAGGCATTAGGGTGTGCTGATTACTCTGAATAAGTTCGGAACCTAAAGCAACTGTTTTTTCATAATAATTGGTACTATTCGCCTGATCAAAGCCAGCATTCCACATATTCATGTTCATTAAAAGTGAAATAGCTCCTGCTCTGTTCGCACGCACACCATTGAGGGCTGGGTCTTCGTACTTCCAGGGAAGCCAGTCTTTTACTGGTTCAAGTTCTGCAATACATTTATTTAATACACTCACAAAAGGCTCACGCCCTAAAGGTTTTGACTGATTGGCATCCGTATAATAAGCGACATCGCCGTAAACCCTTACCATTATAAAATAAGTAAGGCACCTGATAAACACCGCCTCAGCCATATATCGCTGCTTATCCGCCTCTGCCATTCCAGGGATTCCTTCGTTTACCTTATCATACATAATGTTAGCTTCCTGTATAACCCGATAAAAGTCTGTCCAATTGGTATTGGTTACGAACTTGAAATCCCATGAGACATTAAGCCATGCCCTGGGTGCATTTACGTTAAAAAGCCAGGGAGAAGCTGAGCCATTTAATCCGTAAATTACAGTGTTCATATCATTTTTGGCCAGATAATCATAAACCACCCGCCGGTTTTGGTCATTAGATTGATAGCTGGTTACACCCGCTGCTGTTGTATTAGAGCGAATCTCCCCAAGCCTTAATTCCCCGGCAGCCGGCCAGAAACAAGAGTTAGTCAATTTATCCCACAAGCGGGCATAGATATCAACGGTAAAAGCCTCAACGTCCCTACCAGATTTCCAATAACGATCTCCCGACATTTTTACGATATTTTCTACCTCAAGAAACTTCTTGCAGCCTGTTAGAGCAAGGCCAAGTACCAGAAATAAAGAAATGTATATATTTTTAAAGTTCATGAGCTTAAGTTTATAGTTCTATATTCATACCGAATGTGAATCTCCTGGCTAAAGGATAGCCCTTGGAATTATCATACCCAAGGGCCGTTACATTCTCTGGATTGGGGCCGCTGTACCTGGAAAAAATTGCCAGGTTATCTGCAGTTAAATGAAGGCTGAAATTATTAAGGCTGATTTTATTTGTTAAAGCCTTAGGGAGAGTATAACCAACTGTTAGCGCATTTATCTTAAAATAAGAACCTTCTTCCTGGAACAAAGTCTGGTTAGTTCGGAAAGGGCCGATTGGAGACCGGGTATAATTATAGGGGTTAGGGTATTTGGCAAGATCTAAATCACTAATTGGTAAAACAGCCTGTTCTCCAAACGGATCACCTGTCATTACCAATCTTTCAGCCACTGCCGAATTCATAATATCTCTATCAAGGGTGAAGGAGCCATTCAATGAAAGGGACAACGATTTATAGCTTACAGAGGTAGCAAATCCGCCGGTATAAATCGGTTGAGAATTTCCAACCACAGCCCGGTCGTCCTCCATAGTTATAACATAGTCGCCGTTCCTGTCCACAAATATCGGATCTCCAGCCTGAAAATATCCTCCCTTATACTTTATTTTATCATGCTCAAAAGGTACTTGTCGCAACGGAAGTCCGGTAAAAGGATTTACAGGAATATCTGCCTGACTAGAGTAAACTCCTTTATTTTCAAAAATGTAATTTGATAATGCATTTCGGCCGACATGAAGTACCGTTGAACCAACCACAACCTGTCCGACTCCGCCCGGTAACCTCGTTAACATATCTCTATTCATTGCTGCATTGGCTGAAACAGACCAATTCACTTTACTTTTTTTGGATAGAGGCCGCAGAGTTATAGCAAGTTCATTTCCCCAGTTCCTGATGGAGATCTCATTACTTAGTACCTCGTCAAATCCAATAATATTTGAAAGTGCTAATTTTCGTGTCTGGCGATCTAATGCTCTATAATAGGAATCGTAATTTATTTGAATCTTGCCGTTAAGAAACCCAAGGTCATAACCCAAATTATAGGTCGTTCCTACTGCTGTTCCAAGGTTTGTATTCGGGATTAGCCCCTTGTCCAAAGTTATTCTTGACTGGCCATTATAAGTTCCGTTTGGACTATAGGTTCCAAAAGCCGTGAATATGTCACCAGTTGGCGTTATAGTTCGGCCCCAGGTCAACCTTAATGCACTATAAGTTAACCAACTGCAGTCCTGAAAAAGATTCTCCTTTTCCATATTCCATCTGAAGCCAACAGATGGGCTTTTAGTATAAGGGTCATCAACCCCACTAAAGGATGTAGCGTCAAGGCGATAGGTGGCATCCAATACATACTTCCTTTTGAAATTATAAGAAAAGCTTCCGGCAAAAGCAACCTGTCTTGAAGTAGTATAAGCACGTAATCCAGCCCCTCTATCAGACGCAGCTCCGCTAATGAAACCTAGAGGCCCTAAATAATCATCAGAAGACAAACCTACCTGTTTCAGGTCATTAGCCTGGTAACTTCTAAAATATAACTCATTAAACCCAGATATTGTGAAATCATGCCCTCCCTTGATACTTTTAGAGAAAGATATCAGGTTACGATTATAAAGTGTTTTCCGCGTGTCATTTAAAAATTGTACTGCAGTCCGCTGGTTGTTGGCAACCGCGGGAGTGAATGTATAGTCGCTTGCGTTTACAATATCATAGCTACCTGTGGTACTTAATAGAAGTCCAACTACTGGCTTATACGTAAACGTTACGTTAGTTTTCAAGTTCTTAGTAGGATTACTATTATCAACATTCAGGTTAGCAAGCACGTCATTAGATGCCAGAAACAATGAAGGCCCGGGTAAAAGGGAGGAAGAGGCACCACTTTTGGCAACACCTGTATTCAATACTCCTATACCATTACCTTTCTTTCGGTCCATCATACTTCCGTTAACCTGGGCAAAGAGTGAAATCTTTTCACTTGGCTTATATTCAAAGTTATTATTAAGGGTAAATCGGCTTACTCCTGTATTAACCTGGATACCGTTCTCCTTATAATAACCGAAATTTGTCTTATAATTAAACTTCTTATCACCGCCTTCAACCCCTATATTATGAGTTTGATTATAGCTAACACCGTAGTAGAGATCTTGCCAGTTGGTTGAATTGTTATAATAGGGATTTAAACTATCTACCAACATAGAATTAAAATTTAAAAGGTTATTTATATCCGTAGAGCTTCCATACCTATATATCTGTTGCAGTTTCAAGTCCCTTTCAGCCTTTCCACCAATGGTTTCCCTCAGCTTTGGAGGCGTACTTATGAAAAAGTTGGTTTTGTAACGCACTCTGGGAACTGCGCCTTGCCCTCTTCGTGTAGTGATGAGTATAACCCCATACGCTCCGCGGGAACCATATAAGGAGGTTGCCTGGGCATCTTTCAAAACTTCTATATTGGCAATATCCTCCTGAGGTATAAGAGATAAGGGGCTGGCGCCACCAAAGGAATTAAAGCTTTCGGCTGTAGCAGGGTCAACATCTGTCGGAACCCCATCAATAACGTAAAGGGGTGAAGTTGGGGAAAGATATGCATCTGCATCATTTTCCGAGGCAGTAACATCCACATTAGATAAGCCTCTGAGTAATACACCACCCCTAAAGCCAGGAGCACCGGTACTCATCTGCACATTTAAACCAGCCACCCTGCCTTGCAATAATTGTTCAGCATTGGCAACCGGCACATCCTGTAAGTCCTTTCCAGAAACTACAACAGAAGAACCAGAACTCAGGTCGCGGGTTTTTGATTGGTATCCCCGAACCACCACTTCTGTAAGGGCATTAACACTAGGATTAAGCAGTACATTAAGAACCGGCGCAGCTTTAACTTCTTTCGTTTCAAAGCCTACAAAGCTAAATTTTAAGGTTGAATTAACCGGAACAACGAAAGCAAAACTACCATCGGCTTTTGTTGTGCCCAATCCTTTATCATGAGATCCTTTCAGCACAATAGCAACGCCCGGTATGCCAGCGTCAGTTCCTTTCTCCTTAACTATCCCCCTTACATTAATGGTACCCTGAGCCAATAGGTCCTTCACACCCAGTAAAAGTATAAGCGTCAGTACAGTAAAAAATATCTTCATTTGAATAAAATTGTAAGCCAAATAATAAATGAATAAAAAACACGCATATCCTTATTCATCTTCGAATTTCGGATTCTCATTATGGAAGAAGAAAATGATCTCCCAGTCGCCAGGCTGATAAATATTAAAGGGTAAAGTCATGGATCCCACTTCTCTAAATCCATTAAAACCAATTCGGTTATAACTAAAAGACAGGAGAGCCTTGTCTCCGTCGGAAGTTGTATACTTCGTTGGGAAATTTGTTAGAGGAATTGGGTATGCCACATCATATTTTACGGAGGTAGGGCTGATAACCATATTGAACCCATGGACAAGATTCTCCCATTTAGTACTGTTAAATTTGAGAGGATTAATCGCAACTGAATCCTTGTCGAAAAACTTAAAAGTGAGTGTATTTCCATCCCCTTTGCGTTTAAAATACACCCAAACATCCTGTTTCAAACTAGCTCCAGACCCGGTTTCACGAACCAGGGAATTCCCAGAGCTTGCTCCTACCATGCCATTTAAAGTAGCCGGTAATAAACGTTTAACAATACCGTTAGCCTCTTTGCGGGGAGCTAAAGTAGTCTCATTAAGATGATAAGATGGTTCATAAGGGCGGCTAGCCATAGGAGCTAAAAACAGAGGGCCTAAAATTCGTTCACCTCCCCCATTGCTAATTTTAACATTAAACCTGTAGGCTGTGTCTGGAGCAGGTTTACGAAAATCTGCATCCGTAGCAGAAGCCCACATCATAAATTCACCTCCAGAACCGACCTCAAACAGCGGCCGCTCTTCTAATACTCGTTTATTATTTATCTCTTCAATACTTTTCTCATTACCAGTATAGGCTTGCTTCCAAACATAAACATTGCGCTTTAAACTCAACTTATCTGAACTAGAACGATCCAGATTAGTAAAGTCAACAATTTCAAACTTTATTGGAAGGTTAGAGTTATCAGATTTGAAATAACTCAACAAAGTGTTACGGCCCAAAATGGGTTTCAGCAGTGGCGCTGCAGTATAGTTCGCATCTGGGCTCAGATAGGGCTTATCTTCCGGTAAATCAAATATTTTTTTACAGGAAGATAAGAAAAAAACAACTGCAGCTCCTGCTAAAAGAGTATATTTTAAACTGAAAGTTCTTATTACTAATTTCATTAATTTACACGTTTAAATACAAAGGAATTAAGACTCATGTCAGGTGTGGAACTAGCGGTGCAGAAAGTGAAGTAATGGATCCCCTTGGGCAGATGGAAGGTTCCAATGCTTAGCCGCTCCATCTTGCCGGTTGTCGGGGGAAGCGCCAAACGCTTGCCCAAAATTTGCCAGTCCAATCTGAGGGTGCAATAGCCAGATGGGTTTCCGATGTTGCCTTGAACGTAATAATCAAGTTTGATCTCGTAATCACCCTCTTCAGGCACCTCGATAGAATAATTAGTCCACTCTCCTGTAACCATATGGCCAATCCTGAATCCGGGACGAAAATAAACGCCTTTCCTATACTCTGCATTCTGCCCCCAGATGTCAACACCCTCGGTGTCTCGATATTGGTGACCATTATTCCAGTATCTTCCGTCGCCTTCATTTGCAGGGCTCCTGGTATCATGGTATGCAACTCCTGCCCCACCGTTATCATAATCTTCGGCCTCCAGGGGCTCAGAATCTACATTAAGTGTTGAGGGCAACTTGAAAGGACTGCCCTTAAAAGGCGTGGATGGCTGCTTAGTATAGAAGCCAAAGCCAAAAACGTAACTGTCGTCAATTATGTGAACAAGGCCGTTAGAGGTTGGAATATCTACAGAGTATGCTATAACGGTTGACCAGTTGGCTTTAAATTCCGTTCTGTTCTTACTACTCAAGGCTATTGAAGAAGCCCCTGCTTCAATTTGTCCCATTGCCGAGGAAATACTCGTCTTTGCGTTTAACTCATATCCGTATCTATACCCGAACAGGTCTATCCCGTTACGCGTAGCCAGTTTCTTTGACGAAAAATTACCCTTGATAATATAGCGGCACATCAAACTGTCTAACTGATCCAGACGGTAATCTTTCAGATAGATAGGCTTTTTTCCGGTACGCAATCGTTGTATATTTAAGTCTTCCGATGCCAGCTGGAAACTCTTATTTGTTACTGCAAAGAGTGTAACTGAATCATTTTTCAGTGCACTGTCTAATTTCAATCGATTAACTACATATAATAATGAATCGAAAATTCCTTCCTTGCTTTGAAGATATTCATACGTGTTACCCGCGAATCCCTTCCCTCTTGCTGAGGTCCCACTATTTAACTCATCCTTTTGACAAGAAGGGAACAGTACGGTTGCCACCAGGCCAGCCAGTACTATCATTAAACTAACTCTCTTCATATTATTTCCAATAAGAATATTGTGTTAACATTGGATTTTGGTTGACCAGGGTTTCAGAGACGGGCCAGTAAATTCCTCCGCTTTTGATTAATTGATTAAACTTCTGATCGTTGTTTCTTATCTTTTTGTATCTCACTAAATCATACCATCGCCAGCCCTCACCCATAAGTTCGCGCCTCCTTTCTTTGAAGATCGCGTCGATAAGCGAGCCGCTAGTAGCTTCATCAACGTATAAAGCTATGCTATAATGTGCCCGAAATAAATTCAAAAGAGTTATAGCACCTTCTTTATCATTTAAGGCAGCCTTTGCTTCTGCCAGCAGCAAAGCCATTTCAGCAAACCTGCTAAATACAGTGGAACTTTTAAAAACGCCCAAATCGGCTATTTTGCCTATGCCATAATTATCCCATGGGACAAATATTTTCCGAAAAACAGGATAGGGTTTATCAAAGCCGGTAAAAAAGCCATCGAAGGACTTCACCTGCTTCGTTATACTGTCTACGTAGAAGCGCCCATCCGTCCCCTTCTCATTATAAATTGAGAACAAGCTGTCTTTAGGTACATAAATAGCTGGCACTCTTCGGTTAGGTACAATGGGCTGCGCCGCTGTTAATTCTTCTATTGTCCCCGATGTTGCGAGTTCTCCTCTGCGAGCCGCAAACAATACCGTAGTATGGTTCGCCTCCCAGATATAACCTATATAACGAACGGGTACTCTAATTTCGTCAGCTGTGTTCCGGAACGTTCCGGCTAACGCTGCCCCGGATCCAGTTACCTTGTTTGTTTTATCAATGATCTTCTGCGCATAAATTGCAGCATTGGCATAATCGCCCTTCCAGGCATACATGTGGGCCAGCATCGTCCAGACTCCTTGTTTACTAACCAGATAACCATAGCCATAAGTTCCTATGTCCTGGCCATAATAGGCTCCGGTTTGCTCCGGATCGTAGCCATCGTAGGCATAAGGTAACTTTGGCTCGGCCTCCAGAAGATCTTGTTCTATCGCCGCAAAAACCCGCTCCTGAGGATCTCGAGGTTTATTTTCAAAGCTTCCTTCATGAGACGAAAGTATAAGTGGAACGTCGCCCCATATCCTGGACATATAGAAATAAGAGAATGCCCTTAAGGCCTTAACCTGCGCCCTGTCAAGGTTATATGTTTGTTCTACAAATCTTGGGTCCTTTTCATAAACTTCATGGATTCTTTCCAGGTACAAATTGGCTGCATTAATGGTAGCATAAAAAGGCCGCCAATCAGACAAATCATTAATTAACTTAAAATCTGCATTTAAAGCATTATTATGAATAGCTTTGAGATCTTCCCGTGAAGTAGGCTCAAAATCAGCCAGCCTTACATCGCCGTAAATAACATGGCGGTTATTATCGGATAATGCAGCCCGGTTCAATGCATAAACACCAAACAATGCGGCTCTTGCATCCTCTAGTGAATTCCACATATTTCCGTCACTCAATGCACGTGTAGATTTGACATCCAAAATCTTTTCGCAGCCAGCAAGCGGAAATAACAGGCCAATGAAAACTATAATTCTTAACTTTCTCATCTTTTAAAAACTATTTAAAATCAACTTTTAATCCTGCCGTAAATGTTACGGGCAAAGGAAGCCCATACCCGGTATCATAACCGTTGGTGTTAACCAATTCAGGATCACGGCCAGTGTACGATGTTAACTTGAAGATATTGCTGGCAGATGCATATACATAGAATGATTTGAATCTTGTATTCTTTTTAGCCGTTAAGAGCGTATTGGTTAAATCATATCCCAGTGTAACGTTCCTAAGCTTTAAAAAAGAAGCATCTTCCAGGAATAAATCCTGCTCTGCACGATATGGAACAACCGGGCTCCAGGGATTGTAGACAGGATACAAAGCTGTGTTACCCTGCTGCTCCCAGAAGGTAAATTCCTTAACCGAGTTGAGGCTATTTTCAGCTTCGCGATTAGCGAAGTTAAAACGGTTAGCCATATTCTGATTTAAAACTTCACGGCCCAGGTTAAAATAGAAACTGGTTTCCAGATCCCATTTTCTATAGCTAAAGGAGTTATTCCAGCCTCCTGAGCATACCGGCAACATGTTTCCGATTAATACTTTGTCCTTATCATCAACATTATAATCTCCGTTAAGGTCTGTCCATTTAGGATCACCTGCTTTAAGTTCAGTTCCCTTATAAGTCAATTTGCGTCCTGTAGATGGATTTGCGGGCACCTCATCATCCGAGTTGTAAACCCCTTCGTTCTTCAATAACCAAAACTTGTCCGCTGCTTTACCAACCTGTAATTTGCGGTCACCGATAACTACTTCAGATAATCCCCCAGGCAAAGCTGTTAAGGTATTTCGGTTAAAATTGAAATTAAGAGATGAATTCCATTTCATACTCCTTCTTGCAGCAGGTTTTAAGACATCTGCCGATATGATAAGATCCAACCCTTTATTGTTAATATCCATTCCCGGTTGAAACAATCCTTTATATCCATACTCTGCCGCTCCGGGCATATTAATCAACTGGTTTTTCGTTGTTGTGGAATATAAGTTCAGCTCTCCTCTAAGCCGATTTTGGAAAAAACCTACGTTTGCTCCTACACTTAATTGCTCATTATAACTCCAGGGGATATCATACCCAATATATCCGTACATATAAGTTCTCATCAATGTAGCCGTATTCATATAAGAGGCAATTCGAGGCTCATTGGTCCAACCAGCTTCTGACGCATACTGGGTACCAAGAGCAATTCGGTCTGTTAACTGGGCTACGCCAATTCGCCCGGCGCTTGCTGAAAGTGTTAAAGCTGAAATTGATGAAGAACCAGATAGTTTATGATTTTTAATATCCCAGGAGGCTGAAAGAACCGGAGAAAAAAACCAACGGTGAACGGGCTGCATATTAGATGCGCCATCCGTTCTCAGTAATAAACTCGCGCTATAAAAATCCTTGAACTTATAAGTTGTGGTAGAATAAAAGGATAAAAGGTTAGTTGCGATTTGATCAAAATATTTAAACGATAACTCCTTTCTGAAAGTCCCATTAGTATTAAAATCTTTCCCCAGTAAATTTACTTTCAAGAAATCACTCACACCTTTATAGGCGTAGAAGTAGCTGTATTTGTCTTTATCCCATTGAATTGAGTTTCCAAACGAAAAGTCGAATGAATGCCTGGAATTTGCCCGGAATTTATAACTGAATAAATTATCGTAAACTAAACGCTGGCTAAGGCCAAAATAGTTAGAGGCATAATTCGCATTATCTAATAAAGTGCTGGGATAGAACAGGTCTCTCCCACCTTCATTGTAGCTTACACCAAAGCGGGTATTATAGTTAATTTTAAAGGGGAGCCTAATGGCGACGTTTAAAAAACCATTTGCGATGTTATTGTAATTCTTATCTAAGCCGGCATCAAACTCTCGAATAAAGGAATTGTAACTGTCAATGTTTGGCGCCGGCGCTTCTGTTAAATCAGGCAAATATCCTACTTCAGCCAAACGGTCTCTGTTATATCTGTTCCGGTTCCTGTCTAATCTGGCCCCTTTGATATTTGCTGTTACAATCATCCAGGTTCTGGGTACAATGTTTAAATCAATAGAGGTATAATATTTATTCAAAGCAGTTTCATCTGCATTGCCCGCCCCCCTTTGTGTACCTACATTAAACTTAAAGTTGGCTCTCCTTGATCCTCCAGACATTAAGGCATCAGCGTTATATAATAAAGAGTTTTGATAATAGCCATTAACCCAGGAAGACGGCCCATAATACATATTTGTGAGGGAGTCACGTAAAAACCCTGGATAAGACTGTAGTTGCACAGGGGTAGCATATCTTGTATAAAAACGTTGCCTTAAATCGTCTTCATAACCACCATTTAATGTTACAACAGAAGGCCTTGCAGCAAGGCCAAAGTATGAGTTAAAGCTTAATTTTGTAATGGATGAAGCCGCCTTTGTACGGATATAAATAACTCCGTTTGCCGCACGTGGCCCATAAACCGCTGTTTTAGACAAGTCCTTTAACACTTCAATAGACTCAATATCTCCAATGTTAATTCCTGCAAGGAAATTAGAAGCCGGGCCTATCCTGTTAAAGCTGTAATCAGGACGTTGAATGTCATAAGCAATTGGACTTTCGTATGACATTACAGGCAACCCATCTATAACAACTAAAGGTTGGGCCTTTAACACATCCTCTTGTGTAATTAAAGGTGTAGAAGTGCCACGAATAAACATGTACTGGTAAGTACCAGGCTCTCCACTCGGCTCGGTTGAAAATACTCCGGCTGCATTTCCCTTCAAGTACTGCTGAAGGCTGTTAGCCGGGAAATTAGATTTTACAGGGATTGAAATTTCTCTCAAGCCACCCCCTCTCACTGACTGCCTTTTAACAGAATCGACAATCGAAGAATCTCGTAAAGACTTCACATCTAAATGTCTATTAGATTGATCTCTTTCGGCTGCATTAGCAGGATTGAAAAGCTTCCATGCAAAAACACATATAACAATAATAACACGCATAGTTATTCGCTGATTAATTAAGATCTATAGAATTATTAGTTCAATACTTCAATTGAGGAAGTTAAAACTGGTTTATTTTATAACTGGTTTATTTTATAAGGCTAGTACTAAAAGAGTACTATCTAAAACGTTTTACTTGCATTTACACCTTTCATTTGCCCTTAACTTCCTAATGTTTATATCAGTTATTTTTTATTTATTATAAAGTCACCTAGAACCTATATAGATGATCTGTATTTAAACTTCTTTTATAGTTTCCCCAAACATGTCAGGAGAATGACTTTTTAATAGGGACGCTACATTTACCATACTAATACTCATCAAGGCTCAAGTAAATCGCTTTAGCTTATAATTCATATACAGCAGATTTCGATATAGATAAATCTGCTTCTCACTTTTAATTTTTACCAGAACCTATATAGATGGCCTATATTAAATTTCTTATAAAACTTTTTTTATAGCCTCCCTAAACATGTCAGGAAAAATGACTTTTAATAAGGACGCTACATTTACCATACTAATACTCATCAAGATCAAGTAAATCGATTTAGCATAGAAAGCCATGCTGCGTGATCAGGATATTTTATAGTTTCCCTAAACATGTCAGGAGAAATTAGTTTTAATAAGGACGCTACATTTACCATACTAATACTCATCAAGACTCAAATAAATCGATTGACAATAAAAAAAGTGTGATTTCATAAAAAACACGAGAGACAATACCGTCATTTAGTTTGGTGGTTGGTGCAATACCATGCTATTAAGTTAAGATATATGGAGTCATGCAAAGTCTCATACCCTCTCTGCCTTGCGGCATCTCTCCCAAAGGGAGAGAAAGGCTACCCCACAAGGACAAACGGCTTAACTTAATAGCATTAGTGGGACACCCATAGCCGTCAACCTAAGAATATTGTTTATTGAAAAACAGCAATTGACTTAAAACCTGAGGTTGATATTCTTCATTAATCATATTGAAAACCAGTAGTTCAATTTAGCCAGGAAGATGTTGCCCGGGTAAATACTTTTTATCCCCGTTAGTCCATCACGTAGCACATTGTCTCCAGGCTGTACAAAGGCAGTCCTTTCCTGCGACCAAACAAGATAAAATTGCGCCCCCCGGCGATACTCCCACCTGAAAACCATGTTCGAACGAAACTGACTAAAATCGAAATCGGGGTTCCCGAAGCTATAATCAACCCCATTACTGTTCCCTGAAACTTCATAATTGTTGTTACTGTTGAGTACGGGGAACAAGTTTGAAAAGCGGCCAGGGTAATTTTTCGCTTTGGGGTCCGTTACTTTTTTGAACTCAGAGTATTTGCCTACCGTTACAAAGGGGCTGCCATAGTACTGCAAAGACAGTTCGGGTTTTATATTATAATCCACTCTGAAAGTAAGTCCTAAACTCTGCTGATCTATTTTCCCGAGAATATACTCCGATCCCTTATCGCCACTGGCGGTGCTAATGTATTGCAGGTCGTTCTTATTGCCTGAATAATTAAAACTGGTGGCAAGTTTAAGGGTGTTAAAGGGTGTATATCTTATGCCAGGCTGCAGGGTATAGTGCTGTGCGCTTCCATATCCGGAAGCAGATAATTCTGTGAATAGTTCGTAAAAGAGCTTTTTTGACGGGTCAGTCCTGATGTAAAAGTTTTCATACCAGGTTGAGGGAAGCAACATTGCGGCACCACCGCGTAATATCCGTGTATCAAGAGAATTTGAGGTATAAGTTACGGAACTGCTTACCGCCCATTTATTCAGGAACTCGAAATATGCGTTGAGGTTAGCCCCGGATGACAAGTACCTAAATCCGAAATCCCAGTTATTGGTTTCCGACAATGATATATTATACGTTCGAAATATTGAAACAGGTTTATTGACAAAGCGATTGATAGAGTTTTTTTGTTTAATCACATCCGCCATTTGCATAAAGCCCATATCATTGAGATCAAGCCCGGGCGAACGCCATATCAGTTCGCTTGAATAACGCCACAATCCTTTACTTCCCTTTCCCATCCGTATACTCCCCCCGTAGCCGGAAAGCTGGCTTAGGGAAGTATCAAGCCCTGCATAACGAATATCGGGCCGCTGATAATAATGGGCAGGTGATTGCTGAAGGCCTGCAATTGCTTTATGGCTTCCGTTTATACTGCTTCCAACTAGTTTAGCGTCTAAATAGAATTCCTTATCATTCCATTGATGAAGCAGGTCGAGCCCTCCTGTATAGGCATTCCTGTTCATGAATTCCAATTGCGGTGTATTTATAAACCGGTTGGTTGAAGTGAGGATACCGCCGAGAACTGTATTTCCTTGCTTAAAGTCTTGCTGAGCCCTGACAACAGAATAATTTGTGAGTGGCTCCACATTGAGGGTTCTTCTTTTCCCCAATGAATCAATACGTGCTTCTCCGGATGCGGTGAGGCTTTGCAATATCCCCAACGAAAAGCCCTTTGCTGTTTTTCCACTCAATTTAATAGCGCCGAGAATTGGAGTATTGTCGGGGTAGTGCATAAACTCGTTATTGCCCAATCCCGGATAAAATGAAGGAGAGCGCCCGATCCTCCGGCTATAAAACAGGCTCGAATTATCAAACTCATAACTGAAAATATTCTTTCCTTCGAGAAAAAAAGGACGTTTCTCTTCATAAAAAGGCTCAAATGCGGTAAGGTTCATCACAGAAGGGTCCGATTCTACCTGCCCAAAATCTGGGTTTACCGTCACATCTGCTGTAAAATTACTTGTAAGGCCAATTTTGGCATCCAGGCCTGCGTTTCCGACCCAATTCCGGCCTGTGTTTGCGAAAGGGTTGAATTGCTCTGGCTTAAATGTTTTGAGCTTTCCCCGCATATAAGGCAAGATTTCAATTCTTCGGGACCTTGGCAAGCCATTAATGCCATGTAACTCCCCAAACAGATACAACATTCCGGGCCCGGTAGAAGATTGCAGTTCCCAGTCGCTTTCCTGCTGCAATCGATCAATCCACCTCCATGCATGAAGCCCCCAAACCTGTACAGAATCTTTGCTGTAACGAAGCTGACTTAAGGGAATTTGCAGCTCCGCTGTCCAGGCAGAATCTTCTTTCGACGTTTTCGCATTCCAAACTGCGTTCCAGGTAAAATCAATATTAAAGGGATTGGTTATCAATAAATCAACCCTCTGCCCGGCCGCAGAAACGTCGAACTCAAATCCGGTACGGCGGTCATGATAGCTATCAAAGCAGATACCCATCATGTCTCCAGTAAGCTCGTCCCGCCGTCCTCCTCTCCGAATTATTTTTTCGGGAAGGCTGTCGAAAGCACGCATGGCCACATAGATATTCCTGTCATCATAAAATATTTTTAGCTGTGTTGGCTGTGATGGACTTCCGCCTTCTTTCGGTATCCATTGGGTATAATTGCCCGACCATTCACCTATTTGCCAGCAGGCATCGCCCAATTTGCCGTCTATTACAGGTTTTTCTGTTGATAACCGAGATGTATGATAGATTCTTAGTGGTTTTTTGGCTAGATTTTTTACGGTATCGCCCTGGCTAATCCTCGCTGAAAACGCTTTTTCTAAATTGTAAGAAAGCAAGGCTAACAGTATATAAATTACTTTTGCGTAATTCTTCATGATGCGAATTATTCGTTATTCAGATTATTTCTGCATCAGGTATCAGACCTTCTTTCTCGCTTCCTTTTCGCTCAACAGTCCTTTTCCGTTATATCTATCCTGGTAAACCGGATTCATACTACCCACGCAGCGGTAATCGAATAAAAGCCAGGGGCATACCCCGAGCTCCATTTCCTTCAGCATAAGTTCCATTTTCAAGGGAACTGGTATTACAAAATTGAAACCCTGAATTTTCTTAGGTCTTTTGTATTGGAGCTGTTGCCATAAAACACTTCATATTCGCCAGGAGTTACCATCATTTTACGCTGGCCCCAATCGAAAAACTCAAAAGAAGAAGGGTTCAGGCTAATGGATACTTGTTGGGTTTTACCAGCCGGAATTTCTACACGATTATATCCTCGTAAGGTTTTTAAGGGGCCATCGGTGTCATTCACTTTCCGAATGTAAACCTGCACTACCTCTGCACCATCGCGTTTGCCGGCATTGGTTACCGGTACAGTTAGCTGAATAGATTCATTTGGTTTGATTGAAGTTTTATTTAGCCGGGCCTCTCCTATTTTAAATTTGGTATAGCTCAAGCCGTAACCGAATGGGAAAAGTGCATCGTCGGTAAACCTGTAGGTCCTTCCTTTCATGGAATAGTCTTCGATATCGCCAAGTTTATCTGAGTTCCTGTAAAAAGTAACCGGCAATTTCCCAGACGGGTTATAGTCGCCGAAAAGCACATCAGCAACGGCCTGTCCGCCCGATTGTCCGCCATACCAGGCCTGCAGGATGGCTTCGCAACTTTCAGTTTCAGGAGTTAATGCTATGGCAGCCCCTGAGCAGTTTACAAAGACAATCTTTTTGCCTGCTTTTTTCAAGGCTTGTAGACATTTGCGCTGTGATTCAGGCAGTTCAATATGGGTACGGTCGCCACCTTTGAAACCGTGGAATTCTACCGGCATTTCCTCACCTTCTAATTTTGGCGAAATTCCACCGACAAAAACGACTTCATCTATTCCTTTCAGTTTGCTTATTAATTCATCGTAATTAACAGGAAACTCCTTGCCAATATTTAATTTAAGGCTTGCATCCATGTCATCGTAAATGGCCGAATATCTAACTTCAATCTTGTAATCTTTCCCTTCTTCAACCTTATACGGAATCCTGATCGGCGCTAATTGCCATAATTCTTTTGAAAACAAGGTTTCGTTGTTTACGATCACTTCGCCTTTCCCGCCAAATTCTAAGCGGAAAACGATTTCCTCCGATTTGTCTGCACGGTAAACTGTTTCATATTTTCCTGAAAAATTTTTCAGGTTTACCCCCTGGCTAAACTGGTTTTGGCCAGCGGTAGTTAATTGTATAGGAGTTACAATTTGCTCTTGTGTCACAGGAGTTCCCTTAAACTCTTTATTGTTCCAATAGGTAGCCTTCAACCCCGCTTTTCCATCAAAGGAACAATCCGCAAAAAGGCTTTGAGTAATCATGTTTTCAATTATGTCGCAACCTTTATCGTAAAATACTTTATCTGCAGGCAGCTTGGTTTTAACGCCCTCCAAAATAGTAGTGATACTGGATGGGAAACCATTGTAATTGCCTAACAACATAGGTTCGTCATCGGCATTGGGCCCTATAACAGCAATCTTTTTTGTTGATTTTGACAGGGGAAGGATGTTGTTTTTATTCTGTAGCAGGGTCATGGACTCCTGAGCCATTTTAAGAGCCAGGCCCTTATGCTCTTTTGAATCAATTACCGAGGCCGGTATTTTTGACCAGGGCACTAAAGAGTCATCGTCCATTTCGCCCAGGTCGAAACGTCCCACCAAGACCCTCGCCAAACGTTCATCGATCTCTTTTTCGTTAATCAATCCTTTATCCACAGCCTGAGGCAATTTATTGTAGTCATAGTTCCATCCGCACTCTACATCGGTACCGGCCAGTACAGCTTTAGCGGCCGCATGCACGCCGGTTGAGGAAACTTTGTGATTGCTATAAAAATCTGCAATTGCACCACAATCCGAAACAACAAGGTATTTAAAGCCCCAGTCTTCGCGCAGTATTTTTTGTAACAAGCGTGTGCTGCCGCAACAGGGTTCATCGTCCAGTCGCTGATAAGCACACATCACCTCCCGCACGTCGGCCTTCTGGACCAGTGCCTTAAAAGCCGGCAAATAAGTCTCCCACAGATCGCGCTGGTTAACGGTGTTCAGGTTCAGGCTATGCCGGCTCCACTCGGGGCCGGAATGCACTGCGTAATGTTTGGCGCAGGCCAGTAGTTTTTTGTATCTGGAATCAACAGGCCCCTGAAGTCCATTTACTACAGAAATTCCTATACGGCTCGTTAGGTAGGGATCCTCTCCGTACGTTTCCTGTCCGCGTCCCCAGCGTGGGTCACGGAATATGTTTATGTTGGGTGTCCAAACAGACAAGCTCACAAACTTACTATTTTGTTGTCCGGCTCTTTGGGCTTCATGGTACTTGGCACGGAATTCATCTGAAACAGCATTAAAAGCATCGAAAACCAGCTTATCGTCAAATGAGGCCGCCATTCCTATAGATTGAGGAAGAACGGTAACGTTAGTAGCGTACCGTATACCATGTAATGCTTCGCTCCACCAGTTGAATTTTTTGATTCCCAAACGGGGAATAGCCTCCGACTCGTCACACATCAGCGCAGCCTTTTCTTTCAATGTAAGGCGGGACATTAAGTCCCTGGCCCGTGCGTCGGAACTTAGATTAGGGTTTTGGTATGGCAATTGTGCAAAGAGCATTGCGGCAGGCCAAACGCTCATCACAATTAGCAATCTGATTTTTAAATACATACTATTATATTATCTACTTTGTGTTTTTATATTTTATTGATGTTCAGCCATTCCGACTGTTACTTCCCGCTGGACGGATTTGCTACTAAGGACTTAAAGCAACTGTTTACTATCTTAAATTGGTTGTGGCTCCCAAAAGCTTACTTGCATTACTGCCGACCGTTTTGATGTTTAAACTTTCCCCTGATAAATCCGGGGAAGTAACTCTAAGCCTCACATCACCTGCATTATGGGTGCTTTTAATAACAACCTGGGCCCTTCCCTTCCATGCCTTGCGTGTGTTGCCCGTATATGGGTCAAGGTCTTTAATATCAGCATTATCTACACCAGCAATTGTGCCGGGGCCATCAATTTCGAAATGCAAGCGATTTTCTGCGTTTGGCTGAATTGTACCGTTTTTATCAGTTATTTCAATAGTTATATAGGATAAATCCTGCCCGTTAGCCAATATTTCTTTACGGTCGGCAGTTAGTTTGATCTTAGCAGCGCTCCCGGAAGTTTGCAGAATGGATGTCTCTTTCTCCTTATCATTTTCAACTCCCACTGCTTTGAGAATGCCAGGCGTATAGGGTACTGAAAAAGTAGCTTTAAATTCCTGGTCCTGGGTTGTTGGCTTTTCGGCTATAAGTTTCTCGTTAAGGTAAAGCCTTACCTTTGGATATTTTGAATACACTTCAACATCGATATTCTTCCCTTCGTAACCAGGCCAGGTCCAGCTTTCCCAGGTTGGCCACACAGACCATTTTGTTTCTTTAATTTCCAATGGCTCCGGATTGGGTTCACGAACAGCCATATAAAGTTTCTCAGTGTTATTATACAGCATGCTCCTGTAATGAGATATTGGTTTTCTCCATCCAATCAGGTCTATATCTCCGCAATAAGCGCCATGCCATGGGAACATATCGTTATCCCAGTTTTCTCCCGGAACCTGGCCCGAATAATACGAGCGGCCCAGTCCAGATTCTCCGAGATAATCGATCCCCGTCCATACGAAATCGCCAATGATATAGCTGTTATTTTGGACCAGCGTCCAATTAGCAAAGGCATCCCGGGGATACGATTCCGTTTGAACGATAATGCGGGAAGGAACCCTTTTATGGTCATCGGGTGCACTATGCAATTGATAGTTATAACCTGCAACATCATGAGCAGCCATAAGCGGATCAAAAGCTGACCATTCGCCCCAGGTTACCACAGCGGATGTAACAGGCCTGGTAGAATCTATACTTTTAACAGCAGCGGCTAGCTTTTTAGCAGTTTCGACCGCTTCGGGTGTTTTTCTCTCAGATACTTCATTGCCGATACTCCACATAAAAATTGAGGGGTGATTCCTGTCACGCAGCAGCATCGTTTCCAAATCACGTTTCCACCATTGGTCAAAGTAAACCGAATAATCGTTTTTGTTTTTACCGCCTCTCCAGCAATCAAACGACTCATCCATAACCAAAAGACCAAGTCTGTCACAAGCATTCAGAAAAGCTTCTGAAGGGGGATTATGTGAAGTTCTTACAGCGTTAAACCCGGCGGCTTTCAGTAGCTCAATTTTACGCTCCTCAGCCCGGTCAAAAGCAGCAGCTCCCAGGCTGCCATTGTCGTGATGAACGCATCCACCGCTTATCTTTACTGTTTTTCCATTAAGCTGGAAACCTTTCTCAACACTGAACTTTATGGAACGAATACCAAAACTGGTTTCGGTTTCGTCTAGTATATTATTCTCTTTTAATAGTTGAATCTGTGCCTGATATAGAATGGGAGTTTCCGGACTCCACAATAAAGGATTAACTACTTCTATAGTTTGTGTGATTTCCTTTTCAGTATTAGCCGCTAGTTCAACCTTTATTCCATTGTTCCCCACATTTTTTGCTTTATCCGACCGTAAATGGGTTTTAACGATAATAGCTTGAGAAAAGGCAGTTTCATTCTTTATTAAAGTTTTTACCTGAATCTTTGCCTTTTTTGAAGAAACATTAGGCGTTGTGATTGCTACACCCCAATCGGCTACATGCATCGGGCCAGAAACTTTCATCCAAACGTGGCGGTAAATTCCCGAGCCACTATACCATCTGGAGTTTATTTGCTGAGAATTGTCTACACGTACAGCTATGACGTTATCTTTACTGAAATCCAAATAAGGCGTAAGATTATAACTAAAGGAAGAATAACCATAAGGGCGCAGCCCAAGAGATTTGCCATTAATAAATACTTCGGAGTTCATATATACTCCTTCAAAATAGATGGAAACGTTTTTACCTTTCCATTCAGCAGGAACTTTAAACGTTTTCCTGTACCAACCGATACCGGCAGGAAAGTAGCCGCCGGCACCGCCTGTTGGGTTTTTAGGATGTATTTTTCCTTCGATACTCCAATCATGTGGCAAATCAAGACTACGCCAGCCAGTGTCGTCAAAATCCGTTGATTGAGCTGACGCCTTATCCCCCAAGATAAATTTCCAATCATTGTCAAATAATTGTTTTCGCTCTGTACTACCGAGATTTTGAGCATGGCCTAAAATGCAACCTGTTAGAAGCAAAATTACTACTGTTAACACTTTGGGATAAAAATAGCCGCGGCGGTTAAGGGAATTAATTTGACTCATATTATTCCTTAGCAGGGATAATATGGGCACTCTAACTATCATCATTTGTCTAAATATGTGTGTGGTTTATAAAAATTGTTGTTCAATTAATTCGTGTTCAAATTCATCATTCCCTAAATTAAAACTGTGTACCCTGCATTCTCCTCGAGGAGAGGGATCAATGCTATTAAGTTAAGTGGTTGGTGGGGACACCAACCACGGAGAACTCCCGGTGTTGGCTCTTCAAGCTTTGTGCAGATTATTAATGATGTACATCTTACCAGTTTATTAAAGCATTATACAGGTTAAAGCGCCTAGTGTCCCCCGCTGGCGGGGGAATTAAAGGGGGTGGTTATGCCTTTCCCATCCAAGCCAAGCCGCCATTTAAAATATTGATCCAATACCTCTAGTGATTTCTCATCTGGAACCGGCCCGACATGGGGTATTTTAGCGAAATACATAACAGTTGGTTGATAAGCGGTAAACGCAGGCCACAGGGGAAGCTTTTTACCATTAGGATTACCGTATTTCACAAAGTTTATCCAGTAATTTCCCATCGCGGTGGAGATCTCCAGGTCTGATTTGGAAATTTTTGGGTCCGACGGATCTAAATGCTGAAAAACATAGGAAACATCCTGTGCGTGGGACGACCCGTGCCCATACTCGGAAGAACCTTCAGGGTAATCAGGGTGTTGGTCAAAGAAATAGTAAAACACCTTCGATTTGCCTGTTCTTGACTGAAGCCTTGCCCATGTCCAGTTGTGCCATCCAAACGCAGCATCCCGCATTAGGTTCCGCGCTGACCTTGAGACAGAATTCTCACCAAGGGGGTATGCCTTAATCAAATCCTCGGCAAATTTGCCATAACGTGCTTTTACCGCATCAATGCGTTCCTGAGCGGTCTTTCCCGTAGAGAAGAACAGTCCTTCATCGGAATTGTAACCAATAAGTACCGGCACATCATTGTACTTGCCCTCCTGGTATAATTTATATTGAACATCCGGAATCACGTATCCATCCACTACAGGCCATGAACTGCCAACGCCCCAACCGATGGGCAGCTTGTCAACCTCCATTTTTCTAAGTTCGTCTAATGAACTTGCCCCGGCTTTTGCTGCATAATTAAGCCCCTCGCTTTCAGCCTGTTTCAGTGTCTTCATATTTTCGCCGGGGTAGGTTGTAGTGCTTACAGGGCCAAAAGATCCACCACTTTGTGAAATTGCTCCCCGGAAAAGTCCTTTAGCAAGGGGTGAAGCACACAGCATACTTACAGAGATCCCTCCTGCCGATTCGCCGAAAATGGTTACTTTTTTGGGATCACCACCAAAAGCTGCGATGTTTTTCTGCAGCCATTTTAGCCCTGCAATCTGGTCGAGTAAACCATAGTTACCAGATGCGTGATTAGGCCCCTCCTTACTCAACTCGGGATGAGCCAAAAATCCAAGCGGCCCTACACGGTATGCAATGCTGACAAAAACAACGCCCTTTTGTGCCAGTTTCATTCCGTCAAACCAAGGTTCGGCGGTTGACCCGGAACTGAACCCTCCGCCATAAATCCAAACCATGACAGGTAAATGTTCATTCTTTGATTTTGCGGGAGTCCATACATTCAGGTATAGGCAGTCCTCGCTTTTTCCGGAAGGTGGATTACCTCCTTGCATCGGTGAGGCTGCAAAATGAAAAGCCTGCTTTACTCCATCCCATTTTTTAACTGGCTGCGGAGCTTTCCACCTTAAAGAACCAATGGGCGGAGCCGCAAAAGGGATTCCACGAAATATAGTTAAGCCATTTTCAGCAGTTCCCTGTACCCATCCCTCCTCAACTTTAACCTGAGCAGGTAACTGCGCATGAGATTCCATGGCAGCGAATACAATCACAGCAAGCAAAAGGGCAATGCTTTTCAATATTTTCATTTTTTACAATGGTTAGATTTTCTTAAATCCTTAGCCGGATTTAAAAACAAAATGGAAATTCATCAGCATCTAGAATAATGTGGCGATCAGAATTTCATCCGTAGCTCAAAATTACCAGAGGATTTCCTTTGGGTAGGGTACTGATCTTAATATATAGGGAGTAAATGTTAACCTTTCTTAGAAAAAGACAGATTTTTATCACAGATACATCGTTTAGCTACACCATTGACACCAGCTCATGTAAGCATTTTAAAAATACTTATTCGATGTAATCTCCCTGATTCCGGTATTTGTTTTAATAAATGGCCGATTAATTGCACGAAATGGCGCAGATTAATAAAATCAGCATTTGTCACGCTGCAAAAACCCTGCGGTGTTACTTATTTTCAACCTCAGTATTTCCACATTTTCGCAATTTTCACAAATACCTACTCACTGATTACCAATCGATTAACGAAGCACACTTAAGCAAAACAATGACTAATATCCGAAGTTACTTAGGTAGATTTTGATTCACTAAATATTTAAAAAGGAGGCTAAATGAAAGTGTTAATTAAAATAATATTATTCCTGTTTATGGCAGGAGATAGTAGCCTGTTATTAGCGCAGGCAAAGCCGAAAACAATGCCAATGCATGCAGACAGTATGAGCCATGTAATGATGCGTGCAGCAAAACTGATGTGGATGAATGCTCCCCCTGGCTTACCCGCTGGCGCTAAAGTGGCAGTTCTTTCTGGAGACCCTTCAAAAGAAGGAACTTTTACCATTCGCCTAATGCTCCCGGCTAATTATACGGTTAAACCACACTGGCATCCTACAGATGAAAATATAACCGTTGTTAAAGGCACTTTATATATGGGTATGCAGGAAACCTTTAATAAAGAAAAGGCAACCAGGTTGAATGAAGGCGATTTTGCCAGGATGCCAGCCAGAAGTGTCCACTACGCATTCTCAAAAACTCCTGTAACCGTTCAGATACACGGGATGGGTCCATTCGCAATAACTTACATAAAAGCGAGTGATGATCCGAGAAACAGTAAGATGAAAACGCCTTAATTAAAACAGATTTGACAAACAGGCGTGTTGGTATCTGCGCGTTACAAGATTCAAAGTGATCGCAAAGGCGTTTTGATAAATACACTTCGCCTTTGCGAAATATTGCGTTCACCTTATTTCATTATAGCCTTGCCGCTTATATTTAATGATTTCCAATTTGATAGTCAGGCTTTTTCCGGAACTGATGTCGAAAGAAAGAAGCCTTTTTACAATTTGAACATGAAACAATGTGCGGCCTGCATTTTCACCATTCTTAATCTCTCCCACAGCTTGTTTTTGAACAATGGCAATTACGAGTTCAGCATCTTTGAATTCGCCTTTCGTTTGATAATCTACCACCATCTTCCGCCTTCTATTCTTCCTTTAAGGCTTGAAGAGGTGTGGCAACATCGCCCAAGGCGTTGTTTATGGATCTTTTAACCGTAGATTCATCAGAACCAATAAATTCTGCTTCGGCATTTACGACTAGTTGCGGCGTGTAACCTGGGCATTGAGTTGTTTGCCGTACCTATACTGTCTTGCAGAAAAATCAGGGCTGCTAAATTTTACCGTTTAAGTTTATATTGGATTTAGTTTATGCCTGGATTTATTTCGATAAGTGAAGTGTATCAATTCTCAGAAAACGTTACCTGGAATCCACAGTCTGGATTTGGGCGACAATTATATTGAATTATATTGATCTCTTTTTAAAGAGATTTCTCTTATCAGGAATCAAACCCGACTTTTGAAATTTGTATTTTTGGATAGAAGATATAAACGATGGCTGAATTTGCAGAGAAATATATTAATCCTTTCACGGATTATGGGTTTAAAAAGCTTTTTGGCGAAGAGCAAATAAAGACCTGCTTCTTGACTTTTTAAATGTTTTATTAAAAGAAGAGCAAGGCGAAATTAAAGAACTTACCTACTTGAAAAATGAAAATTTAGGAACAAGTGAAGTTGATCGGAAAGCTATTTTTGACCTTTATTGTGAAAATGAAAAAGGCGAAAAGTTTATTGTTGAACTCCAAAAAACTAAACAAAATTTTTTTAAAGACCGCACTGTTTACTATTCCACATTTCCAATTCGTGAACAAGCGAAACGCGCTGACTGGAACTATGAGTTGAAAGCAGTTTATACCATAGCTATTCTTGATTTCGTATTTGATGATGACAAAAATGATCCAAAAAAGTTCCGGTATGACGTTAAATTAACAGACACCAACACTTTTGAAATATTTTATGATAAGCTAACTTTTCATCTATCTTGAAATGCCAAAATTCAATAAGTCTGTTGATGAATTGGAAACAAGGTTTGATAAATGGCTTTATGTTATACGAAATCTGAATAGACTTGATAAAGTGCCTGATAAATTAAGAGAAAAGATATTTGAAAAACTATTCGAAACCGCTGAAATAGCCAAATTTACTCCTGAGCAAATCCAATCTTATGAAGATAGCTTAAAATACTATAGGGATTTAAAGAATTCTTTGGATACAGCCAAGGAAGAAAAGGCTATAGAAATAGCAAAGAAAGCCTTGTTAAAAAATTATTCTGACGATGAGATAATAGAATTAACAGGCTTGACTAAAGAAAAGATTGAACGGCTAAAAAGGAGTCAAAACTAACATAGACGCCAAGCTTAATATTTGCTACTAATGTACAATCGACTAAAAATAATTGGGCTGAAATAGAAACAGAAAAGCCCTTAATTAATATAATTAAGGGCTTTTTAGCAAGATTTGAATCTTTTTAAGTCGGGGTGGCAGGATTCGAACCTACGACCTCCACATCCCAAATGTGGCGCGATACCGGGCTACGCTACACCCCGATCGGTATCTTT
>CBIHNR010000035.1:0-34564 GCA_966211215.1 uncultured Pedobacter sp.
GGTTTCTCATATGGCGTTAATTGTTCAGCTACTGTACTTTTATAGATTCCCACGTCCGAACCACTTTTTCGGTCGGAGTAGTTTTCGAAAGGCCCTCTGCCGAAGTAACTAAACTGATTGTATTTTTTATCAAGTAATAGCCTCACTCCCATCCGAGCCAGCACCATGGTTGAATCACTGCATTTTACATCATTTTCTACCTTAATGCTACCATCGCCATTAATAATATAAGTCACCTTATGGTTGATGCTAAACTTGTTTTTTCCTTCGCCTTTAAGTTCCGCAGAAATTTTAACCGAACCCGGTGAAAGCTTGTTCGCTACAACTGATACTGGCTTCCAGACAAGATTCTTAATACCAAATTCATCCCACTGTTTATCTGCATAAAGGTCGTCCTGTTGATGTGGAGCTCTCCATAAATGTAAAGCTGGCCCACCATTGGTTTTCAATAAGTTATTTCCATCGGATGATAATTCACTAATCAATCCTGTCGCTTTATTCAATACCACTTTAAAACCGGTTCCCTTAACAGTGATCAGGTCCTTTTTATTACTTAGAGACAATGGTGGCAGCGGTGAGTTTGATTTAGTGAGAGAAGCTTTTACCGGCAATTCAAACTGTTGCCAGGCTAACTCATAACCTTTTTTTGCCCATTTTTCGTCGTGATTCAGCTTAAAGGATAAACGTAAATGATATGTCGCACCTGGTTCTAATCCAGTATTATAAGGGATATTATATTGCTTTTGTTCAAAGGGGGCTATGCCTTTTACATTAATGGTTCCAGAGGCTTCTTTAATTCCGTTTTTTGAAAGCTCCCATTCAGCATCAAAGCCATCCAGGCTGATGAACTGATATTTATTACGAACAGAAACGATTCCCTTGTTAAGATCAATAGCGTTAACGCCAATCCATTGAAAAACATGTTTCATTTCCGGATAATGTGGCTTTGGCTGCCGTTCTGAGTTTACCACACCTTTATGAATAAAATAATGGTCATTAGGAAATTCACCAAAGCCGCCACCATAGGCTAATATAGGATGGTTTGGATTTCGCCTGTTATAAATTCCCTGATCCTGAAACTCCCAGATGGCACCGCCAAAAATACTTGGGTACTTGTCGAACAAGTCACCATACTCCTTCAATGAGCCCATCGAGTTGAACATTGCGTGGGCAAATTCGCAAAGGTAAAATGGCTTTTTCAAGCTAGTATCAGCAGCAATTATTTCCACCGAAGCCAGTAATTTCTGTTTCCAGCTGGGATTTTCATACGGGATTATCGGCGAATACATTTTACTGTCGATATCAGCCGGATTAGTTTTATCTCGAGAGAAACCTTCGTAATGAGTGGGGCGCGTATTATCGAGTTTCTTAACTACATCCAAAGCAGCCCTGAAATTGCCACCTCCTGTTCCGCATTCATTCCCCAAAGACCAGATGATAATAGATGGATGATTTTTAAAGCTTTCTACATTCGCCACATTGCGGTCAATAATGGCAGCTTTCATTAAAGGCTCATCGTTGAAGCGGTCCATCAAGCCATGGCATTCAGCATTTGCTTCAGACACCAGGTACAAACCATACTCGTCGCAGAGCTCGTACCAACGCGGATCATTTGGATAGTGACTGGTACGTACATGGTTACAGTTCCCCTGCTTAATCACTTCAATATCTCTAATCATTTGTGCTTCAGTGATTGCATGCCCTACCTCTGGCCAGTTTTCGTGACGGTTCACCCCTTTTAATTTTATTGGCACTCCATTGACCATAAATAACCTGCCTTTGATCTCAATTTCGCGAAAGCCAATGCGTTGCGAAAGAATCTCTGTAACTCCCTTTGCATCCTTTAGTTGCAAAATGCAGGTGTACAGATGAGGAGTTTCGGCAGTCCATTTACGCGGATTTTCTACAGGAATATTCAAGCTTAAAGTTTGTTCCTGATTGGTTTTTAAGCCTTTAATATTTGCCTGGGCTGAAGCAATCACTTTACTTCCATCATAAATATTGGCTATCAATTGCTGATCAGCAGATTTGCTTGCGTAATTAATGATACTTGCAGAGATCTGGGCTGTTGCGTTTTTGTAGTTTTCGTCTAAATCTGTTTTGATAAAGAAATCGCGTATGTGCTGCTCTGGAACTCTCCACAAAGTGACATTTCTGAAAATGCCGCTTAAGCGCCACATGTCCTGGTCCTCAAGGTAACTTCCGGAAGTATATTGATACACTTCAACAGCTACCATGTTTTCGCCAGGCTTTACAAAGGAAGACACATCAAATTCTGCGGCATTGCGGCTGTTTACGCTGTAGCCTACTTTCTTCCCGTTTATCCATAAAAAGAAACCGGCATCTACCCCATCAAAGGTTAAAAAGATGCGCCCTCCTTTCCAATTAGCAGGCAATGTGAAGTTTCGGCGATAGCTTCCAACGGGATTCCTCTCTTTGTGGGCCGTATAATTCGTCGGTGGAGCGCTCATCACTCTTGGGAAATCCTTTTGGAAAGTATAACCAATATTTCGATAAAAAGGCGTTCCGTAACCCTTAATCTGCCAGTTTGAAGGTACTTCAATATCCTTCCAGCCTGAAACATCGAAGTTGGTTTTATAGAAATCCTCCGGCCGGTCCTGAGGCCAGGCGACCCAATTAAATTTCCAGGAGCCATTCAGGCTACGGGCATAGGATGACGAATGACGTTTCCCTGCAAGCGCCTCCTCCAAATTGCCATAAGGCATTAACGTGGCATGTGCCTTGATTTTGTTGATGCCTAGAAGCTCCGGGTTTTCTATTTCCGCCGGAACTGGCGCTTTGCCAAGGCTATCGATTCTCTTTCCCGCTATGGTATTAAGCGGTAAGGCGGTTGCTGCCGCGAGAATAAGGATATATAGTTTTGAAATTGACATGTCTTTTTAATTTGTTTAAATGGCGAAATGTATTGACAAACATCTCGCTATATAGGTTAACCAGCTTTGTCTCGACGAAGGAGGTTTTTCGCAAAGAAAATATAGAGATGACATTCGGGCGATATGCAGGCTAACCCGCTTTGTCATTTCGACGCAAGGAGAAAACTTAAAGCGCTTTATATGCATAATACCTAGGATCTCTCCTATCGTCGAGATGACAAAACGCCCAATGCAAGAGTGTTAAAAATGAACAGGTCATAATCTTATTGCACTTTCACTGCCTTTCCCTTATCAACCGGCAAATTCAATTTCGTAATCACCGGATCTTTTACTTTATTCAAAATAATAACTGGTAATTGCTGATAATTAGGAATTGATACATCGTCCAGAACCAATCCCTCTGCATCATCAAATACACAAGCTGATCGTGCATCGCTGTTTCTTACTTTCAGGCTTACGTTTTTCAACTTCAGTCCCTTTACGTGGCGTACATATAGCCCCCACGCAGGCAGTTCTCCAAACATTGAAAACTCGGGATAGGAATCCGGTACTTCCGGAACATCTTTAAGCGATGGGGCGGAATACTTCGCCATTTTCTTAGCGGGATAACCTTCGTAGATGATCTCAATATCTTCAAGCGTAACATTTTCTACATAATTCCCGGGCAAACCCGTGATTGAGGAGGGAAATGTATGATGAGGAACCAAGGCCGAAATTGTATCAAAGGAATAGGTATGCCAGGGGGCTTTTCCTGAATATTGAATTGTGGTATCAGTTTTCTGTGTAGATGGATACCTGAGTTCCGGGCCTTCCATTGGATAACCTTTGTCTGGTTTTGCTGTAGGCACCTGCACCTTTATATCGCCGATGTAGACATTTCGCAGTTGGCTGTAAACCTCATCTTTGTTGCGGTGCCCTAACCGGATAAAAATTGCGTTGCCGGTATTCACCGCATTGATGTTTCGTACATCAATATTCTCGATGATACCACCATCAACTGCTTCAATGGCAATGGCTGAACGAAAAGTATCATATACTGAAATATTCTTAATGGTGATGTTTTTAAAACCTCCTCTCGAAGCAGTGCCAAGCTTAATGGCGCTGGCGCTGGAACGTACTTTGCAATCCGCAATGTAGACATCTTCGCAACGGCTATTTCGATTGTGTGATTTTAAGCAGATGCCATCATCAGCAGCATTTACAAAACAGTTGGTAATTCTGGCTTTACGGCAATCCACCAGGTCGATACCGTCGTTATTTAAAAAGGTATTGCTGAAAACAGAAATGCTGTCTATTACTATATTGCTGCAGTTCCTGTAATTCTGAACCCAGGCCGTGGCATTCTGCATGCGCACATTTTTAATGGTTACTCCATCACAATTGCTCAACTCAACCATGCGGGGCCGATTGTTTTCGCTTGGCCTGCGTTGATGCCAGGGATTATACTCTTTCCATTCATCATCGTATAACTCGCCGGAGATCAGCTTTCTGTAGATATCTTCAATCAGTAAATCGCATTGGCCATCAATTAATCCTTTTCCTGTTATAGCGACGTTTTTTTCTTTATCTGCAACAATGAATGCCGAAGCTTTGAGGCTGGGGCCATAATCTGCCCTGTTGGTGCTGGCTAATAAAACCGCCTCTTCATGGATGTTCAGTTCTACATTTGAGCGTAGGCGGATTACTCCGCTTAAAAATCTTCCCCGGGGGATAATTACTTTGCCTCCGCCAGAGCTGGCAGCTGCATCAATTGCCCTCTGTATGGCAGCCACATTATTTGTTACTCCATCTGGCTTTGCCCCGAAGTTTGTTATATCAAATTCCTTTTGCTGCGAATAGCCAGCAAGGAATGATATCTGTAAATAAACCATTATAAGAATATTTTTAAGCATGATGTTTATTATATGTTTAAAGAGTAAAGTACATCTCTTTTTGGCTCCTGTATCTGCCTTATAATTAAGCCCGTACGTTACAATTTCTTTCTTTTTCTTTTCCATTCGATGAAAAGAAACAAAAATCTTGTGCCTTGCGAGGTGCCTTTTTTCGCACATCCCTCTGCGCAAATTCCCTTATCAGCCGCACGGTGCTGCGCCGGCCTTTCCCTTACCGCACATCTCATCGCTTCAGAAAACCCGACGATACACCTTCCTTATTCGCTGCCCCGCTGATAAGGGAATTTCTACCCAGGCACTTCGCAATGCACCTCCTCCGAATCAAGATTTCTGCCTATTTCAAATACCCTCCATACAGATGCCTAAATACAAAGACTTGTGTACACAGCAGCCCAGAGGGAGAGAAACGCTCTCACACGATGACAAACGCCTTAACTTGATAGCATTGGTATCCGCACGCATCAACACACTTATCCTCCCACTAGCGTCCGGTATTTCTGATAAAGCCTTTTTGCCTCCTCTACTGAATTGCCTTTTGGGCTTACCGGGTAGTCTTTTCGGGTATTAACCCACTTCCATTCCCATTCCTTAATTTCCTTAGTAAAGGCATTCATGTCCAGTTCTTTACCTGATTCCATCGAGATAATTGCTTTAGAGAAATAGCGTTCCCATCGAGGTTTGTAAAAGTCATTCAGCAAGCCGCTCCATTGGCGGCAAGCATATTCGTTTAGAGGACAATCTTTATCTCCCCAAAGGGTGATCAGGTCTTTGGCATTCATTTCATACAGGGCTTTTTCGGCTTCGTTTGTACCCCAGCGCCTTGCATCAGCTACCCAGGGGCCTAGCATAAAGTCTTTGCGCGTTGCCAGCAGGGCATCCATGTCCTGTATCAATTCGATAAATTGCTTACTGTACTTTTTGAATGATGCGATGTCTTTTTGCTGATATGCCAGAACAAATTTTCGTTGCACTGGTGAAGCATAGTTAGCCAATACTTGCCTGGTTAAATCAACTAGATCGTATTGAAACCCATCACTGTTTTTCAGGTCCGCTGAAGCTTTTATCATGGCATCCCAGGCAGGCAGTATTTCCTGAGGGTTATAGTTTAGCTTGGTTTTTGCCCATCTGCTGGAGCTGTCCGCAGTCGGCCTTGCCTGAATGATTGACTCGGCTCCATCTCGAATGTACTTATCCGCAGGCACTGTGAATACCGTCCTCCGAAGGATTTCCCAGGCTTTTTCTGCTTCTGTATTTTTCTTTCCGTAACGGTTGCGCACAAATTTAGGTAGCCATTCATCCAAATTGATGGCATCCCTCCGCCAGGTATTGTCCATCATCAATTCATACAGAACCGGATTTTGTTCAATGCCTTCCATCGTTAAGCCGATGCCTTTCAGATTTCCACTTTTAGGATCGTTAAGAGCTTTTGACGGTTCCTGAGCCACAGTTTCCATTCGCCCAAAAAGATTGGTATTGCCACCAAAATTATGCAGCATATTCCAAATCCATGGCTTACCATAAAAGGCGCTTGTACGTTTCCATACGGGCTCAATTTCAGTAGCCAGATCGAGCAGAATCATTTTATCGTTGGGAACAGCTTTTAGCAAAGCTTCCGTTTGAGGCTCCTTCCAAAACTTGCGGTCGCTGTAGAACAACCAGCCCTGCATTACCCAAACGGCAGCGGTATCCGCCTGGCGCATCCCTTCGTAAACGCGGGCACTTAGCTTGCTCAGAAACTCCGGCTCGTCTGACGGTGGCTCATTTTCATTAAAAGTATCGGCTGAGTACAAATGATCGGTGCCTAACAAGCTAGTTTGCTTTTCTAAAAATAGTTTACCTATGCGGGCAAACATCGGGTCTTCCGAATCCAGTATATAGGTATCGGCGAAACCGTTCGTCCAGTTAGTTGCCTTTAGTTTTGCCTGGGGAAATTTCGTTTTGAACGAAGCCGGCACGTGTCCGGTAAAGGCTGGCAACACAGGCTTCATTCCTAAAGCACGCTCTCTTTGCAGGATTTTCTTTTGAAGTTCAAAATGGCTTTTCATCCAGCTTAGAGGCAGCGGACCACCCCATCCATCAATATTTCCCATCCAGAACCATGAAAAATAAGAAGGGCCGGTAAAGAAGCCTTTCAGGTCATCATCACTGAATCCTAATTCCTTGTAAACCAAATACCAGGTATATTCCTCGCCGGTAATCGCCAAAGGCATATTTATTCCGTGAAGAGCCATCCAGTCGATTTCCTTCTCCCAGCGAGGCCAATCCCACCAGCTCATACTATAGTTGAAAGTGCAGTAGTTGAGATAGTAACGATATTCATACGGCGTTTCTTTATGCACTTTTGTTTGCACTTTTGGCAGAACCGTGGGTAAATTCAAATTGGTTCCATTCCAGGTGATTTGGCAATGGCAATATTCCGTTAGATAGTAATAGAGTGCAGAAGCCACAGCAACGCCATTATTTCCTCTCAGTACAATCTTGTTATTTCGGCTTTCAATCTCAAAAACATCCAGATTCTTTGCTGTCGGAATACTTTCAATCACAAAAGATGCTGCCCGGCCTGGTAATATTCTTTTTACCAGTTCTGTGTACGCGGGTTGCGTTTGTGCCTGCCCGGCGAAAGCTGCCAGCAGGGTAAAAACACTTAGATAATACTTTAATTTCATAAAAGGCTACCAGTAGACTGTATATAAGGCTGTTAAAATTCCGGTTATCAAAACAGATCCTAAGGCAAAACTTGGGTTAATGCGAAACATGGAAGTATCTACACTAATGGATTCCACTTCGGATGATTCTTTCTTTTTAGCCAGGCTAATACCAACCATTACAAGAACAATCACCACAAAATCTATGGTCATTCTATCCAGGAAGGCATAATCAGGGAAAGCACCATTGGTCCAAACCGGAAGGAACTTCAACACAGTTGAAAGCGGAATGGTGAGTAAGGCTCCGGCCATAGCTGCCGCCGCCGTAGTGCGTTTCCAGTAAAATCCCAGAAGAAAGATTGCCAATACACCTGGAGAAACAAAACCCACATATTCCTGAATAAATTGATAAGCCTGATCAAGCGATTTTAAGGCTGGTGTTACCAAAGCCGCAATAAGCATAGAAACCACCACAGCCCAGCGGCCAACTAAAACCATTTTTTTATCACTGGCTTCTTTATCGAAATACTTTTTATAAATATCAAGGGAGAAGATCGTAGAGATACTGTTAGCTTTTCCGGCAAGTGAAGCTACTATGGCTGCTGTAAGCGCAGCAAAGGCGATTCCTTTTAATCCCGGAGGAAGCAAATTCATAAGGGTTGGATAAGCATGGTCGGGCTTAACTACTCCCCCTTCTGTCATTTCTGCCTGAAACATTCCTTTGCTATGCAAAACGTACATAACAATGCCGGGAAGCACTGCAATCACCGGAACCAGTAACTTTAGAAATGCTGCAAATAATATCCCCTGACGTGCAGTTTTCAAATCGGCACCTAAAGCTCGCTGAACGATATATTGGTTACAGCCCCAGTAAGCCAGGTTGTTAATGAGCATACCGCCAATAATTACCGAAGTGCCTGGCAGTTCTTTGTAGTATTTATTTGATGAATCGAAGATCATGTGGAAATGCGATGGTGCTTCCTGGCGAAGTACGGCAAGCCCTTGAAAAATGTCCTCTCCAAAACCGAATTTCTCTGACAATAAGGTTAATGCCAGGTAAGTTGTTATCAACCCTCCAATAATCAATACCAGAACCTGTACAACATCTGTATAACCTATTACCTTCATCCCGCCAAGGGTTACTATCATAGAGAAGATGCACAAGCCCGCTATACAAGCCTCGAAACTTACAGATGATATAGATGATATAGCCAGGGCTCCCAGGTAAATGATAGAGGTAAGATTTACAAACACATACACCAATAGCCAAAATACTGCCATAACGGTGCTCACATTGTCGTTATACCGCTTGGAAAGGAACTGCGGCATGGTGTAGATTTTGTTTTTCAGGTACACCGGGATGATAAAAACAGCGACGATAATTAAAGTTGCTGCGGCCATCCATTCGTAGGATGCTATGGCAAGCCCTAGAGCAAATCCCGAGCCGGACATTCCTATAAAATGCTCTGCAGAGATATTGGATGCTATAAGCGATGCTCCGATTGCCCACCAGGTAAGTGAACCCTCGGCAAGAAAGAAATCTTTTGAGCTAAGTTCCTTCGATTTCTTTTTATGATAGACATAATAGCCGTAGATGGCTATGGCAACAAAATAAACGAAAAAGACAATATAGTCTGCGGTTTGTAATTGTTTCATTGGTTAGTTTTAGTTTATGTTGCTTAATTTAAATAATTACTAATCATATTTTTAAGAATATTTTCTTTTGATAGAGGAAACGTAACAGCAGCAGCTGAATAAGAAGTACCCCGGTCCAAATCCATACATGCTGCCAGGCTTCGGAAGCGCTACTTGTTAAGCCAGCGAATAAAAACTGCGAGGTTGATTCGAAATTGATCAAGCCATGTGCAGCTATATAAATCAGTATAGAATTTGTGCCGATCCAAATAAAAGGCTGGCACCATTTGTTATATCCGGCAACGTCGATAATCCCGTAAAAAGCAGCAAATAAAAGCAAGCTCCAACCGCCGGCATAAAGGACAAAAGAGCTTGTCCACATGTTTTTATTTATAGGAAAAACTGTATCCCAGGCTAACCCTAACAAAATAAGCAGCAAAGAAGCGCCCAGCATGACAATCATCTTTTTGGATGGGTTCCATTGCTGCGTGGTTTCCCATCTTAAAAATTGGCCGGTAAATATGCCTAGCAATGCAGTGGCTATTGCCGGAATGGTTGATAACAATCCTTCTGGATCGTAGACTTTGCGATGCAGCTTACCTGGGAGAAACTGCTGGTCGATATATGCAGCGAGATTTTCGCCAGGAGTTAAAATTCCTGCGCCATGCCCCGGCACCGGTACGAGCACCATCAATGCCCAATATCCCGTTAGGATAGCAATGAACCAGATAACCTGCTTTTTTAGGGAGCTGTTTAAATAAATCAGGGCTGCAAAAAAGCAAGCTAAAGCAATTCGCCCTAGCACGCTGGCAAAACGAGTGTTTTCATATCCCTGGAATTTAAATAACCCGTTTACAATCATCCCAAAGAGGATTAATATAAGTGTGCGTTTAACAAGTGATTTATAAATTTGATATTTGGCTTCATCCCCTCCCAAGCCCGATAAATACCTTGAGTAGGAATAAGGCATTGAAACTCCGGAAATGAAAATAAAGAGCGGGAAAATCAGGTCGTAAAAAGTAAAGCCGTTCCAAAGTGTGTGATGAAGCTGATTGCTGATTCCGACTGCAATTCGTTCGATGAAACTTAAATCAGCATTGGTGGCAATCTGCCAGTTTTCAGGGTTGCGTGCTAAAGCGTATTTATCTTTTACAACATTAGCCATTCCATGAAATATCTCCTCGCCGCTTATTATCCAGAACATGTCAAAACCCCGCAATGCATCAAGGGATAATAGCCTTGGGCTTTTTTTTGAGGTGTTGACAGCGGCAGGAGTAGCAACAACTTGCGATTCAATCATGGGATTAATGATTAAGAATGTCTTTTGAACTTTAGCCCTATTTTTTTATTTCGGTACTATAAAGAATTTTACCCTCATCGTTTATGGTTTGCACCCGCAAATAGTTCTCCTTTACAGAAAACAGCATGAAGCCATAATCAGATGCAGCCATTCTACTATAATCTACTAGCCTAGCCGGAGTCTTTTCTGAGGCTGCGCCAGAAATAAAGTGATGTGTTGTACCCGGTGGCTTAATGTATTGCAGGCTGTGCTCGTGCCCTGTAAGGTATACATCTACAGCATATTTGTCAAAAACTGCCTTAAGCGAATTGCGGATGGCTTTTGTATCGTATCCAATCGTACGACTCCCACCGGTATACATAGGATGATGCCCTACAACAACTTTCCATTTAACAGAAGCTGGAGCTTCTTTCAATGTTTTTTCTATCCAGCGTTTCTGTTTGGTGGTGTCCTGCCCCTTTACATTCGGGCCATACTCAGCGTTTTTATAGAACTCGGGAATTAGCGGATTGGTATCAATGAAAAGCATTAATACCTGCTGAGCTGGGTCGTTATTAATATTAAATGTTTTTGAATAGTACCTGGCGGGCATTTTCCAGCGCCTGCTAATCGAAGAATATTCTACCTGCGCATCAGGGTTTGATTTATAATCATGGTTTCCTAAAACTAAATACCAGTCCCACTGCAATGAAAAATCGGTATAAATATCTTCGAAGGAATACTTAAAAAGAGGGTCTGATTTGCTGATAACACCGCTTGGGTAGAAATTGTCACCGGTTGCTACAATAAACTGCGCTCTCACTTCTGAGGCAGTTTTACCCATCTGTTTAGCCACTTCTTTCTGATGGTCTGCCCCATTGCGCCCCCAGTCGCCCATAGCAATGAAATTGAGAGCCGTTGGGTCTTTAATTAAAGCTTTAGAGGGCGAAGCTAAATAGCTGCTGTCTTTTATAAGTGTTTGGCCAGAGGCTGAACAAAGGCACGATAACACCAAGCAAACTGATGAAAAAATGATAGCAGGCTTTCCCATTAAATAAATATAGCCAATAAAAATCTCCGGGCGCAAATGCCCGGAGATTAAAAAAAACAGAATGAATTAATTATAGCCTGGATTTTGAACCAGTTTTGGGTTTAATACCATAGCACCATTCGGGATAGGCATTAGCCGTCTGCGTACATCACTATTGGTTTTAAAACCCCATGTACCTTCGTATTTTCCGAATCGGATCATGTCATTACGATGCCAGCATTCCCATGCCATTTCTCTGCAACGCTCCTTGTAAAGGTCTTCCAGAGTTATGGTTGTCCATGGTGCTGAGGTAGTGCGCACAGCACGAAGTTGGTTTACTAAACTTAACGCTGTGTGTCCTTGTGTTGGAGTAGCACCACGAAGGATAGCCTCCGCTTTCATCAGCAAAATATCGGAATACCTGAAAATAGGCACGTCATTGTTCTGGTTTCTGTTAGATGAAGTACTATCGCAGTAGAATTTATTATTGCGGTAGCCCATGTTCCATGCAATTTCATCATTCCCTGCATCATAAGGCCTGGCGGCATCTCTCAATACAATATCAGGAGTAATGTTAACATGATAGGTATAAGGCGCACCAGCATCGGCTCCCGTGTAAAACTGATCGTATCCTTTTTTAGTAGTTGCTACAGTTACAGGCGTCCCATCATTATAGTATTGAAGACCTTTAATCCATTGTCCATTTCGCTTGTCATTCGGATCATTAAAGTTTGCATAATATTCCGGTAAAGTGCTCATTGGCGCACTTGGGGTATGCTTAAGACTAAACTTTTTCTGCAAAGAACGCGGCAGGGAATATCGCGAATAAAACATATAGCCATTACTGAACCCAGGATCAAAAGGAAGGGCAAAAATAAACTCCTTAATTTGAGGCCCGTTGTCTATAAAAAACATTTTACGGTAATCGCTTTCCAATGAATAAGGTGTACCTGTTGCGGTGATGATAGAATCGCACATAGCAACTGCATCGTTGTAACGCTGAGTGCCTGTATAGACTTCTGCATTTATGTACATTTTTGCGAGCAAAGCATAAGCCGTATATTTATTAGGCCTGCCATAAGTTGGAGCACCGACTACTGAGCTCAAATCAGGTAGTACTTCCTTAAGCTCTGCTTCAATGAAGTTGAAAACTTCGGCTCTTGGTTTGGTATCAGGCGGCGTGGTTTCTCCAAAGGTGGTCACAATAGGTATATTTCCCCAAAGATCCATCATCATGAAAAATGCCAGGGCACGTGTGGCCCGCAATTCTGCAATCGCTGTTTTTTTTGCTGTAGATTCTGGCGCATCTTTAAGCAGAAATAAGCTCTGGTTAGCTTTACTGATTGTGCTCGAAAGCCAATTCCAGCCACTGTTAACATGTCCATTATCTCTGTCCCAGGTATGTTTATGGTGTTGCTCATAGCGACCACCATCATACCAGTTTCCTCCTCTTGCAGGCATGATGGATTCGTCTGTACTCAGCGATTGTAAAAAGAAATAATCTGTGGAAAAGTTCTGACGTAACTGCACGTAAACCTGCCCGGTGAGCTGTACGAAATGTTGTTCTGTTTGTGGGAACGTCGCAGGTGTAGTGTGCGTCTTTACTTCTAAATCCAGTTTATGACAGGATGGAAGTATCGTTAATGATAAAATTGCCCCTGCAGCTATATTGATAAGATTTTTCATCTTCTTATGGATTAATTAAATGATACATTTAAACCGAACAGGAAGGTTCTGGTTTTTGGATAAAAGTTGTTGGTATCTACACCCGGTGCCAAACCTCCCTGGTTGATCTCAGGATCAATTCCTTTATATCCGGTGATCACAAACAAGTTGTTTGCAGTTGTATACAGACGTAGCGAACTTACGCCAGGAACAATTCCTTTTTTAAAGGTGTAACCCAGGGTTGCATTGTCTAAACGCAGGTAACTACCATCCTCAATAAAACGGCTGGAATATTTGTACGAATTGAAATCGGCTGTTGATTCATTCGCTACCTCAACCGGTATATTGGTAAACTGTGCCGTATTTGGACGGAACAAGTCGGCCCTGGTCACATTCATAATCTTATTACCAAAAACTCCTCTCATGAAAATATTCAGGTCGAAATTCTTGTACCTTACGTTATTGGTCCATCCAATTAATGCTTTAGGTTGTGCATTGCCTAGCATATAATAGTCAGTTTTGTGCAGGAGCCCCTGAGTTTTGATGTTTCCTGCGGCATCATAGTACTGAGAAACACCGTTGGCATCTTTACCTGCATATTTAAAGGTATAGAACGTGCCGATTGCTTGTCCCGCAGCCTGAATCTGCAGTGTTGCTCCGCTTTGTCCCTGTCCATCAGGTTGTACAATCAGTTGATTGTCGATTTTAAATTGACTGTCAGAAAGTGTAAGGATCTTGTTGACGTTATGGGCCAGATTAAATCCTGTAGTCCAGTTAACGTTGCTGTTAGTTACAGGGCTGGCGTTAAGGACTACTTCAATACCCTTGTTGCTCAGTTTACCAACATTAGCGTAAAGCGAACCTGCAGGATAAAGATTTTGATCTACGGGAAACTGAAGGATCAAGTCTGTAGTTCTTTTATTATACACGTCTACTGAACCGCTTAATTTTCCATTAAACAAACCGAAATCGATACCCGCGTTAGTCGTTGCTGTTCTTTCCCAGCGTAGGTTTGGATTTTCATTTTGGACTGCACCAATGGCTCCTTCTCTTGGGGCTCCATTGTAGTAAAACTGTCCAACAGCTCCGTAAATTAACTTAGTAGTCAATGGCGCAAATCCTGCAGAGTTCCCTGCAATTCCGTAACTTGCACGTAATTTTAACGCACTCAGCAGGCTTTGATTTTTCATGAAATTTTCCTGATCGATGTTCCAACCGCCACCGATAGAAGGGAAATAACCCCATTTTTCATTTTCTCCAAAGGTATTGGAACCATCCCTTCTTAACGAGCCTTGCAATAAGAACCTATTCTGATAGTTATAATTTACCCTGGCAAAATCAGAGATCATCAATATCTCCTGGTACATCACATCCGGGTTATAATTCACTCTAAAATCACTAACAGCATAAGGATTACCCAGGCTTAGGTTGTTGTAGCCAACTTCATTTATAGGGAAATTGGTTGAAGTTGCTTGTACACCATCATTGTTTAATGACTGCTGGTAAGAATAACCTACCAAAGCAGTAATGTCATGGTCGTCAAATTTTCTATTCCAGGTCAGGTAGCTTTCAATAATTTTGTTGGTATTTTGGTAAGCATTACGTACAGCAAGTCCGTTTGCGCCAACAAGAGAAACAAATACTGGATTTGCTGGTGGATCAGGTGTATTCCTTACGTTGTTGTATCTGGAAGTATAAATGCTGTTATAAAATGCACCGTAAACGTTCTGGGTGTTCTGATAAGAAGCAGATACATCAAAGGAAAAGCCATAAGGTAATTTCAGGTTGGCCGTAAAATTTCCAAGCAGGTTTTTAGATTTCAGGTTCTCCATTCCATTCTCCAGCATCGACACTGGATTGTAGTAGTTGCCTTGAAGCAGGTTGTCGAAGTAAGAACCATCAGGATTTTTAACTGGTGCTGTCGGCAGGTAGGTCAGCATCTGAGAAAGTATTGTATTGCGGTAAGGTACTAAATCAGCATCACTAACCGAGTTGCTAAGGCTAACTCCTATCTTCAGTTTGTCGTTTAGTGCTTTTTGATCCACCCCTACACGGCCAATGAAACGGTTCATACCACTAGTTCTAACGATACCTTGCTGTTTGAAATAGTTAACACTGGCATGATAGGTGGTTTTCTCCGAACCGCCGCTTAGTGAGACATTATGATTGTAAGACATTGCATTACTGCGTTGTACCTCATTCTGCCAGTTGGTATTTGCACCCTTATCATTAGCCGGACTCAATGCGGTATTGGTTTTTGCCAGGAAAGCACGCAATTGGTCTGCGTTCATCATTTCGTATTGATTGGATACATTTTCAACGCCAAAGTAGTTGCTATAAGAAACTTGTGCTTGTCCTGTCTTTCCTTTCTTTGTAGTAACCATAATTACCCCATTAGCAGCACGGTTACCATAAATTGCAGCAGCAGCAGCATCTTTTAACACGTTAATAGAAGCTATGTCATCTGGTGCAATGATGGAGATATCAGCACCGGGAACACCATCTATCACAAAAAATGGTGATTGAGCGCCCTCACGAAGCGTTGACGCTCCGCGTAAGATGATAGCAGCATTACGATTGGGGTCCCCGCTCCTGCTAATATTCAGCCCTGGAACTTTGCCTTGTAGCATCTGTCCAACATCACTAATGGCACCCTTGTTCATTTCCTCACCCTTTACAGTAGATATAGAACTAATTAGGGTTTTCTTAGAACTTGTACCATAACCTACTACCACAATTTCTTTCAAAGCAGTGTTAGCATCGGTCAATTGAACTTTGTAATAGGTTTGGCTAGTAACCGGAATCTCTTTGGTTGTAAAAGAAATAGCATTAAATACAAGTACATCCCCCTGCTTTGCAGAAATTGCAAATGTTCCCCCGGCGCTTGTCGAAACCCCTTTCTTGGTTCCTTTAATAGTTACGCTGGCGCCAGGTATGGTTAAGCCGTCTTTGTCGACAACTATACCTGTGATTTTCTGTTCAGGCTGCGCAAATCCTGTGTTAGTTAAATTGATAAATAGTAACAAGAGCAGAGTAATCCAGGTGCTCTTGTTGCATTGAAGGCCTAATCGCATCATTTCAGTAAAATTTGGTTCATATAATTGGTTTGTTAATTGGCTTGATTGGCGGTTTGTTTAAAACTTTAAATTTGGTGGTAAGTACTTAGCTACTAACGCTTCATAGTATGGTTTTAGTTCCTCCCAGCTTTTCTGATTAGGGTTTTTCGAATATAAATCATATGGGTTAAAAAGTTTTACCCATTTAAACATTTCGTGGTCGTGCTCGCTCATTAAATGATTGTAGGCATGTTCTCTGTGTTGCGAGTAAAATGAGTGATAACGAAGCATATACAATCCGGGTTCAGGTATGTAATCTTTCATCATGTGGTACACATATTCATCATGCCCCCATGACATGTGAACATTCTTTAATCCACAATTCCTCTCATAGATGCCTAGCTCAGTGTTGTATTTTTCATTCGTATAATCCGGGTTTGCTGTGAAAAATTCAGAATAAACTATCTTGTCTGAAAACTTGCATCCTACCGGAAAGGTATCTCCTACTACAGCCCATTGAGGCTCACCGAATAAGCATAATACTTTGCCCATGTCATGTATAAGGCCCACAAGTACCATCCAATCAGGATGTCCGTCATTCCGTATAGCTTCAGATGTTTGTAAAAGATGCTGCATCTGATCTAAATCGGTATCCGGGTCAGAATCATCCACCAGTTCGTTTAAGAAGTTAAAAGCATCCCATATAGGCATTTCCTTTTTATCAAACTTCAAAAACTCCTCTCTTTTCTGCATTACGAAATCGTAAGTCTGATAAGTATGGTTGAGGCGGTAAAATTCACGCACTCCATCTTTTTCTGTTTCCTGGTAGTTCCTGAACTCTTCTTCTTTTTTATCCTGATTAATTTTTGAAGGGTCAGGGTAACGTTTTAATACATCATTTTCCCACTCGTCAAGGTTAGAAAGCGGCGCAAGATTCTCGCCGGAAACGTTGTTATTGCTGGAAGCCATAAGTTATTAATTGGTTTACTGACATTAAAGGTCAATAAATTACTCTTCAGATTTTTTATTTCAGCCTAGAAAATTTACGTAAACGATTAAGTAAAAAATGATATTTTGCGCGTTATATATTGATATTAAGCACTGCATTATATGAGCAATGTTACAATTAAGTTACTTGCAGAACGGCTAAATCTTTCGACCGCAACAATATCGAAAGCCCTTTGTGATAGCCACGAAATAAGCACTACAACTAAAGAACGTGTGCTGTCTCTTGCAAAGGAGTTGGACTACGTACCAAACCCCTATGCTGGCAGCCTTCGCAGAAATAAGAGTAAAACAATTGCTGTACTAATTCCTGAAGTGGCTGATAGTTTCTTTTCGCTCGCCCTGAATGGTATTGAGGAGGTTGCACTCGAAAAGGGTTATCACACCCTTATTTATTTAACTCATGAAAAGCTTGAAAGGGAAAAAGCGATTTTAAAATCACTTATGGGAGGAAGAGTTGATGGCGTTATTATGTCGGTAACGGTTGAAACTAATTCGTTCGACCATATACGCGAGTTTAACCGCCACCTTCCTGTCGTTTTTTTCGATAGGGTTTGCGAAGAGATCGAAACGGCCAAAATAACCACAAATGATTTCGAATGCGGCTATGAGGCAACCAAGCATTTAATAGAAGCTGGCTGCCGGAAAATCGCTTTGCTTTCGATATCCAATAGCCTTTCGATTATTTCAGAAAGAATGAAAGGTTATAAAAAAGCTATTGCCGACTTTAATTTAAATGAAGAGGACTGCAAAATAGTTCATTGCACTGAAGATGCTGGCCAGAATTGCGATCTGATAAACGAGATGATGTTAAGTGAAAATAGGCCTGACGGTATTATAGCTACTGTTGAAAAACTTACAACTGAAATTTACCTGGTTTGCCAGAACTTGAATATTGATATCCCGCAGGATGTTAAATTAGTTTGTTTCTCAAATCAGTCCTCTGCTATTATTCTCAAGCCAACACTTACAACTATTACCCAGCCTGCCTTTGAAATGGGCAAAGCTGCAGTTACCGCTTTGCTTAAAGCGCTAAAGAACAACAATATAAATTTAGAGGAAGAAAGTGCCGTTATTCCGTCAACCTTGATGATTAGAAATTCATCACTAAGCCCTCAACCTGAAGAAGTTTAATATAATATAGGAATAGATACTATTCTGCTTTCTCTGAATCAAACCCCTCGATAAGAGGGGTTTATCATTAGGGTATTCCCACTTCATGTTAGTTTAGCACAGCGTAAGTAATGTTACAAGCCTCTTCTTGCATAACCTCCACGTTTTTTATTTTAATGAACATTCAATATATTTGTCTATGCCTGCTACTAAAACATCGAAGGAAGAAATATTGGAGAAAAGCCTGCAACTAATATGGGAACGCGGCTATTATCAAAGTAGCTTCTCTGAACTTTCAAAAGCCTGTGGCATAAGGCATGCGCATTTCTATTATTATTTTAAAGACAAAGAAGACTTGATGTCGCAGGTTTTACAGGCAGCTCACCGCTACTTTAAGGAAAAGGTCTTTTCAATCGCTTATAACGAATCAGCGGATGCGTCGGTGCGTTTGGAAACTATGTTAAGAAAGTTAAAAGTGCTTTATACTAAAAATTTTGCCGGATGCCTTTTTGGTAATACTGTGTTGGAAGCAGCCCATGCAGATCAACCCTTTTTAGATGTAGTAAAGCTTGTTTTTAAAGACTTTGTTGCAGCACTAAAACATTTGTTTATGGCTAACCTTGATGAACAAGCTGCGGAATTAAAAGCAATACAAACATTTCAGCAAGTGCAAGGTGCGCTGGTACTAACCAGATTGTTCAAGGATACAAGCTATATCTTAGATACTCTCAAAACTATCAAAGTATAAAAAAATTGCGATTTATTTTAACGAACGTTCAATAAGTATGATAAACTCTATCAATACCATTACCGGATTTGAATACAATAGCTTGCCTTTCTTGGTAGAAAAAGCCGCAGTTCAATACAAGAATCGATGTTGGTATAATGCAAGATTTTCTAGTGCAGGGTACAGCAAAGCCGATGTTCAGTCTGATGCGATTGCGAGTTATCTGATAAGGAACGGCTACACACGATCCAGTTACTTATATATTTCGTCTGAACGCTCTTATGAAAACACCATAGTCTGCCTTGCCGCAATTAAAGCGGGCATGTTACTTAGCGATACCAGTGCTCTTCCAGAATCGATTTTAAATAAAAAACCGCTTTCATTCAGTAATGGAACGTTTTCCGGCAAAGAGTTTAAGATGTCATTTCGTGAAGCGCTGAAAGAAGGTGGAAAGACATTTTTTATCCATTCTGTTGCTACATTTTGTGATGAACAACCCTTTGGCATTTTTTCTATCGCGGAAGAGTTCACTTTTACCACGCACGATGATGTTCACCAAAGGATTGTTTCTTCTGAAGCTAACTTGCCTTTTTGTATTGAGGTTATGCGATTGTGGCTAAATGGAAAGCAGTTTGGCTAAGATTCAGCCTGTAAGATTTCCTGTTGATTCTTTAAATAAGCTGCCAGCAATCATAGATTTTCTTATTCATCATTACATTAATTTTTGATTTGTAATTCTTCTAATTTCTTGATCTTCTTATAGCATATGTAGAGCGGGATAATTCCCAATATACCAAAAGAGCAATCTATTAATTGCCAGAACAATGGAATTTGCCTTATAGGGCCGGCAATAAAAGCAAGTGGGATAACCATAATACAAGCATACATTCCGAATTGGATAACCCAGATATTTCTTATGGGGTCGCGCATGGGCCCGATGAAAGCAGTAGCAATTACAATATGCGCAAAGGCAAGCCAGTCTGTTCCGTAAGCCAGGTAAGGGTAATTATGGTTGGTAATTTTAACAGCTTGATAAATCGTTATAAGCCATTTCTGCAAGAATGGTGGAAGAATATCAATCTCGTCAATAGCAAAGCTTAACAGGCTCTCCATTGGAAAAGCAGTAATCCCACTTAGGATCAGCGCTATTATAAAGAAGATAATCCACCGATTAATTGTCTTTCTTAGTTGTGTTTCGGTAGCTTTCATTTGTTAGTTTTTTTTGCAATTCTGCTTGTTGCTTTATTGTGTCATTTCTATGCTGAATCAGGTTATACATATATTTTCTAAGAAAAAGCCAGTCAGCTATTTTGCCCAGTATGCCAAGCGGCGATTGGTATATAAACTCATCTACCATTAAAGTATAGCCATCTTTGGTTTCAAACCTGTGCTTGTGTGCCATCATTTTAAAAGGGCCCTGAAGCATTTCATCGCTAAAAACATACGGAAATCTGCATTCGGTTATCTTACTTGTAAGCGTCATTACCACCCCGAAATGCCTTGCCTTCCAGGTTACCGTTTCGCCATAGCCGATTAATCCGGAGGTTATTCCCGCAATTGCTCTTTCTCCGGTGTGAGCCATTGAATCAATGTGCAGCTCAATGCTTCGCGCCAAGTCGAAACAAACTTCAATAGGGGCCTTAATCTTTGTACTTAGTATAAATTGTGGCATATGATTAGATTCTTGTACTTAAAATATCTTTAACTGCATAGTCAATATTAGGGAAGACAAAACTGTATCCACTGTCAGCAAGGCGCTTTGGCAGTACCCAACGGCTTTTCAAAATCAGCTCTGTTTCAGTCCCGATAAGCTTCGCTCCTATTTCAAGCAACCAAGCTGGAGATTGTAAGCCAAAGAGAACACCATGAGCCTTTCTGATCGTCGCCATTAACGCCTCATTTTTTACAGGTTCGGGTGCAACGCAATTAATGATTCCCCGAAGCTCTTCGTGTTGCATTACCCACTCGATACACTTTGCCACGTCTTGTTCGTGTATCCATGATACATATTGCTGCCCATCCCCTTGCTTGCCACCTAATCCGAACCTCACAAGGTTAAGCAATCGTGGAAAAACAGAGTCGTGTCTTCCCAGAACGATTCCCATTCGTAGTGCCACTTCGAGTATTTGGTGTATTTGCACCGAAGAAGGCTTCTTCCCAGTACTGACATACCTTTATAGAAAAGCCTGTGCCTATTTCTCCAGTTTCTTCATCCTGAGGCCGGTCTTCGGCGTGGCGATAAATGGTAGCAGAAGTGACATTGATCCAAAGTCCTGGAGGATGTTGCATTTCCCCGATGACTTTTCCCAGCAGTCTGGTAGGAATTACCCTTGAGTGGATAATTTCCTGTTGATTTTTTTGGGTGTATCTGCAGTTTACATTTTTCCCGCAAAGGTTAATAAGCATATCTGCGTCGTTCAAACTATTCTTCCAGCCCCCTTCCGTTTTTCCGTCCCAAAGAACAGTTTTGATATTTCCATCCTGAACCTTTTCGCTCCTGCTTAAAATCACGATCTCCTCTGCAAGCGGCCTATAATATTCTGCTAAAACCCTACCGAGATAACCATTACCTCCGGCTAGAACGATTTTCTTGTATCTCATACATTAAAATAAAGGATGAATAAAAGCACGATTAAACGGTAAAGTACCCATGTTAATGTGGGAATTCCACCAATAGCCAAGATCTTAGATCTTCTGACATGCTCTAGTAACATTAGGTCGGCAACAACAATAAACCAAGCACAGTAAACTATCGGATTCATATTTACGAGTGCTGAAAGAATTAGTCCCGGAAGTAAGAGCAGGGCGCCACCTAAAGAGATTGTCATCATATTTCCTAAATAATCCCATGTCTTTCTCCGGTTAAGAAAATTGAGAATACTCCCCTGAAAAAAAATCTGCCCTCCACAAATAAGGTACTCCCGGTAGGCCTTGCCTTGTGGCAGGAGCCCCTCTAAAAGGTTGGCGTATTGAGAAAGAATAAAAGCAGTGATACCCCAGGTTATTACCAGGTCGCAATCCGGTAATCTAATCCTAATGTAGGCTGAATTTGGAACGCATTATTTGACGTGGGTGCCGGAATAATTACCCGCCTGTTGAACGCAATAAAGGCATATGCTTTAGACATTAAATGTACAAATGGCCTGAATAACAGTAATTTCTTAAGAATTGGAATCCGAACTGAACATATTTTTAGCAGGCTCTCTATACCATAGGTAACCTCGCCTGTCTCCTTGTTGACCAACGCTATTTCATTAGCAGCCCTTTGCCTGTCGAGCATAGGACAAGCTTCGGGTTTTAATTCCTGGTAAGAGCTTCTTCCCTCTTCATCCAAAAGATCCTTATTCACAAGCACCTTGGTATACGTATTACAGATTGGACATTCGGCATCAAACAGGATCAGGTGATTTTTCAATGTTCTCATAATTAAAAGGTTAGATTATCCATGTGATTTAATATTTTTACATATTGAACTTTCAGAAAAATTTGAAAATTCATTTCAAAAAAATATTCTATTTGAATATTTTAAAAATTGAACCCCAAAACCAGCTCTCTTCCGCTTTTAACATAGTGTCGAGGGTTTTATCTACGTTTTTTGCCAACTTATTAATGTCAATAACTGATTTATTAAATGTTTTAAACTTCGGGTCTTGAGCATCGCCTTGAACGTAAGAAAGCTCATCTAGTACCTTTAACACCGGGTCAAGCTCTCTTTTCTTTCGTTCTTTAGCAACCTGCCTGGCTATGTTCCAGGTGTCTTTATCTGCATAGAAATATTCTTTCCTTTCCCCTGGCTTGTGCTGTTTTTCGATAAGCCCCCATCCAATCAAGTCCCTTAAGGTCATGTTTGCATTGCCTCTCGAGATACTTAGCTCTTCCATAATTTCTTCGGTGGAAAGCGCTTCTGGTGATATTAGCAACAAGGCATGAACTTGAGCCATTGTGCGGTTTATCCCCCACTCTGAACCCAACTTACCCCAAGCCTCAATAAACTTCTTTTTTGCTTCTGCTAATTCCATGACACAAATATAGGGAAGTTATTAAACTTTCAAAATATTTTGAAAGTTTAATAAGTAAAAAATGGTGCGTTTATTCGTCTCAACTCTAACCTTACTTCGATGTTGCAAGCCAGCCCGCAGCCTGTTCATGACTCACGTAAGAAAAATCACCAAAAAAGCCCAAAATTTCTACTACCGAGCCCGCATTCAATACTAATTTTCGGGCAGCATCTTCCTGCGGCTTATCAAGAAGTGCGGAATCCATTTTTAGAGTTAATAGTTTAAGCGGCCTGGAAACGCTGCTCAGCGACGAACTGCTTACATACCCCTGTGTATCGTCTGGAAGGCTTACCTTATACCAACCGGAACAGGCAGCTTCTGCCAATACCAATGTATTTAGCGGCATTTTAAGAAGCGAATTACCTTCTTGATTGGGCGCCTCCCTAAGAATTACGCTCCTATCTATAGTACGCAAAGATTTTCCAAGCTGGGAGATGGATGCAGTGATTGGCAAAGGCCGCCTAATATTTGGATTCACGAAAGCAAAAGGGTCTACCGCTCCGCTCAAGGTATATATACCAAAATGCAGGTGAGGTAAAGTATGCTTGGCATTTCCTGTATTTCCAACAAGTCCAATGGTATCTCCCTCGCCTACTCTTTGCCCCATTCTAACCAGGTGTTCGTCTAAATGGGCATAGTACAGGCTATAGTTCTTACCTTTGGGGCGAAGGAAAATAACTTTCCCTCCCAAATTATTTTCTCCAACGCGATTTATTATTCCTTCCGCCGCCGCTATAACAGGGGTACGTTTTGCTGCAAAAATATCGATGCCTTCGTGGCGGCGAGCGCCCTGGTCGCGGTTATCGCCCCAAAAACTACCAATCCGGCCGCTTTTTACCGGAAAAGTCAATGACGGGCCTGAGGATATAACCAGAGTATACTCTCCTGCGCTTAAGAGTTCAGGTTGAAGCCTTAAAATGTAAATCCCTTCATCTTCTATGTCGTAAGTAAATGGGCTTGCGTTTGTGTCAGCATAAGCCAGAAGTTTTTTATTTCGCCCATTTTTAAGTTCCCAAAGATCTACGTAGATGGTAAATCCGCTAGCAGGCTTTTTTTGCAGGTTAATTGAAATACGTTGCCCCCGTTTCGCTTCAAACTTTAGAGCAGCAGCTCTTGGACGCTCTGCTGCAAAATAACCACTCTCCTTATATGGAACTGGAACGCTTAAAGGTTTATTCAGGCTTTTTTCTGCTTCAGAAAACCATAAAGTTCCCAATGCAGTCGGCCTTAATCCGGCCTCGGTAAGTTTCCTGCTGTATTGCTCATGGGGACTTCTTTTACCGAAAATTCCCGAAGGCCCCGTTAGGGTACAGGAAACTTGAAAAAACAGAATAAATATGAGGAGGGAAAAAAGGGCTCTACTTTTCATGATTTTAGCATTAGCACAATGTTTAACAATTTGAGGCGTACATGTGTTACCTCAACCGGCAGTATTCGCTGGAAAAAACTGATTTAAGCTGGTGGAAACAGAGACACCGGATGCCTGATTGGCTCCCTGTTGGGCGTTCCATCCCGTAACGCGGAACGAAGGGACGGAGGTTACGCACTTCTTTTGGCGTAAAGTGTCGAACACCTACTTGGCGTGCTGCATATAGGTGTTTGACGCTTCAATTTATTTCGGGTCCAGGTTACTTTCCCCCTTCGCCTTTGTTCTTTGGTTCCAAGTAATCATAAATTATAGAGAGCTAATAACTCTCCCCATTCCCTAATGTCGTTAACGTAAGGTCAATGCCCCCACCGGAGGCAGATGTCGGTAGAAAAAATAGGCCGATATGAAGTCCGTGCCGTAGGTACGGAACCATAATGTATCGTACCTACGGCACGCAGAATCGTTTATCATCAAATTTTCTACCGACATTTTGCACCTACGGCGCATCTCTAATCCTTAAGTCAAATACATTGTCCCATTCCCCTTTCAAAATCCCAATCTTCACCAAACAAATTATTACTTTAGCTTTGATTAGAAATAGCAGCCAAAACCTGATGAACAATTACATTAAGAGCAATATAGCCCCCTGGACGATATATCCTTTAGTGATGAGTTCAGCGATCCTCTTATTTTTTATATTCAGAAACACCGGAGGTAATTCTATTGCAGCAACCTATATCTCCATTGTTTTCCCTTCATTAAGCATACTTTTATTCGAGCTTTATCTGCCGTACAAAAAAGCTATTTTGTTTCAGAGTACTAGCACAACCTATTCCAATATTTTTTTGATTCCGAATTCTTACCGCCGTTTGAATCATTTCAAAGCGGAACCCTTCCATACGGGCTGCTGCTTATCTTCCAATTGATCATCATTTTAATCTATGCCAGAACTGCTTTTCGGGTGTCGAAAGGAACCATGAAACCGAGAAAGAAAGAGGCAAACGGCTAGTTGTGCTTGGGTCTATTTATTTAGGAGTGATGCTAACTAGATATATGCTGAGGATGGCGATGTTTTCGTCAGAACGGTGGTTGGGAGGTACTATTCCTATTTTCTTTCATATCATATTAGCCCTATTTATTATCACTATTGGCATTTACCAAGAACAATATCCAGAGGATGGTACTATAAGGCCGGCTTTTCATTACTCATTAATGGAGGTGGTAAAATTAAAAGTCCTAATGAGAATAGCGAATTAAATTGTGTGGGATGGCCGTAATGGTTGGCAGCTTTAGTTATCCTAAAACTGACAGCACAATCCAGTAAAACCGAAAATATAGAATCAACCTTAGTCGCTATAGGTAAAGAGATTCTTTCTGCGATTTAAAAATCAAATCTCCCCGGTATCAATACCAGTTCCTTTCCCCTAATTAATAACAAAACTTAACGTTCTAAGCCACCTCAGAACGTTAAGTTTACGCTTTATCTAATTCTGCACTATGATTTGCTTATTGTAAATTATTTTACCGCCTTGTATAATTTGCAGTATATAATTTCCATTTATCAGGTTAGCTGGCAGATCTATTTTTCCATTAGCCAAATGGCCATTTGAAATTTTGAGTCCCATTAAATTGAATAAACTGTACTGGTAACTCTTTAGATCAAGGCCAGTGATATTAATATGATGAGAGGCAGGAACTGGATACACCGTAATTTTCGCGGCATCCGATGCATTGATCTGATCTGCTATTCCATCAGTAGTAGTGTTATTCATCACAATGGCAGGAGAAGCATCACAAGAACCCAGCCTATCGCCATGTTCTAAATGTTCCTGCACCGAGCTTTTCTCAATACAAATCATTTTTCCCTTATGGCAGATGAGAACCTTATCATTCCCATTTCCACAAGCCACATCCTTAACACTTACCACTATAGATGCAGAAGTCTGGCATCCACGTGCATCCTTAATAGTAACCGAGTAAGTTCCGGCAGCAGTAAGGGAAATTTGCTCAGTGGTTTCACCCGTACTCCACAGATACGTATAATTTGCAGTCCCTCCTTGTGCAATTGCTTTAATGCTAAGGGAGGCTGAACCGTAGCCCAGATAAATGGTATTTTTTTCAGTGGCAGCAGGATTGAGCGCATACACATCTGGAATACTTGCAGATAATGGAGCATTGATCGAAACTAAGGTGGTGCTCACACTTTCATTTCCATTCGAATCTGTAGCAATCCATGTGATAAGGGATTCCCCCGGATTAAAAGTACCACTGGCATCAATACCAGAACCATTCCTGTGAGTTGCCCCGGTAATAGTGTACGAGATGCTAGCTATACTGCAATTATCCGTAGCACTTAGACCTGGTATCGTATAGCTTTCACCGGCAAAACAGAATGAAAGAGTTGCTGGCGCACTAAGCACCGGCTTTATTGTATCTAAGACGGCCACCCCTACTGTTGCACTGCTTTTCAGGCCCTTTTCATCTGTTCCGGTAAGAGTTACCATTACCAGATTTTTGGTATCCATACAGCTGAAAGTGCTTTTATCAAGGGCCAATGAAAGCGAGCCGTTATAACTTACCGAGCTACTATCAAGCATGGCTGGGCTAATTGAGGCTGCCCCATTTTCATCCAGTACAACTGAAATACTCCTGGCCTTAATTACTGGCGGAACGAAAACGCTTAATTGCTGTTCTACAGGAGCAGCAGCATTAAAGATATTATTTCCGCTTTGGGAAGCTGTTATTACTGTCGTACCTCCGCCTACAATATGCACCAGGCCTTCTTCCGTAATTATAGCAACACTTGAATCGGAGCTAGTGTAAGAGACAGGAAGAGAAGATGATGCGGTAGCTGCAGGACTAAAATCGGCATCGCCAACAGCCTTTTCAATTAGAGGATTGAAGGTAATTGCCTGAGCCTTTTTATTCACTACCAAGTTCTGAGTTTTGGCTGGAGCAGCGCTATACTGCTCATTGCCGGCCTGGTGCGCTGTAATGTCGGCAGTTCCGGCTCCTGTAATGTGAATTATCCCATCCACTATGCTTGCCACCGACTCGTCAGAGCTGGTGTAAGTAACGCTAAGCCCCGAAGAAGCGCTTGCACCGGCATCAAAGTCAGCATCGCCAATCACTTTCTCTGGTATGGCATTAAACGTAATGGATTGAACCTCTTTCATGGCATCGGCAATTTCGGAAGCAGTTAAGGCTCTGTTAAAGATTTTAAACTCGTCTATTGTGGCTTTCAGAAGAGGGTCATTAAATTGCGATTTGCCAATATAATTTTGAGTGGTAATACCGATATCGGCTGGCTTAATGCTTATGTTATTATTGCTGGCAACCTGCTGGCCGTTGATATATAAGGCAACAGAATTACCTGACTGGGTTACAGCAACATGTGTCCAGGTATTAAGTGTCCAGGTATAAGCATAACTTACAGATTGTTCCGCCCCGCCATTTTTTATGGCATAGCGCACGGTGGATTGACCATTGGAGGTGTTTACCTGTGGCGTAAGGAACATGTATTTTGATGTTCCTGTTCCGAAATCAAAAATGCGCATCCAGTTAGAAAGAGCATCCATTTTCACCCAGGTTGCAATAGTAAAATCGCTTAAAGAACTTATAGGATCAGCATCCAGAGATGCATAAGAAGTGGAAGCTCCATTCAACTTCAGGCCATTGCCGCTGTAACCTTCTGTTAAGTTGGCTGCAGTGTTAAGCCTAGCGGTATATCCGCCCCATAGTTCTTTCACTGCATTTCCTGTGGTATCACTAAAAGAGGTGTACAAATGCTGTCCCTCTGCCGGGCTAGCCTGTAAAAAGCTTTCCTGGCTTCTTCCCGCAGCATTGTAAGCCACCACTTTGTAAAAATAGGTAGTGCCATTGTTACGGTTTACATCTACGTACCGAAGAGTGTCCAGATCCGTAGCGATTAACTCGTAATTACCGTTTTCGCTCAATGACCGTGATACCTCGTACTTAACGTCATATGTCAAATCCCAGGTTAAAGCCACTTTAGAATCTCCCGATGCAGCGTACGGGTTTCGAACTTCTGTGGGAGCTACCAGAGGAGCTGTTTTTAGCGTTAATGCATTAGAGTTTAGACTTTCTCCAGCCGAATTCAACGTGCTAACCACATAGTAATAGGTGGTATCCGGCAGCAGGTTTTCGTCTAAATAGTTCAGAGATGTTGTCCTTCCAAGAATGGTTTCAAAAGGGCCAGCAGCATTTAAAGAACGTTTCAGGTTATACGAACGAACATTCATTCCGGCATTCCAGCTTACCTTAATTTTGGTTGCCGAAATCACCTCTCCGCTTACTGATGCCGGAGCAACAGGCGCTGCGTCTTTTAACACATCTAATGTCGCTGAGTATACAAATTGATCACCTGCAAGGTTATATGCCTTGACGCGGTAAGTAGCCTTCGCATACACGGAATCAACATAAGTAATGCCCGAGCCTCTGGCATAATTTGTAAACTCCTGGACAGGCAAGAAATCCGCATCAACACCGTTGATCTTTCGTTCAAGGATGTACTTCGAGCCCAATTCTCCGTTAAGATCCGTCCAGCTTAAAGTAGTTCTGAAATAGTTATCGCTATTGATCGAGCTGGATATGGAAGGTGCAAGCAGTTTCCAGGTATGTACGTAAGCTTTTCCAGAATTGTAGGCGAAATCAGACTTATTTGCCGCGTAATATTTCCCGGCCAAGGTAAGTGTATCTCCCAAAACCATTGCCCGTTTATTCTCCACCCAATCATAAATGGCATAACGTTCAACAAAGGAAGCGGTATCTAATACGTTAAGAATTCCTTTGATGTCGTTATACTGTTTTTCAAATTGAGCTTGCTGGTCGGCAGGCCATGATTCGGTAGTCCAATTGGCACCATTATTCCACTCAGTGATCCATAAAGGACGTTTTACCCGATTGTAAATATTTTTCAGGCGCGAATACCATTGTTGCGGAGTTTGACCTCCCCAGTAGCAGTGTATTGCCACATAATCAACCCGATAATTCGACTGACTAGCCTTGCTCATAAAATCTGTTATCCAGCTACTTTCGGGATTAGCCGGTGCCGGAGAACCTATGCGAAGGCCAGACTTCATTAACTCCGGCCATTGAGCAATACACTGGTCAACGGTCATGTTTGCCTGATCCGGACGGTCTGGCTCATTAAAGCCAAGAAGATGATTTACATTCTTTTTATTATTAATATCGGTAAATGAAGGCCAGCCACCATTTTGTCTGATGATGGAATAGTTATAATCGCTAGAGGTACCTCCACCAATATTCCAGTCGTAATACCATGTGGCATTAATTTTTGCTGGCGACCAACCGGCCTTTCCTTTCTTACTTAGCCAATCCCATTTAAATACCCTTATAAATGACACGGTACTGTCCAGTCCCTGCGGCATAGTATTCACAATAAGGTCATCGTCATTAGCAACAAATACCCGACTGAAACCAGAGCCGTCCGGATTGGTAGCTAAAGTGGCCATATATCCACGTTTGAGCTTAAATGACCGGATGGCATTGTTAAAACCGTCGAGCGCATTATGATATTTCTCAATCTCAAAAGCTTTAGACTCTCCGGTTAAGTTGATTTCTTTAAACACTTCTAATGCCCTGGTAGAAACTTCGTTACCATTAGGTATAAGCACGGTTCCATTTTTGTAAATGGCAACCCGGACACTGTTACTATTTGCTGCCGGTACACCGTTTACGGTAACTTTATCGAGATACTTTGCGATAACATCAGAGGGTTTTACATTATCAAAAAAGAGCCAGGCATCTTCCGAGTTCAGCTCCACTGAGGAATTTATAAGCGGAGTAACTTCTCCCTGCAGATGAAGATCTGTTTTCCCGGAAATAATAAAATTCGTATTAAATGTGGTGTTAACCCTAACTACCCTGTCTGTCAAGGTTACATTTTGCTTTTCTCCGTAAACTGCTTCTTCGGGGGCAAAAGCGCCGTCCTCGTAAGAAACAGAAGAAACCGTCATGTTTACGTCTCCTGCCGGATAGTTTTTACCCACAATAAAACGAGAGATGGGTTGTATTTTATTTAATGATAATTGAGCTATAGAATATAAGGCCCATGTACCTGTAAAGGTTAAATAATATTGGCCTGCTTCCTGCGAAGTGAACACAAAACTTTCTTTTCTAAGCTCCCTTGTGCCGACAGGTGAAAAAGTATGACTTGCGAGCCTGTTGGCAGTTGCTGTAGTTTTTCCTATTCCAACGGTAATTGTTTTACTTCCGGTAGCATTTGAAATATACGCATGCAACATAGAAAAATCGTAAGTAGTATTCGCTTCCAGTGTTACCGGCAAGTTATATACCGTGTTCTGGATGCCCGATCCGTCCCACCTCATGTAGAATACTCTGCCAATGTAGGTTGAGCCGTTATAGGTGTGCAAATTAGATCCCGAAGACGCATTCACATCAAGGAAACGGGCGGTGCCGGCCGTGCTTGCATTGGCTGCCGCAAATAAAGTAGTTGAAGTTGTACCAGTGTATGACCAGCCATAATCGCTTGGCTTACCTGTATTATTAGGAGCAATACCTGCCCATCCTGAAACACGGTTAGTGGGATCTTTTGTGACATTTAGCAGTTCGCCTGATTCTGTTCCGCCAACGATATCTTTAACACTGGATAAAGGTTTGGTGCCCACAAAAACGCCGTTTTGATAAATATGAACGGATTGGCCCTTAACCGCTACGCGGATAGTCTGATCCTCCCCTGTTCGGACATCGGTTAGAACCTCTCCCGGTGTTAAAGGATTGGTCCATTTTAAATTTGATGTTCCCAATGTCAACCTGAAGCCTTTCAGTTTGTCATTTCGCGATTCAATATCCAGGCCTCGTCCGGTAGCTGAGTTTATCTTCGCTTTAACCTCTAAGGTATAATCATCGGAAGGTGTGAAATAAATGGTACTGGTATCTGTTTCTGCTGATTTCGAGTAAGTTTTAGTCGATAGCAGTGTTCGGCCTAGTGCACCTTTTTTAGGAAGGATCGGCTCCTGAGCGCTGGCTGCTAATCCATTACATATAAGGGCAATAAATAGTAGGTATAAATATTTATTCATAGACTTTTTTTGTATTGGTTTATTGAGATTCTTCGGTAATAGAAAACAGAAGAATTTGATTTGAATAATTAGTTTCATGCAATGTCATGAACTTAAGCGGTTGGTGGAGACACCAACCGCGGCGCACTCCCGGTGCTGGTGTCTCCACCAGCACCTCAAAATCCTTATTTAATGACATTGGAAGTCAGGAGGATCCCAACATGCAATTAATGGAGTGTTGAACATTTTAATCAGGTTTGAAATTGGGTTTAATAATTTTGGCAAATTCATGAATCACATGTTCGTTTACAAAGGATAAGGTGGAAAAGCAAGGAACCATACCCAAAAAACGACTTACACAAAAGAAGCCTTATAAAAGGAAGGTAACAGGGTGAAATTGAGCTAATTTAGGGGTGATTTTAAGAAGGATCTAACGGTTCAAAGGCTGTGTGATTTTCATAAGATATGGCTCAGGGGGTTGATGCTGCTACTTTCAAGGCAAAGATCTTTATCTAGATACTCTTTACAGACATAAAATAAAAACACCCCCTCACATTTTCCCAATCTGCCCCCTCTTTCAGTCAGCTCTTTCTACGTGCTTTGTAAACGTCCTACTCTACTACCGTGAAATATTAGAGGGAAGCTAACTGAAAAACAAATCGTAAACTATGAAAAGATTAAACCTATTAATCATTGCGCTATTATGTCATGCAATGATCTCGTCTTGTAAAAAAGATGCAGCACAACAAAGCAGTACTAATCTCGCAAGCTCATCGAAAGGCTCTGCCCAAACACTTGTTTCCTGGGAAACTGTTATCCCAGCAAGTTCCTTTAGTTCTTTCAGTACCTACTGGAACAATCTATATCCTTGGGGATCCGATCATAACGGAACAGCCCGCATGCGAACAGAAAACATTTCGATTTCGAATGGGGAGCTTACCTTCACAAGCACTCCCACCTCTGGAGTGGGAAACAGCAATAAAGACCCCTTTCTTCCTATTCACTACTATTCAGGGGCTGTTCACGCCAAAGCGATACCTGTCGTAAATGATGCCTATCCGAAATGGCGTTTTTCAGCCGAAGTCCAAAGTCCTTCAGCAAGAGGCACCTGGCCAGCCTGGTGGATCACCGGAGCTGATTCCTGGCCACCTGAAAGCGACATCATGGAGTTTAAGGGCAGCACAACCACCTGGACAAATACCTACAAAAATCCAAGTGGAGGTTGGTCCAGCCAGGGGCACGTAATTTCAACCCCAAGCAACTGGCATACTTATACCGCTTACCTGATAAAAATCAGCGCGACCGACGTAAAAATAGAATACTGGATTGACGGAGTTTTAAAAGCGACTCATACCGGTGCCAACTTTGTAGGTAAACGTTTCAATATCATTCTTAACTATCAGATGGAAGGATCATCTGGTTCTCCGGGGCCAACCGGAACAACTTATATGAAAGTAAGAAACGTTGTTGTTCAAAAGAGCGCAACTTTATAAGTAAAAATCTATAATAAGAGCTTCCCCTAATATTCACGTTTATTGCATTGTCAGGGCGATTAACTATCGTAAACAGATAAACTAATTAATTATGGACATCTTGAATATGAACATCAGACTTAAAATGGGAGTTCTTTCCCTTGCGTTGATTCTTTCATTTGCTTCGTGTAGAAAGTCAGAAGTAAATGAGCCTCTTAGTTCAGGCTCTTATTCAGAAAAGAATGCTGCCACTGTTACGGGCAAACCCGGAAGCGGGACACCAGTAATTAATTGGGTTACCGCTATGGACGGTACCAGCTTTGAAAATTACAGCTCACTTGAAAGCAGTTGGAATTACCTTTACCCCTGGGGATCCGATCATAATGGTTCTGCACGTATGTATGCCAGCTCTACAGATCATAGTCAACTGTATATAGAAAGTTCCGGAATACTTACCATAAAGGCGACACGAGTTCCTGAAACAGAGGGTGTAAGTAGCCACGATCCACATTTACCAATCCGCTATCATTCAGGAGCAGTTCATGCCAAAACCCAGGTTGTAATTAACGAACAATATGATGCCTGGGAAGTTAGCGGAGATTTCAAAGCTCCCATAACAGGTAGCACCTGGCCTGCCTTTTGGATTACAGGCGCTTACAGCTGGCCACCTGAAAGTGATATTTTGGAATTTAAAGGAAGTAATGTTTGCTGGCAGAATACAGCAGATGGCCCTGATTGGACTAATGTAGGCTGGGAAACTACCAAAACTACAGTTGCCGATGCCTTAACCAACTGGCATAATTATAAAGTGGTAATGACCCGGTTAAAATCAAGAACCGGCGCATGGACTAATAATGTAAAGTGCGAATATTATATCGATGGCGTACTAAAAGGAACCCATACCGGAACCAATTTTTTCAATCAAACATTTAATATTATCATAAACCTGCAGATGGAAGGTTCAAGCGGATCGTCAGGACCCCTTTCTGATACTTTTTACTATGCAAAAAACATAGTGGTTAAAAAAGGAAAAATTCAGTAAGTCTTTTTGGACCAAGCAAAAAAGTTGGAGAGGAAGAGATATTTTTTATTCAAAGGCCACTTTGTCACTCTCGAGTAACCAGCTTAAAAAAAGTAAAATATAGTGATGACATCGGGCGCAATACGACTAAAGCGCTTTGTCATTCGTACCCAAGGAGGGATCTTAAAGCGTATTACATAGCAAACTTTATAGGATCTCTCCTCACGTTATAATGACATCGTTGTAATTTATTGATTTTAAGTGGGTATTAAAGCACTGCGAAGGGTATCTATTGCCGTCTGCTTCAGCTTAATGTCGTTAAGTTAAGGTCAATGACCCCATCGGGGTCAGATGTCGGTAGAAACAATAGGCAAATATGAATTCCGTGCCGTAGGTACGGAACCATAATGTAGCGTACCTACGGCACGCAAAACCGTCCGCAATCAAATTTTCTACCGACCTTTTGCACCTACGGCGCACCTGCAATTCCTTAACTAAATGACATTGTGCTTCAGCTGACGGCTAAGGAATTTATAAAGAAGGCTTTAGCCGCCTTCATTAATGTGGCTAAAGCCCATTCTATGTCTCACATATCCGTTGACTGATGTAAACGGCAATAGAAATCCATATCAATTACAT
>CBIHNR010000036.1:0-33985 GCA_966211215.1 uncultured Pedobacter sp.
TATGCAGGATAAAGGTTTAGCTGTATTTCAGGTAAAAAACGGGAAGGTAAAAAACCCCTTAAAGTTCCCGCATACTATCGAACACGGCCGTGTAAATGATATATATGAAGACAAAGCAAAGAACATTTGGATTGCTACGTCGGAAGGGCTTGTTATTTTTGACAGAAAGGCAAACAGATTTACTACACTAAGAGGCTCTAGTTACAATTTAAAAAGTAATATTTTTTTATCCGTAACAGAAGGCCGCCGGGGCGGGTATTTAGTTGGTATCCAGGACGGTGGATTGTATAGAGTAACCCAGGGAGCGAATCTCTCCTCATATTCATTCGAGGCAATAAAAGGAGAAAATGGGTTGGCATTAACAAGCCGGTCGGTCTCTGCTATTTATCAGGGGAAGGATAAGAGTATATGGCTGGGCACTCATGGCGATGGCTTGTATCTTATAAGCGATGTTAAGGTGCAATTTAAGAAGTTTCAAAAGGTGCAGGCAGATGGAAGTTCTGTAAGATATTATGGAATGTGCCAAGATAGCAAAGGAAACTTGTGGCTTGGTACAGATGGCAGTGGAATTTACAAAACAAGGCCTTCCGGTGAAATCCTCAAGCATTATCAGGCCGATGGCCGTCCGGGAAGTATACCTGGTAATGCCATTCTTTCTGCGTGTAAAGACAGTAAAAATCGCCTTTGGTTTGGTAGTTATCAAAAAGGGCTTTTTGTTTATAATGAGGTTTCCGATAGTTTTAAGTCCTTTAAGTCCAGTAGGACCGATACTCAAAGTTTAGGAGGAAACGACATACGAGTTATATATGAAGACTCCAGGCATCGTATTTGGATAGGAGGCGCTGATGCAGGATTAAATTTGTTTAACGAAACTACGCAAACATTCAGCCGTGTTAATAAAAGCAATAGTAATATTAATTCGAATGACGTCCGTGCTATCGCAGAAGACAGTAAAGGAAACCTATGGATAGGGACTTTCGGTGGTGGGCTCAATTATTTCGATGTTTCGAAACGGAGTTTTAGGCAGCTCTTTAATGGCCAGAAAGAGAAAGAAATTATCTCAAATAATATAGTGTCAGCCTTATACCTGGATAGCAGAGGGCAATTGTGGATTGGAACCGATGGTGACGGCTTGGTGATCTATAATACAATAAATAAAAAGGTTAGAGTTATCAATGAGAAAAGCGGACTTGCAAACAATACCATAAGTGCAATACTTGCCGAAAATGATGATGTTATATGGGTGAGCACCAATAAGGGTATTAGCCGAATTGCGGTCGGGGAAGGTAGAATAAACAATTATAATAGTTCGGATGGCCTGCAGGAAGGGACCTTTCCGGAAGGTTCTGCATTGTATAACAAGGAAGCGGGTTTCATGGTGTTTGGCGGTTCAGAGGGCTGGAATATTTTCGACCCGGCAAATGTAATACCGGGTAATTCCCATTCTCCGCTTCTTATCACCGGGTTAAAGTTGTTCGATAAAAACAAGAATGGCACTGAGGAAATTAAAGATATCACAGAACTCGATGAGATAGAATTGAAGCCAGACCAGCCTGTTTTTTCTCTGTACTATGTGATGCTCGATTATGCATTCCCCGAAAAGGGTGAATTTGCTTATAAACTGGAAGGGCTTGATAAAGATTGGAACTATGTGAAAGATCAGCATTCAGTTACTTATCGCTATTTGGATCCTGGTACGTATACTTTCAAGGTAAAGGCAGCCAATCATGACGGCGTTTGGGCTCCGACTTATACCAGCATTTTGGTGAAAGTACTGCCGCCATGGTATAAAACCTGGTGGGCATATTTTTTCTATGCTTGTTTTGTAGCCGGAGCTATTTATGCCTATGGCCGTTATAGAACCGAACAAGCCAGATTAAAATATGAAATCAAGGCAGCTCATTTCGAAGCAGAAAAAGAAAAAGAGATCCATAAGAAGAAGATAAGTTTTTTCACCAGTATTTCGCACGAGTTTAGGACTCCGCTCACCTTGATCATCAATCCATTGAAAGAGATGCTGTATGAAAAAGGAAAGGGAGAAGAAAGTGTGTCAACCGAAGGCCTAACGGTTGTTTACCGTAATGCCCGGCGCCTGTTGAGCCTGGTTGATCAGCTTTTATTATTTAGAAAATCTGAAAGTGAGAGCGAACGCCTGAAAGTGGTAAAACTGAATATTGCTAGTGTATGCCAGGAAGTTTTCCTTTGTTTTACCCAGCAAGCTCGCTTGCAGAATATTGATTTAACCTTCACGGCCACTAGTGATGACATTGAGCTCTTTGCTGATCGGGAAAAAATAGAGATTGTATTGTTTAACCTGATTTCCAACGCACTAAAATATACGTCGCCTAAAGGCTGCGTACATGTCGAATTAACACAAAGTAGCCAGGAAGTTATCATACAGGTAAAAGATACTGGGGCGGGAATTCCGACTAGTGTCGGCGAAAAACTTTTCGAACAGTTTTATCAGGTAAGTAACGTTAATACACCTTCTAAAGGAGGGTTTGGCATAGGCCTTTACCTCGTTAAAAGTTTTACCGAAGCGCACCAAGGCAAGGTAAGCTATACCAGCCGGTTAGGTGAAGGAACTACATTCTTCCTTAATCTGAAGAAAGGCAAAAGTCACTTTGCTGATAATGCAATTGTTGAAGAATCTACAAAAATATCCGCTTTCCTTGAAGAGCTGATAGAAGAATCAAAACCCATGGCTGCGCAGGCGGAATCTATTAAAGATCAAAAAAGATCTGCTGATTTATATTCTGAAATAAAAACGATTTTGATTGTTGACGATAATGCGCAGATTAGGCACTATATAAGGCAGTTATTTGATCAGGAGTTTGAGGTACTCGAAGCGGATAATGGAGCAACCGGCCTCGATATGATTAAAAAAAATATGCCAGATGTGGTAATCAGTGATATTATGATGCAGGAATTGAGCGGTATAGAATTATGTGCCCTGGTTAAGGAAGATCCTGCTTTAAGCCATATCCCAATTATTTTATTAACAGCAAGTACTTCCGTTGAGGTTAAGCTAAAAGGTATTGAATGCGGTGCGGAAGATTTTATTACCAAACCATTCGAAAAAGAAATTCTGGTTGCACGGGTATCAGGCATTCTAAAAAGCAGAAATATTCTCCAGAAATACTTTTACAACCAGATCACTCTCCAGCCAGACAATTCAAAGATTTCTCCTGAGTATAAAGAGTTTCTGGATAGATGTATTCAAATTGTTGAAGAGCACTTAACCGACTCCGATTTTGGTACTAAGAAACTCGGCGACAAGATAGCTATGAGCAGGACTAAGCTTTACCTGCGAATAAAGTCTGTGTCCGGACAGTCTGCAAATGGTTTTATTCGGTCTATTCGGCTACGTAAGGCAGCAGAAATCTTTGTCTCTACCGATGCAACAATTTCCGAAGTAGCTTATATGGTTGGCTTAAAGGATGTCAAGTATTTCCGGGAGCAATTCCATAAGCTGTTTGGTATGAACCCATCCGAATATATAAAACGGTATAGAAGCCAGTTTAATTCCAGTATACAGTTAAAGAGAAAGTAAGATGTCCTTAACTTAAGGTCAATGGCCCCATCGGGGTCACATGTCGGTAAAAAAAGCCGATATGAATTCCTGCCGAAGGTATCCCAAACATTCGGGATATCGTACCTACGCAATGCTACTAAGTTAAGCGATTTGTCCGGCGTGGGTTGACCTTTCTCTCCCCCTGGGCTACTGTGTATACACAAGTTCTGGTATTTAGGCGATTTGCAGGGGGGGATTTGAAATAGGCAGAACCTTGATTCGGAGGTGGTGCCTTGCGAAGTGCCTGGGTAAAAATTCACTTATCAGCGGGCCCGTGTATGAGGAAGGTGCATTGTCGGGTTTTCTGAAGCGGCGGGATGTGGGGAAAGGGAAAGGCCGGCGCAGCACCGTGCGGCTGATAAGGGAATTTGCGCGGAGGAGTGTGCGAAAAAGGCACCTCGCAAGGCACAAGATTTTTGTTTCTTTTCATCGAATGGAAAAGAAAAAGAAAAAATTGAATCCACAGAAGATGTGTACACACAGTAGCCCCCTGGGAGAGATGCAGGGAGACACTTATATACGGCTCTGTGTTATTTCTTAAGTTAAAAGCGATTTCCCTAGTACCTACGGCACGCAAAATCTTTTATCATTAAATTTTTCTACTCCCGAACATTCTGGACACCTACGGCGCATGTATATGACTTGGATCTTATTTCCACACCCAATCCTGATTAATTGGTTAAATTACCCCCTATGTTTGGTCAATTGATTACCCTTGAAGCATTTTTTTAGGCGTTATATTAGTCTCAATCTTTTGCCAGAAAGGGAGGTTTATTAATTGATGAATGATGAAACCGTTTAAAGAAAGTGGGATATACCAGATAGAACTTTTCGAAGAGGTTCCGGCTATAAACTGCAGAGTTTATAGAATATACCAGGAAGGAGAGTTTTACGATTGTATTTTGGAAATGGATGGAGTTTTTGAACTGGTAAGTAATTACCATCGTGAGGAGTGGGTTTTTGATCAATTGGTGAAATTTATTCAGGAGAGTTTTGCAAGAGTAATGCAATAATCAGATTCATGGCTTTTTGCGCTAATAACGACCCAGATACTTATAATCCCATATTTCCAAATTTTCTTTTTGAACTATTTGTCCTTCAGAAGATTATAACAGCCTTTCATTTAGTCGTTCAGCAGGAATTAAAGTAAGCTTATGCGGTTTTCACATTGATCCTTTGGGTGCGGTAGCTGCGCCCAAAGGACATTTGAAATAACTGATTTCGATGTTCTTTTTGCTAAACGACTTTGTGGATAAAAACGGCTGCAAGTCCATTTGTAAATCCGAATCCTAAAATCGTAACTTAAAAAGATGTGGCTAAGCCTGCATAAAAATTCCTGGTTGAAGCAGCATTGTAATATCTACCCCCGACAGCGTTTAAATCATATCCCAGGCTATATTTCTTATTGAGGAGATTATTAGCACCAGCAAAAAGCCGGAAATTAGATTGGAATAGCTTGTAGCCCCAGCTTGCCTTTATATCCACAAGATGGCAATTTTTAGAATAGACAGTATTGGCATCATTAAGGGGTAAAGATGACGTGTAATTGTGCTGCAGAAAGAGGCTTATTTCTTTTGAAAACCCCGCCGAAACCGAGCTAACAATTATATTTTTGGGAACACCGGTTAAGCGCTTACCCGAAAAATTTGTACCCTCATTTACATAATCAGAAAAATTAAACAGGCTTAATGTATAGCTATTTCGAAACTGTAGATTTTTAAGGAAACCTGTATTTTTTGAAAGTATATTAGCGATAATTTCAGATTCTACTCCTTGCTGTTTCGTTCCGCCCGCATTAATGTAATAGTCGGCCTCATTAATTTTAACAGCTCTAACTATCGCATCTTTTAAACTATAATTGAAATATACCGCATCCCAATAAAGCCTGTTTTTCCACACTGATAAACGAAAACCAGCTTCACGGTTCCAGCCTTTTTCGGCTTGTATGGTGGCATTTATTGCCTGGTTTGAAGGATTAACTTCTTCTAATGTAGGTGGCGAATATCCCCTGCTAATAGAGGCCCTTAAAGATAAAGAAGGGTTAAGCAAGTAGGAGGCAGCCAATCTCGGCATTAGTTCCTTATCAAAGCTACGATTAGACAATGACATTTCTTTTGGGAAAAAACTTTCGTAAGCGTAACGATAAAGGTTTACACTTACTGCTGATTCAACAAAAAGCTTTTGAGTTGGATTAATGGAAAAATGGATAAATCCGAAACCCTGCCGGGCTTGCAAATAATCGGAATTTTGTAACGTATCTCTTTTACCTAAATCATTCCTATAAGTGTCTTTATCAAGCGTGGTTTGTTGTATCTCTAAACCTGCTTGTAATTTCCAGTCCATAATCTCATTTCCTGATAATTGAGCAAAAGTTCTCAGCCCCAGGGATTTTTCTTTCCTAAATTCATAGTTTCTAAAAGTCGGATTTTTAAAATCAGTGCCAGAAGCGCTGAATGAAACCACATGTTTAAAGTTCCTGGTCAGCTGATATTCATGGGAGAGCCCACCAAGAAAGGTTTCATTGTAAATTGTTGCATGTTGGGCTATGGCACCAGGAATGGCGCCAGATGTTGGCCTCGCAGCTCTGGGATTTGTATTGAATTGTTGTAATGTAAGCCCTCCGGGAGTTTCGTAGCTTAAATCAGAATATAACACTATCGCCTTTAACTTGCCGGCTGCGGAATATGCCCATTGCGGAAGTACATGGATATATTTTCTGTCAAGGCTGCTGTTTTCGCGATATCCATCCGAACGCTGATAAGCCTGGTTAATCCCAATCTGAAAGTTTTTCCATTGATTTTGCAGAGACACCTTTTCGTGAAATAAGCCGTATGATCCACCAGTTATACTGGCAGACACCATAGAACTATCTTTATTATTAGCCGAGGGATGAATTAAAACAACGCCACCCGAATTCGCCCCATAGATACTTCCTTCTGGCCCTTTAATAATTTCTATTCCCGAAGTACTTCCGGCATCCAGCAGATTTAAATAGGTGTTTCCTCCTGCATCAGTAAGCATAAAATTATCCATGTAAATTTTTACATTCCGAATTCCAAAAGGAGAGCGAAGTAAACTGCCACGAATGGATAAACGGTAACTACCCGGCGAACGTTCTTCCATACGAACTCCTGCAGAAGTATTGATAGCTGAAACCAGACTGAAATTCTGGTGATTATCCAGTATTGTACTTCCAATAATGCTCACCGAAGCTGGCGATTTTAGTAAAGGCTGTTCAGAAAAATAGGCTGTAACAGCTACTTCCTTTAACAAACTAGAATCAGCTTTTTGCTGGCTTTTGGCCTGAAGGGCATTTAAAACGATAAATAATGCTAATAAAAATTTACGCATGATGATATTCAAAGAATGTGATAGGGGATGCCCCTTAACATTAAAAATTAGAGATCTGTTCTGTACAGCCTTTTATACCTGACAAATATTTAATAGCAGCTTTTAAGGTTTGGGTTTGGGCCTGCGGTGTTGGCTTAAGAACCAATGCCGGAATGAAGTGGATTTTATACATGTGTGTCTGTTATTTAAGAGCATTTCTAAAAACGTTTTCCCTTTCTTCTCCCCAAAGAAGGCCTAAAATTGGATAAAAATCGATCAATTAAAAAAAACATTCAAATGTAGTTTATTTTTATTCAACTTTGTTGAATGGAGGAGAAAACGAATGAAATTTCTAAAACAAAGACAACAGAAGTGCGGAAATAAAGAAAGTAAACTGGTTAAGTATTTGTTTTGATAGTGCAATTGAGCGGGATGTTCTACTGGTGTTTTGGAGGATTATTATTGTTTCAAGAGTGTTGGGGGGAATCGTTAAGGCTTTTTCTGGTAAGTGCCAGACTTTAATGGCCAAAACTGTTCGGTGGAGATTTCATGCATTGGCATTATTATAGCATATCCCTTAGTGACTCTACTTCTACCCCTAATAGCCTTGACTGCAAGGCTTTTCTTTTTTACAATGGACTATGCAGTTTGCCTCCGTAACCTCGAGCTTCGAAACTTTGGTAATTGAAAATATTGGAAAGCGGTGATAAGAGAAAGGAGAGTATGGTTTAAAGTTTAAAGGAACCGCGCTTTAATAGCCCAATTGTTGGTTCACTCTAAATCTTCCTTTAAAGGGGGTTGCTAAGATGTAATATAAGACTCAATTACAGGCATGCTTTTTATTTGCTTGCATGCTTTATGATCTAAGGGCTTTTCAAGGTATCTGATTACTTGCGGATACTCGGCCGCTTTTTCATAATCTTCCAGGTCTACAGAAGAGGTAACAATAACTACTAAAACTTTATCGGCATAAGGTTTATCTTGAATAGAATCTAAAAATTGCCAGGCGTTCATTTCTGGCATGTTAATGTCAAGTAGTATTAGGTAATGGTCAATGGGGCTATCCTGAGAATTTAGATAGTCAAAGGCCGTCTTTCCGTTCTCAAAGCCAATTGGGCCTGACGAAATGCCATTCTCCTGAACCAGCAAACTGTGCAGAAAAACGAAGATTTCATCATCATCTACTACTAAAACTTTCAAACTCATTTTTTTGATCAATTTTTACGTTATCTGTCTTGCCCACAATACCTCTTATTATTTTGTCAAGCTCTTCAGCCGATGATAATACATGGCATAGAAGCTGCTGATTTTTGTCGGGCTGTTCCTTGATACAGTTAATTAATCCCATTAGCCGGGAAAGTGGAGCTCTAACAACATGAGACTGCATCCAGGCGATCTCCTGAAGTTTTTTATTCTGATCCTCAATTGCTTGAATATGTTTTGTACGTTCTGTGATATCAGTAGCTAGTACCAGACGTACTTCTTTGCCATCGAAGTGAACAACATTACTTTCGATATTTACATAAATAATCTCTTGATTTTTTTTTATGTGCCTGTATACTTTTTGGAAATACTGTTTGCCCTTTTTATTTTCACTTACATCTTCTTCAAGCATCGTTATATCTTCCGATGGCCTTATATCCCGGATCGTTAAATTTAAAAATTCTTCCTTGCTATACCCGTAATGGCGCGTAGCTGCTTCATTAACCTTTAGAAAAACAAAAGTCTCGGGGTCATAAACCCACATAGGAATAGGGCTTAGATGAAATAGGTCCCGATATTTTTCCTCACTGTCAATTAATTTTTGGTTGATAAGCTTTTTAGCAGCCCGTTCTTTCGCCTCCTTTAGTGCTCTGAGAATCTTAGGCGGGGCCTGATAAATTTTTTCTTTCAATGCATAATCTGTCACTCCCATTTTTATTAAATCAACTGCATTCATGTCACCAACTGTTCCTGACACAATAATAAAGGGGGTTTCAGGAGCCAACTCTTTGGTTATTTTGAAAGCAGTAAAGCCATCGAAGGACGGTAAGGAGTAATCTGATAATACAATATCAGGGCTGAAATTTTTAAGCGCATCCACAAAATCTTGCTTGTTATCTACAACTACAGACTCATAGTTCAGCTCACTTCGTGTTAACTCACGCTTGAGTAATTCAATATCATAAGGATCATGTTCAAGGATCAAAATTTTAATTGTTTGCATAGTCTGTATTTGCGAGTGGCTTGGTTAGGTCATAGGTGCGAAAAAGTGTCTACCGTTTAGCGCAATCTTATTTCTATAAGCGAATAAAACTATCTGAAGTGTTATCGTGTACAGTACAGTAATTTCTTTTTAAGAAGCAAAATTTAGCGCTCTTGTCCGTCTTTTACGGCAACAAGACTAAAAGGATACTTGTTTTTTTTCTAAGTGCCTGATTGTAAGTTGAATTAGTTTTTGTAGTAAAAGGACGTACGAAGAAGCGAGTAATAATTTGTGTGTAAATACAAATTTATCGAGATTCTTCTATCCAGATTTTAGGGTGTAAAATAAAACGAAGATGTCGCAGGTTTCCTTGTAAATAACTTTGTCGCAATTTACCCTCATATTGTCAGCATACACCATAACCATGGCTCCTTCAAGCATTTATCTTTGCTAACAAACATTTAAAACCAACTCTATGGAAAAGTTACAATTCAAAACTCAGATCAAATCTTCGGCTAACCATGCATATAATGTTATGCTGGCGAAAGATACTTACAAGCAATGGACGGCAGAGTTTAATCCTTCATCAGACTTTGAAGGAAGCTGGGACAAAGGCGCAACAATTCAATTTATTGGTATAAACAAGGAGGGTAAAAAAGAAGGTATGGTTTCCAGGATCAAAGAAAATGAGCCAGGCCGTTTTCTTTCCATTCAGCATATCGGGATATTGGATGATGGTAAGCAAGTTACTGAAGGCCCTCAGGTAGAGGGTTGGGCCGGGGCATTGGAAAACTACTCTTTCTCGGAGCAAAATGGCCTTACTACTATAACGGTAGACGTTGATACGAATGAGGAGTTTATCGGCTATTTTAAAGAAACCTGGCCCAAAGCATTGAACAAGCTTAAAGAACTTTGCGAATCGGAAAACTGATTTGTTTACCTGGCTTCGAAGCCACGGCGCCCCGGCCGTGGTTTGTATCTCTTTATGATTTTATTGTTTTTAAATAGGTATAAATGAGATAGCTTCGCTAAGTATTTGGTTACTTTTTATTGAGTGGCCGTTGCACAACTAGTCTGATTAATAAAGGTGTCTAAAAAATGATGAGTGACGGGTAGCTATTGTTTCTGGACATTTTGTAATAAATCTAAGATACGATTACCTAATTGCCATAATTATTGAAACTTTTTTATATAAATTCACCCCAAAAAAAAACGACCCATTTGAGACTGGCTTATCTTTGTATTCTTTTATTAGCAACGAATCTGGCTTTTGGCCAGTCGTACTATTCTTTCACTCCTATAGAAAGCCAGCACGGATTAGCAGAAAACAGAGTCCGTAATATCAATCAGCTGGCTGACGGAAGGCTAGTTGTTGTTACGGAAGGGATGGTGAGTTTGTACAATGGTACTTACTTCAAAAATATCCACGTTGATGAAAATCGTTTAATTCCACTTTCCGGATATACGGGTTTTCATCACAGCTATGTAGACAACGAAGGCCATTTGTGGCTAAAGACCCGGGGACGATTGATGCTGATTGATTTGTTGAAAGAACGATTTGAAAATCAGTTTGACAGTGTCTTGAAGTCTCTTGGATTCAACGAGCCTCTGGCTGACTTCTTCATGGATAACAATCGTAATTTATGGATCATTTCGTCTACCGGAAAGCTGTTTTACCGTAATGAAAAGCTCCAGCAAACCCGCCTGTTTTTACCGAATGTTTATAGGGGTAATGGAGTATCAGACAATGTCTATGATATCAATGTGGTAAATCATAAACTTTTATTGTTTTACCGTTCCGGCTTACTTGTATGCTTTGATATTGCTTCAGGAAAGGAACTATATCGTGAAAATCCTTTGGATGCAGAGCGGCAAAAGCGGTATAATGCTACTTTATTTACCTTACAGCAGGGGCAGGTTTTGTATCAGTTGCGGAATGGTAAAAGTGGCATCATGTTGAGATACGACGTTGCTAAGCGCAAATGGAGCACTGTTCTTGAAACCGATTACTGGCTCAATATGCTATCAGCCGACAAGCAGGGGAACCTATGGCTAAGTTGCAGGGAAGGGCTGTGGTATATCGATAAAACACTGCAAAAGAAACAGTTCATTCCAACGCTGCATTTAGTAGATGGCCGTTCAATTAATTCAGAAGTAAGCACACTGTATAACGATAAGCAGGGAGGGCTTTGGATTGGGACCCTAAATCGTGGCCTTCTTTATTATCATCCCCAGCGATTTAAATTTAGAAATATAGGAAAAACCTATTTTAATGTTTCGGGGAACAACGATCTGGCGGTTACGTCATTCACTCAAGCCCCCAATGACGATTTTTTAGTTGGTACTCATCAGGGTTTGTATACCCTTTCTAAAAGTACAGCAAAGCTGGCGCCATATTCGCCAAAGCTTACAACCATTCAATGTAATTCCCTGCTAAAGGACAGAGCAGGGCGAATTTGGATATGTAGTAAGGACGGCCTGTATTGCATTAACAAGGGTAAATTGCAATTATATCCACTGGGTAGAATTAACACTGCTTTCGAAGCGAAAGATGGTACTCTTTATCTAGGAACTCATCAAAATGGATTTGGTGTTTTTAATCCGATAACCTCAACTTATCAAAAAGCCAGTGCTAAAGTAAGAAACGGCAACGAGCCAAGGTCAGTGAGCCAGCTTATCACCTGGAACCAACGGCTTTTGGGAATTTCCAATGAAGGGCTATTTGTTTTCAATCCAAAGAATCAAACTTTAGAATATCCGTCCAAAAGCACAGGGAAACCGGCTATGTTGAATCCTAGTAATCATCATTACAACTGCATCTTTGCCGATAGCAGAGGGCTGCTTTGGATTGGTACCCAGGATGGCTTAAATGTATGGAGTGAAAAGGAAAACCGCTTGCGGCCTTTTTATACCTCGGATGGTTTGATAAACAGTAACATCAAAGCTATTGCCGAAGATAAAAATCACACGATCTGGCTTACCACATCTTATGGAGTCTCCAGAATGTTTGTAAAAGGCCAAAAGGGAAAGTATAGCTATTCTATAACAAACTTTAATAAATACGATGGATTGATTGAAGGCGAGTTTATTGAACGATCAGTGCATGTAGCTAAGGACGGGTGGTTAATGATGGGTGGAATTGATGGTTTTAATTTCATAAACACCGATAGTATTGCTACCTCACGACACACATTTACACCTGTTTTTTCAGGTTTTCAATTGTTTAATAAACAAGTAAAAGAAAATGTAGCGTACGATGGTAATATCATTTTACCAAATTCAATTTCAAGTACCAGGGAACTAAGCCTCAATTACGGCCAAAACTTTTTTACTATTGAGTTTTCTGCTTTAAATTATATAAATCCGACACAAACCTATTACTCTTACAAGCTGGAAGGCGTGGACAAGTCATGGCACGAGATCTCTTCAGCCGACGGAATGGGGCAGGTTAGTTATACCGACTTGTCGCCCGGGACATATATTTTCAAAGTTAAAGCAGCCGACAACAGCCGCAATTGGAATGGCGGGACACAAATCCTGAAAATTACTATACACGCGCCATTCTGGAATACACCTCTAGCTATGGCTGTATATGTTGTTCTGGCTTTGTTCGTATTGTATTTTGCTATTTCCGGCTATATAAAAAGCGCCCGGAGAAAACTGCTGGCTCAGCAAAAAGAACAACTGGATGAGGCTAAATTCAGCTTCTTTACTAACATGAGCCATGAATTACGAACCCCCTTAACCTTAATTTTAACGCCTCTTAATGCTATACTAGAAAAACAGCAGGAAGGCGAACTAAAGCGGGCCCTCGAAGGAATTTACCGCAATGCAAATCATTTGCTGGCACTTGTAAACCAGTTGCTGGATTTTCGCAAGCTGGAATTGAGTGGCCAGGAACTTCATTTGAGTCTCTGCAATATTCGCGAATTTACTGAAGTGCTTTGCCTGCCTTTTCGCGGCCTGGCTAAGGATAAAGAAATAAGATTTACCTGCAAAAGCAGCTTCAAAGATTTATATACGTATCTGGATAAGGAGAAACTAAACATAGTTTTGAATAACCTTCTTTCTAATGCATTTAAATTTACCCCAGCTCAGGGTAGTGTTACCATAGAACTGGATATTTTACAAGGAGAAGGCGAAGCGCAAGAACAGCTTTGTATCCGCGTAAGCGATTCTGGAATTGGCATTGAAGCAGAAGACCTCCCGCGAATATTCGAAAAGTTTTACCAGGGGAAAAATCAGTTTGATGGCAATACAGGTAGCGGAATCGGGCTGCACCTGGTTCATGAATACGTTAAACTCCACGGCGGAACGATAAAGGCGGAAAGTGAAATAAATGCGGGGACGAAAGTCGAAATCCTGATACCGGTGAATTTGCAGCCTTCTGTAGAATCGGTAGGCGATTTACCGGCCGCAGTATCCGAAACAGAGGACAAGGCTTTTAAAATATTGGTAGTTGAAGATAACCGGGAGTTCCGGGATTTCCTGGTTTCACAGTTAAGTATCCACTACAAAGTTATTTCTGCAGTAAACGGCAAGGATGGACTTGAAAAGGCCATTTATCATGAAGTAGAAATGGTAATATCCGACGTGATGATGCCGGTAATGGATGGACTTTCCTTATGTTCTGCATTGAAAGCAGACATTCGTACTTCACACATTCCAGTGGCTTTATTAACTGCACGCTCGTCAACAGAAGCCGAGTATCAGGGCTATGAAGTTGGAGCAGATGCTTACATTTCCAAGCCATTTAATATGAATATATTGTTGCTTCGGATTAAAAATCTGCTCGAACAGCAGGAAAGCCGAAGGTCCAAATACAGTAAGTCAATTGAAATTGAGCCTGCCGAAATTACCACTACCGGTATTGATGAGAAATTTATTCAAAAAGCCCTTGAACTTATAAACAGCAAAATGGATAATGCCAATTATTCAGTAGAGCAGTTCAGTAGTGATATGAACATGGAGCGATCAGGCTTGTATAAAAAGTTAGTATCAATCACCGGACAGACACCTTCAGGCTTTATTCGTTCGGTGCGATTGAAAAGAGCCGCCCTGTTATTAAAAGAGAGCGGTTTTTCCATCGGAGAAATAGCAGAGAAAGTAGGCTTCAATAATTTTGCATATTTCAGCAAGTGCTTTTTTGAAGAATTTGGAGTTAAGCCTTCTCAGTACAGAAAATAAAAAATAAACCAAAATCAAGTTAGGGCTTTGTTTTGTATTTGTTGTAAATGATTGATATAAAGTGGAATAAAGGCTAAGGCGCTTGGTGTGTTTGGCCTTTCTCTCCCTCCTGGGAGAGATGCCGAAGGCAGAGAGGGTAGTGCACTAAACATGCCATCATGAGGTTATAAGGCTATTCGCTCATTTACATTGGCATCTTAAAACGTTCCCTAAATTGGATATAGCCTTACAACCCATTGAATTAAAGTTTCCTCGATCAACAAAGAGTAATTTCCTCTTGTCTATAAAAAAGAAAAGCCTTGAAAAACAAGGCCCATAGGTAGTAGTAGAGTCGCATAAACTAATACTATAATTATGCCAATGTAGTATATGCTCTTGAATGCGTTCTTTCGAAACTATACACTCTGATATTTAGTACATTCCTGTATTCTTTCTACCAATAATGCGCTATATACTCTACCATGCCGGTTTTGTGTTTTATAAATGGTGCTATGTCGTTTGCATACTATTGTTACATAAGATGTTAAAGAACATCCATATATTTCTCATTGCCTATTAGATTTCAACCTTGGTTCCGGGCTTAATCCGCAAGGAAAATTAAAAACAAAAAAAAAATACAAATTCTGAGTATTGATTGTCTATGTGTGTGTCTTATTTAACAACAGCGATTTCCACCATCGTTAACAACACACTTAGGCAGATAGTACTTTTTAATGGATTCAATGCAATTATTGCGCTGAATAAGCTATTGTCCGTGGTAGCACCTTTATAAAGGCTTTTTTCATTGTCCTGATTTTATAGGTATTAACATTCAATTAACAGATTAATGTGTTTTAATAAATTAAGAGTTTTAAGAAAGGTACTCTTTGTTCAATTAGTAGTAAGTGGCTTGGTTTTATTAACGCCTCTGTTTGTTCATGGCAAGTCCATTGCTGAGCTTAATGTTTATCCGGCGCCGCAAGGCGTTAGCCAAAATGATGATTTTAGCGTTAGGGTGCGTATTCCAGGGCAAAAATGGCAGGAGGTTTCTACCTATTCTATCAAAGTTGACCATGTACTAGGGACTGTTCACAGCCCGGAGGATGCATCCATGGGGTATTTTGACTTTGCTGAAGAAGTTGAAGTATCAGTAACCTTTAATAAAGGGGAGGTCAACTCAGCCAGGGTTAGGCCCTTATCAAAAAGGATAATTCCGATGATTGATGGGAAGACAATTTTTTTCAAACTTGACAAGCCTGCCAATCTTTCAGTGGAGGTAAATGGTGATATCTTTCATAATTTGCACCTTTTTGCCAATCCAATCGAAACTTTTAAACCTACCCCAGGCAAGAAAGGGCTGCTTTTTTATGGGCCGGGAGTTCATATCATCCCTGGCGGAAAATTAAAAGTTCCGTCTGGAAAGACAGTTTATATAGCCGGCGGTGCAGTTATAAAAGGACAAATTCTGATTCAAAATGCCGAAAATGTAAAAGTACTTGGAAGGGGAATGGTTGATGACTCAGTGAAAATGGGCATTCGGGTAGCTAACTCGAAAAATGTGGAGGTGGAGGGCCTCTTTAGCACACAATGCGCAATAGGAGGTTCCGAGAATGTTACTATTCGCAACGTAAAGGTTATTAGTTATTTTGGTTGGGGAGATGGAATGAATGTTTTTTCCAGCAATAACGTCCTTATGGATGGTGTCTTTAACCGCAATTCAGACGATTGCACCACGGTATATGGCACAAGGCTTGGGTTTACAGGTGGTTGTAAAAACATAACCATGAAAAACTCTACATTATGGGCTGACGTGGCTCATCCTATTTTAATTGGTACCCACGGAAATACCAAAAATCCCGAAATTCTCGAAGGGCTAACTTATCTTAATATAGATATTCTTGACCATAAAGAGGGGCAGCTTGATTATCAAGGGTGTTTTGCCATCAATGCGGGCGACAATAATCTAATTCGGAATGTTCGTTTTGAAGATATTCGTGTAGAAGATTTTCGGGAAGGGCAATTGGTGAATATCAGGGTGTTTTTTAATCCTAAATATTGCACTGCTGCCGGGAGAGGAGTAGAAAATGTTCTCTTTAAAAATATTAGCTATAACGGTTCAAACGCCGGAACTTCTGTAATTGCGGGGTATAACGAGCAACGAATGGTTAAAAATGTAGTTTTTGAAAATCTTAGAATAAATGGAAACCTGATTTATGATGCAATGCCTGATAAGCCGAAGTGGTATAGAACTTCAGACATGGCAAAAATTTTTGTAGGTGAGCATGTGGATCAGGTAACTTTTATAAAAACAGCTGAAAAGTAAATATCAGATTTTAGCTGAAAAATTTTTAAAGCTTTCAACTCTTACGGATGCAGCTACCTATGGGTAGATAAGTATAGCGGATTGGTTTTGTTGATAAAGGATCGCAAGGTAATAGTAATTTATCCTTTCGGCTGTAAATTACTTATCGGGAAAAACACTGCTTCCAAAGTGAAAGAGTATACCAAGTAAACCCTTTATATACGGATATTTCCTTAAAGAAGAAATATATGAAAACCATATGTTTCTTTTTTTCTTTTTGTAAGGTAGGATCTATGCAATTCTATTCTTTGTGAAATTTTTCCAGTATATGAGATTAGCTGTAGAACGTAAACCATTAAAAGTATATCCCGATCCGAAACGCGTTATTGCGAGGTTTTTTTTTAACGGCGAAGAACGAGGGAAGGAATTAATCGAAAGAGTGTTGTCACTCACGGACGAGCAGGTTTTTTCTATCCTTTCGCCTTTGTTGCAGGAGTACTCTAAAAGACATAGGAATATAACGAAGCTGCTCTTGAAACATTGCGAGAAAGTCAGCATCCTTTTTGAAGCAATGAAATTGGATTTTGACAATATTAGCTATAATACAAAGTTGCTTATTGGCTCTTACTTTACCCATGAGTATTCCATAGAATCTGCAGCGTTTTTTAATCCATCAATTATTGAAGACCCAGACCAAACCGATCTTGAGCAGGGAGAGCGTCGCTTAATTATTAGCTTCAGGGCCGTTGGCGAGGGGCATATTTCTTCCATTGTATTTAGGCGGGCGTTGATAGATAAGCATAATAATATACATGTTATTCCATCCGGAAATTATATTGATGAAGCAGAAATTGTGCAAACTGCTATTTTAAAAAAGGAGCTTTTTCTGGAGAAAGCCCTTACATCAAGAGTTGATAACAAAATAATGAGGGAGCTGGATAATAAGCTTACAGATGCATTTGATTACATTACGCTAAGAAGGATAGTTCTGGAGTCTCAGGACAATGAGCCTGATCCTGTAAAGGATATTGAATTAGAGAAGGTCTTGTGGCTTTGGGATTCGTACTACAGCATTATTTTTTCGCTAGACACCGATATTTCTGACCGCGTGATATTCCCCATTTCAGAATTTGAACGCAAGGGGATTGAAGACGCCCGATTCGTGAAATTTATTGAAGATGACGGGAGCATCTGCTATTATGCCACCTATACCGCTTATGACGGGCTTTTAATTATGCCGAAGCTTTTAAAAACTAGCAATTTTTATGAGTTTAAAGTCGGGCCTCTTTTTGGAAAAGGAGCTCAAAATAAAAATCTGGCACTATTTCCCCGTAAAATAAACGGCCACTACGCTATGCTTTCGCGAATTGATGGCTGCAATAACTATATTATGTATTCGGATAATATTAATGTTTGGGAGAACCCCATAAAACTGCAGCAGCCTAAATATAGTTGGGAGTTTGTGCAAACAGGCAACTGCGGCTCTCCAATTGAAACGGAAGAGGGATGGCTGGTTATAACCCATGCGGTAGGGCCTATGAGGAAATATTGTTTAGGGGCTTGCTTGTTGCAGCTGGATAATCCTACAATAGAAATTGGAAGGCTAACCGAACCCTTATTAATCCCTAATCCTGAAGAACGGGAGGGTTATGTACCCAATGTAGTTTATTCCTGTGGTGCAATAATTAATAACGGAGAGCTTGTCATACCGTATGGATTGTCTGATTATTGTTCCTCCTTTGCCACCGTGAATTTAAAGGATTTACTGGATCGGCTAAAGCATAATCGTTAAGCTAAAAGGGAAAGACGATAGGAGGAATTTTAATGTATAGCGCTTTAAGAGATTTCATTTTCAGTTGCTTTCAAAATAGGCATTTTGCCATCCGGCGAAAGGAGAGATCTTAATTGAAAAATTAAACAATTTCTTAATAAATCTTAAAGCAATACGAATAAAGCGCCTTAGGATTATTTGGAGCTTGTTTGTTTTTCAAAGGTTCAAATGCTTCTTCAAGGTCCTCTATCGTTATAATGACATCATCTGGAACTAATTCAATTTTTAGATACTTTAAATATGAGACTTTGTCATCTCGACGATAGGAGAGATCCTAAGGCTATATGCATAATAAGGCGCTTTAAGATTTCTCCGAAGTCGAGATGACAAAGCGGGCTAGCCTGCATTTCGCAAGATGTCATCTCTATATTTTTCTTTCCAAAGTTTTTTACTCGGAATGACAAAGCGTATTAGCCTGCATATCGCCGGATGTCATCGCCATATTTTGCTTTTTGTAAAAGCTCTTTACTGATTATGCTTACGGCAATAGATAATTTGCACCTTAACTGATAATCTTTTTATAACATTCAATATAGTCTGCTACCATTTTCTCCTGAGAAAAATTGGCGCTTGCCCAATTATTGCAAGATTTTCGGTTTATTAAATGGATATCAGAAACAGCTTCCACGGCTTCATCGACTGTATCTACCAGGAAGCCAGTTTCATGATGCCTGATTAATTCGGGCATTGCACCACGGTTAAAAGCAATTACCGGCGTTCCGCATAGCATGGCTTCGGCAACGCTTAACCCAAAAGGTTCATTAAAATGTATGGGGTGAAGTAAGGCATAAGCATTTCCCAGCAATTCCCGCCTTGCGTCAGGTCCCGCACTTCCCAGGTATCTGATGTCATCGTTTAATTCAGGTTGAATTTGCTCATTAAAGTACTTCTGATCCTGGATAATGCCTGCAATTAATAATCTTCTTTTACATTTTTTTGCAATGCTGATGGCTTCAGCCGTTCCTTTATCATGATGTATTCGCCCAAAAAACAAAAGATAATCTTTAGAAACCGGAACAAAGCTAAAATCCGACAGATTTAACCCGTTATATACAGTAGCGAGGTAACTTAATTCATTATTACGGTCGGCATTGCTGATTGAAACATAGTGCGATGAACCATTATATTTTTTATAAACCGCGAGTATTTGATTAGATGAAAACCCATGAATGGTGGTTAATACCGGAGTATTTATCAGGTTGGAATAAGTGAGCGGCAAAAAATCGAAATGGTTATGTATCAGGTCAAATTTATTTGCCTTTTCCATAAGATTGCTAATATGCAGGCATTCTATCACTTTGGCATCACCATTAAAAGCCTCTTCATAACCTTTTTCTACCACCGCATCCAAATTGGCAGTGGTGATAGAATCCTGGGTTGCAAATAACGTTACGTTGATTCCTGCAGCCACCAATCCTTCAGTAATGTTTGACGCAACTTGTTCCCATGGCCCGTAGTGCCGCGGAGGGGTTCGGCGTGCTGCTGGTGCTAAAATGGCGATGTTCATTATAACAGCTAAACAGGAGTTACTTCCTTATTTAAGGAGTTAAAAGGCAATTTTTGCGAAGAAATATATTCCTCCATGGCCAGGCGGGCCATCAAATAACTAACAGTAGATTCAGCCCCCTGGTTAAGGTTTATTTGAAATTCTTCCAGTCCATCGTAACAGCCTCCGGTACAAGGGTTATAGATGATTTGTTGGAGGTGGTTGCTGCCCAGAAACCAATTAAATGCCACAGATAGTTTTTCAAGATATTCCAGGTTTTTAAACACTTTATAAAACCTGTCTAAAGCCAGCACAGTGTAAGCTACATCAATAGGTTGCTCGCCGTAAAGCCCAGCCTGTTCGCCTTTCATCAGCCAGTGTTTATTGCAAATTACCTTAATGCCGTCATCATTAAAAATGCGGCTTAAAAGGAATGCCATAGACGCCTGCGCAATTTCCTTATAAATAAGATTTCCGGTTATTTGATAGGCGCATAGTAAAGATTCGGGTAATATACTGTTGCCATAAGTGAGGTAGCTTTCAAACCATTCCCATTCAAGCTCGCCTTCATGCTTGTACATTTGCACCAGCCTTTGGGCAAGCATATCAGTTAATTCCCTGTATTCAATGTCCTTGTTATTCTCGTTGTAATAAAATAGCCCCTTTAAGGCAAAAGCCATTGCCCGGGTAGAGTGTATATTTTCAAAATTTTCAAGGGCTGGTTTAAACAGGTCGATAGCTAAATGGATTAAAGGTTCAGGCAGTACATCCCGATGTGAAATAGTTAGGCCCAGGGCCCAGATAGCCCTTCCGTTCGAGTCTTCGAGATTAGCTTCCTGGTTCTGTAAAGTAAAGTTTCCGTGCTCATCAACATAGTTTAAAAAACTGCCATTTTCCTGTTGGCAATGCTTTATAAAGTTAAGGTAGGTAGTTATGTATGGCAGCAGTTCATCATTCCCTTTTAGTTTATAAGTCATCACCAGCGCTATCAAAGCTCGCACATTATCATCCAGGGTGTATCCCGAACTAATATCCGGCTGGTCTATTTTTGCAAACTGAATTATCCCCATCGGGGTGCTCAAATGTTTAATATGTGCAAGGTTTATTTCAGGTATTTTAAAATCAAGATTAAAAACATTGCGCGTTTTCTTGAAGAGGTTAGCATGGGTTAATGATACATTTTCCCAGGCACTGGGAACTATTCTTTGCAGGCCATTGGTGCTCAAGGCCCTTGTAAGCCCTTCATTATTTAGCATAAGGGTAATAGTGGTGGCAAGAGCTGTAGAATCCTGAAAATCAAAGATAATTCCAGCATCATCTCCTAAAACTTCTTTGGCGTGCGGAATGGGCGTTGAAATAATGGGGCAACCGCAACTTATGGCATAAGAGAAAGTTCCGCTAACTGCCTGGTTGGGGTCTTTGGAAGTGAACAGGTAAATATCTGTAAGCTGTAAGTATTCAAGCAAAGTTTCAAGTGCCAGGTAACTATTAATAAAGCGGACATGTTGCTGTACTCCAAGATCTTCAACCATCTCTTCCAGCATCTGGCGGTAAACTTCGCCATCTTGCTTTACAATGTTAGGATGCGTCTTTCCAATGATTAGAAATAATACATCAGAATTATTTTCGATAATGGCTGGCAGGGCTTTAAGCGACGTCTCGATGCTTTTGCCTGGCCCGATTAGTCCAAAGGTGGAAAGAATGGTTCGGCCAGTTAAGCCATATTTTTCTTTTAACGCTTTTTTGTTAGAGTGAGGCACTAAATGTACGCCATGTGGGATTATCGAAATCTTACTTGTTGGAACGGAATAGTCTCTAGCCAGCGTGCTAGCTGCATTTTTTGTCATTACCACGATTGAATGGCAATATGAAGCCAGTATTTGAACATTCAGCAGCAATTCATCATTGGGCCCGGGCAATACCGTATGAAAAGTTATAATAATAGGTTGTTTTAGCTTCGAAAGGAAAATATTGAAGTCATCCTCATGTCCGTTGTTAAAAAAACCAAATTCATGCTGAATCATTACCATCTGGACTTCGGGGCTTTTGTTAATGTCGTCAGCTGTTTTACTATAGCTGGCGGAGTCAGAAGTATTCAGTACGAATTTTACTTCTTCTGGATAAGAGTGAGTTTCTTTTTCTGATTCGAGCGCACAAATAGAAATTGAAAAGGAATTGTCGAATTTATTATTTAAAGCTTTTATTAAATCTTGAGAATATGTTGCAATTCCACATTCCCTCGGTGGATAAGATGTTACAAATAAAATTCCGGGTATAGTTTGTTCATTAATGGCCATAGTTTTATGTTTTAAAATTAGACAGCACTATGTACTAGGTCCCCTTTCATGGCAAGGACTAAGTTTTTGATTATAAAATGGCTTTTGATCGGGGAGGGTTATTATCTCAGGTAGATCAAAACAGTGTTGAACAAAGATAAGCACCTTTGCATCATTTATTTATAAAATGAAAAGTGATGGTTACATTATTCACACATTTATGCAGCCATTTTATGCAGCTAGCCTGTCTATCTCTTTAAGAAGAAGATCCAGGTCAAAAGGTTTTTCAAAAAAACCGTCGGGGGCATCTTCAGAGCTTGTAGACAAGCTCGGGAAATGGGTGGCCGACATTAGCAAGACCGGGAGTTTAGCGGTTTCGGTATTGATTTTTATCTCATGGCAGATTTCCCGGCCATCTAATCCTGCAATCATTATGTCCATTAATAACACATCAGCCTTATATGAATTCAGTTTTTCAAAAACCTTATCACCAGCACAGAGACACTCCACTTCATAACCATAATATTCCAGAATCATGGTTAGCATTTCGCATATCCCTTTATCATCATCCACTATCAGTACCTTTTTCATCCGAATCAATTATTAATAGGTTGTATGCTTTTTACGGCATTAGTGAGCTGGCTTAAGGTCGATTTTGTTTGTAAGGCAATGACTATTAAGAGTATAGCCTTATATTTTTACATCGTGTTTTGCCAAGGCATTCAAAGGTCCACATCCATCAGGTTATATAAGCTTGATTGCTGGGCTCAATGTCGATTTTAAACAACACCTCAATTATGAGACCAAATAACAGGATATTTTGTCAGCATAAGGCTAATTGATAATTATGTAAAGTTGAAATGATAATTATGTAAAAAGAGTGAGATGCCGTTAATTAACCGCACTTTAAGAACCTTTTTGTTACCAGGGATTTTGGCTTCAGGTTAATCAGTTCGTGCGTTAGTCCCTGCCTTTAAAGTGTTGATAAGAGAAATATGCGTTTCTGTTTTTCCTATTATCTTTGCCGAAACATACATTCTTAATCATTCCGGCAGTCCAGAGCGGAAGTAATACGTATTTTTTAACATGAGCAACTTCTTGTACGGGGTAGATTTTGGAACCACAAATTCTGTATTATCAATTTATGATGAAAACAGAAAGGAAATCATTCACACCATACGAGTGCCTTCGCTTATTTAGTTCCCCGAAAACTCAGGCAGTAAATCCCATGTAATAGGAGAGCAGGCTATAGCAGCGTACCTTGAGGATGGGATGCATGGAAGATTTATAAAATCAGTTAAGCAGATTTTGTCAAGATCCAGCTTTATTGAAACAAGGATACAGGGAAAAAGATATAACGCATCAGACCTGGTGGCCCTTATCATTAAAGCCCTGAAAACTAAAGCTGATGAGTTTATTGGGGTTGATTGCAAAAAAGCGGTTATAGGCAGGCCTGTATTTTTTGATGATGACAATACGTCAAAAGATACATTGGCACAAACAAGGCTTAGTGCGGCTGTTCAAAAGGCTGGCTTTACTGATGTACGGTTTCAGTTTGAACCTGTAGGAGCCGCATTTGCCTACGAAAGAACCATGCGTAAGCGGGAAAGAGTGTTGGTAGCAGATTTGGGCGGCGGGACTACAGACTTTACTTACCTTGAGCTTGACCCTCAGAGAGCCAGCGCCAAAGATCGCAAAAGCGATATGATTGCCAGTGGAGGTATTTACATCGGAGGGGACAGTTTTGATTCTGCTTTTATGTGGAATAAAGGCACGTCCTACTTTGGCAAAGATACCTTATATGAGGCGACACCCGGAAAGGTGCTTAAGGTGCCGATGTCGCTTTTTGAAAATATCTGTTCATGGGACAAGATGAATTTCTTCAATAGTCTTAGGATAAGGAGAAATATGGAGGAATATTATCATTACTCCAAAAACGATCGGAAATTCAAGAATCTCCTTACACTGATTGATAATAACTTAGGCTACTCGGTATTTCAAGCAATTGAAAAAACAAAGATCGGCCTGTCACAGCTGGATGTTTTTTCCTTTCAATATTCTAACATGGAAATTGAGATTGATGAAGAAATATCGATTGATACCTATAATGATGTAATTCTAAAGGATATTCATAAAATTTCAGCTTATTTGGATAAGTTTCTGGCTAGCAATAACATTCAGGTTGCGGATATTGACACAATTTTTCTTACAGGTGGCACCTCAATGGTTAGGGCTATAAAAGGCCTTTTTCAAAATAAATTCCCTCATAGCGAAATAAACACCGGAGAAAACTTTACCAGTGTGGCGCAGGGACTCGCCTATAGCGGTTATTTATTCGAGTAGGTTTTTACTCTGGCAAACTCTTCATTCTTACATATAACTCTCTCTTCCTCGTACTTCTAACTTATTTTCCGGGAGAATCTGCATTCTTGCGAGTAGAATTTATGCTTTTCTACCTGGCTTATTATTGCTCGACATTGTAATCCTTGTCGTTTAATGTAATTCTGATGGGCATTCAAAATGTTCTGACTAGATATTTATAAATATTTTAATAATCAGTTTAATATTTTAATTTTGGAAAGTGCGGCCTTTCTGCCAATAATAGCAGCCTAAAATCAGTAATGAAACGAATTATCACTTGCAGTGACGGTACCTGGAACAAACCCGGAACCAAAGATAGGGGACAAGAAGTATGTACCAATGTTGAGAAAATGTTCAATAGTATTTGCCCCCTTGGCCTTGATAAATGCACAGGGCAGGAAATCATCCAGGTAAAGGCTTATGATGAGGGTGTTGGTACGGGTTACAGTACATTCGACCGCCTGACGGGAGGTATTACCGGTGCCGGAATTGATAAAAATATTAAAGACATGTATGCCTTCATCTGTCTTAACTATAAGCCAGGGGATGAAATATATCTTTATGGTTTCTCAAGGGGGGCATACACAGCACGAAGTATTGCCGGCTTTATCAGAAATTGCGGACTACTGGCTCCGCAGTATATACACCTTGTTGATAAAGCTTATAATCTTTATCGTGACCGTAATGATTACAGCAGCCCGGAATCGGATATGATGTCATCCTGGAGGAGAAATTACTGCTTAGAAGAAAATACTTCTATTCATTTTATTGGGGTGTGGGATACGGTAGGCAGTTTAGGCTTGCCATTGCCTTTTTATAAGAGCCTGAATAATTTGAAGTATAGATTTCATGATCACAGGCTAAGTAGTTTAGTTCGTCACGCTTACCATGCACTTGCTCTTGATGAGCGCCGGAAACTTTTCAGCCCTACGCTCTGGGAAAAAAGCAAAACAGTTCTGGATGATAAGAACCATCCTCAAAAGATGGAACAGAGATGGTTTGTAGGTGCACACTCCAACATCGGCGGCGGTTATATCGATTGCGGTTTAAGTGATATTGCACTAAACTGGCTAATAAAGAAGGCGGAAGATGCTGGGCTTTGCTTTTATAATCCACCAAAAGTAGACATACTGGAAAACTACAAAGGAGAACTGCGAAACTCCTATACTTCGAGATATTGGTTATGGCGCCCTGTATGGAGAAACGTAGACATACACAGTCCGGTTTATAATCAAACAATTGATGATAGTGTAGGAAAACGTTACAGGGAATTTAAGGAATACCGGCCGGGCAACCTGAAGGGCCTGGCAGATTCAATCTAACTATTAAAAGTAAAGCCCAGGATGCTTTATGTGGCCGAAATCCTAAGTTTTTAAACTTATATAAATCTATATATCAATTCTAAACAATTATGATTAAACAACATTATCTCAAAGAGATTAACATTTCCAGCAAAAAAACGGAGCCAACAACAAGAAAGAAGTAACCAAAATTCAATCCTGGCTTAACCTTTTTGCCGTAATTAAGCCGGGGGCGGGTACAGCCACAGGCATTGATGGAGATTTTGGGCCTTCGACGGAAGCCGCTGTAAAGAATTTTCAAAAGGCCAAAGGATTAGCTCCAACTGGAATTGTGGATGCTGCACTTTTCGCACAGCTGGTTCAGCCAATGACTCAGGCATTCTCAACAACATCATCCTCGAATAATAATTTACGTCAACTTGTGGTAGAAACGGCCACCAGGCATTTAAATGCTCACGCGTTTGAACTCGTAATCAACAAGCAAGCAAACTGTGGGCCCTGGGTTAGAAGCTATATGGATGGTAATGAAGGTGATGAATGGTACTGGTGCATGGGATTTGTGCAAACTGTTATTGACCAGGCGGCATCAACCCTGTCTAAAAATTTTAAAACCTTAATGCCGCCTACTTATAGCTGCGACATAGTAGCTACAACAGGCATACAGAAAAAATTGCTCATAAAAAATTCAGCTATCAGATTAAACCCATCCTTAGTAAAGCCAGGAGATGTGTTTTTACTACAGAAGTCTGCCAATGACTGGTATCACACAGGTATTGTAACTGCAGTTGCCGGAGATGTGTTCGAGACCATTGAAGGAAATACAAATACAGATGGCTCTCATAACGGAAATGGCGTATATAAACGGACCCGAAATTTCAGGAAGCAACTGATTGATGTTTTCTCTATACAACCATTAGTATAATGGGTAATGATGATCATTAATTTTTATAACGGTGGTTTTTAACTAACAGAAAGTTATTGCATTAATAGTATCGTTTTAAAATAGGAAAACCCTGTTGCTTTGTACAATAGGGTTTTCTTATTTGGCTTAGTAATTTATTTGCTTATCAAGTCAATAGAAGCAGATTCAAGACCCTTCGACTCCGCTTTTAGTTTAATAGTTCCTGTCTGTCCGGATTTTCCGCGAATAATAACCAAACACAATCCATTGAAGGCATCGCGTTCCGGAGATGCAAATGATACAAGATTGGTGGCGTCGCCATTATCCGTTGCCACAATTTCGCCGGGGCCTTCTAAAGAAAACCTGATCGCATTTTTAGCCTGAGGAATGGTGCTGCCGTTTTTGTCGGTTATCCGCAGGGTAACAAATGAGAGGTCTTTTCCATCTGCTCCAAACACCTGCCGATCCGCAGCGAGCTCAAGTTTTGCAGGCTCTTCTGTAGTTCTTACAACATCTTCCGCCCATTTTTTCCCGCCCTTGTAAGCCACAACCTTAAGTTCTCCGGGAGTGTATTTCACATCGTCCCAACGCAAACGATATTCATAAGCATCCTTTTTCTTGCGTCCTAATGATTTCCCATTAAGAAAAAGTTCAGCTTCATCGCCTGAGGTAAATACATGCACCGGCGTAACCTGCCCAAGGCGGCCAGGCCAGTTCCAATGCGGAAGGATGTGCGCCATGGGTAGTTCAGGGCGCCAGTGCGATTGGTATAGATAGAAGCGCCCTTTCTTGAAACCAGCTAAATCGATCACCCCGAAATATGAACTACGCGACAAGTAATAAGGCGTAGGTTCTCCCAGATAGTCCCAGCCACTCCAAACAAACCCTCCAGCCACATAGGGATGTTGAGCCAGTGTGGCAAAAACCTTATCTGCAGACGAGCCGAAATCTACCGAATGAAGTTCGTAAGCGCTTACCTGTTGTGTTTTTGAGTTTCCGCCAACTCCCTCTTTTACAGGCCCGCTATTCTCTCTGATTACCGGGAACATATACTCTCCGCGGCTACTTATTGCGGCTGCATTTTCGCTACTCAAAATCATTTTTTGAGGGAACTTGTCATGAAACTTTGGAAACAGGGGAGGGGTAGTAATACCCTTCAGCCCGGCATAAGCTTCTCCATGCCGAATGCCTTCGCCCTGATAGTTAAGGCTGATTACATCCACAACAGCGGGCAATGGCATATCCGGCTTTGCATAGTTCATTGCAACCGTAGTGGGGCGCGTAGGGTCTTCATTTTTTGCAATATCATGCAGCTTTTTTGCTAAAGCAGCACCCTCCTCACCGGTGTATTGCTCACCAACTTCATTACCGAAACTCCATATAATTACCGAAGGATGGTTGCGGTCTCTGCGAATCAAGGCCCGCAAGTCTTGTTCGTACCAATCATTAAAAACGAGATGAAAGTCATGAGGGGTTTTCTTCAGTTGCCAGGAGTCGTAAATTTCATCTATTACTAAAAAGCCCATTCGGTCTGTCAGCTCAAGCAGCTCGGGGGCGGGAGGGTTGTGCGACATGCGGATAGCATTGCAACCCATTTCGCGCAGCAATTCAAGCTGGCGTTCTGCCGCGCGAACGTTAAACGCTGCACCCAAAGCACCTAAGTCATGATGCTGATTTGCACCCTTAATATGGATGTGTTCTCCGTTAACAATTAGTCCCTTGTTTTCATCAAAACGAACATCGCGAATGCCAAATACTGTTTCATAACTATCCAGAAGCCGCCCATTGGACGAAACCCTCCTAACAGCCACATATCGGTTAGGGTTTTGACTCGGCGCAGGCCCCCATAATTTAGGGTTGACAACTGTGGTTGAGCTAGTTATCGTATCGCTCGCCCCTGCTTGTATTGTAGCTCTTGTAGCGTTGATTTTTGCCGCCGGCTTGCCTGCTTTCTGTCCCTTGGAATCCAAAAGATAGATTTCTGTACTCACATCGTAGTCGCCAGAACTATTGGAATTATTGTCGATCGCCACTTGTAAAACAACTTTCGCAGACGCTTTAGACACATTTTCCGTTTTTACGTACGTTCCCCATTGACTAACGTGAACAGGATTTGTTTTTGTTAACCAGATATTCCGATAAATTCCGCCTCCGGGATACCATCTGGAGGAGCTGAGCGGGTTGTCAATCCTTATTGCCAGTTGGTTTTTTGCGCCGGGAATTATATAAGGGCTTAAGTCAACCCGCCAGGAAGTATAGCCATAGGGCCAGCCTCCCACTAATTTTCCATTAAGCCAAACCATTGCATAAGACATCGCCCCCTCCACATCAAGAAATATATTTTTTCCAGCATCAGACTGAGAGATATTTAGTGTTTTTCGATACCATGCTATGCCCTGGCTAGGCAGCCTCCCCATTCCGCCACCAATTTCTGTATCCCAACCTTTGTAGAAAGGCCCTTTAATCGCCCAATCGTGTGGAAGCGTTACGGTTTCCCAGGAGCTATCGTCAAAGCCCGGCTGAACAAATGGAAAATTACTTCCAGGATTGCCTTCAGGGCGTTTGTGCCTCTTTGCAGGATCTTTAATAAAGGAGTTGCCCGTTGGTAAGATCCATTGTTTTAAAACAGTACGGTTTGTCACTACTTTAACCGCTTCCGTAGGTTTCGCGTCAGCAGGTTTATCATCTTTGGTATCCTTGATTTCTGGCCTTACATCATAAATGAGAGTATCCTCACTGGAAATGGTTTTATACTTGAAAAACTTCCAATCTTCGTTTATTGATATGCGCTGGCGAGGTTGATCTTGAGCCAGCGATTGCAGGGCAAGTGCGAGGGTAGCGCTGGTAAGTATATGCCGTTTTAGAAAGCTTGCAGATAAAATGTAAATAAATGCGGTTTTTATCATATGTGTATTTCAGTTGTACGTGTTGTCTTGATGAGTCAAATTTTTAAGGTTGGGTTCGTACACAGCAGGGTGATGGAATTTAATCCGATAAGTGCAAATAAATGAAATCGTTTATTCAAATTAATTGTGTGTATGGTTAGTTAATTGGTGGGCTTAAAACCTGAAAAAGCTTGATGCTAAGGTAGATTATCAGGTTAAGCAGAATTGCTTCATTTGTTGAAAAGGTATGGTAAGAATGTTTAACGAAGTGCTAAAACGCCGCTCAGCTTATTCAATAGTCTACTCACGAAATCGATTACGTAAATAATTAGAGTTTCCGTTGTTCTCGTCTGTGTTTTATCAATACCTTAGGAATTCAATTAATAAACAAACCTTCTTATCCAAAGAAATGAAAGCGTTTTTCTTGCTTGCTATAGCTGTTATGCTTAGTTTTTGTGCCATTACGCCATCAAAAGCCTGGGCGCAGAAGAACAATTATGCACAGTATATCGACCCATTTATTGGATCGGAAGGTTTGGGGAATGTTTTTGTTGGCCCTTCCTGCCCTTATGGCATGGTAAAACCCGGGCCAGATGTAAACAAAGCGTCTAATAGTGGTTATTCTCCCGACCGCGAAATTCCATTGTATGGATTTAGTCAGGTACATGTAAGCGGAACCGGCGGCGGGCCTAAGTATGGCAATATTCTGCTTATGCCTTTTGCCGGAAATTTTGATCAGATTAAACAGGAATCGTTACGCGAAGAGGAGAAAGCAAGCGCGGGATATTACAGTGTGTTGCTAAAGCAGTATGGCATAAAGGCAGAATTAACAACCTCAGAAAGGGTTGCTTTCCATCGCTATACGTTCAAATCAAGTTCCCAGAAATCTATTAAGATTGATGCCGGTGAATTTCTGGGCGAAAGGCCAACTCCCGATTCTCGAGAGGCGCAACAATTTGTAGGCTCTGAAATTGAAGTGGTTTCAAATAATGAAATAAGAGGGTATAGCCGCATTCGCGGGGGCTGGAATAATGGGGCTTCCTATACCGTTTATTTCTACGCAGTTACTGATAAGCCATTTGCAAACTTTACGAGCTATAAGAATAGTAAATTGTTTAAAGATGTTAAGTTTCAGGTGGATGACGGAAATAAAACAGGCGTATTACTTTACTACAATGAAGAAAGCCCTGCTACCATTCAGGTAAAAGTGGGTATATCATTTATCAGTTCTTTAAAAGCAAAACAGAATATTGAAAATGAGGTGCCACATTGGAGCTTCGATAAGGTTTTGGCTCAAAACCAGGAGAGCTGGGAAGCCTTATTAAAACGGGTAGAGCTGGACAAATCCGCTTCTTTAGAACAGAAAAAAATGTTTTACACCGCCCTGTATCACACAATGCTGATGCCGGTTAACCGGTCGGGCGAAAACCCATTGTGGACGGCTACGCCTTATTATGATGACTTTTATGCTATATGGGATACGTTCCGGTCTTCAAACCCATTAATCACGCTTCTCGATCCTCAGCGTGAAGCGGAAATAGTAAACTCGCTATTAAATATTTACCAGCGAGATGGATACATGCCTGACGCCCGCAGTGGAAACGCCAACGGACGTACGCAGGGGGGCTCGAATGCTGAAGTGCTCATAGCTGATGCTTACGTGAAAAAGTTAAAAGGTATTAACTACGGTTTGGGCTTAGAAGCCATGTTAAAGGATGCCAATATTCCACCCGGCGGCAATGAAGAAAAGGAGGGAAGGGGAGGCTTAACCGATTATAATTCATTAGGATACATTTCCAATCGTTTTGTAAGAGCCGGAAACCGCACCCTGGAGTATGCTTACAATGACTACTGCCTGGCGATTGTTGCTAATGGATTGGACAGGAAAGGAGAATATCAACGTTTTATAAAACAGTCTGACAATTGGAAAAATCTTTGGCGCCCGATTACCGATAATGGAGCCAGCGGATTTATTATGCCAAGAGATCCGTCCGGAAAATGGATTGACAGCATTCAGTGTATGGAAAGTAACGGCAGGATTTCTTACGTGCCTTACACTCCCCTGGCGCAGGAATGGCCTATATGCGTTTGTTGGTGGTGTGGTTTCTTTTATGAAGGAAGTTCCTGGGAGTATTCCTTCTATGTGCCGCATGATGTGGCTGCATTAATCAGCAAATGTGGAGGGGATAAGGCCTTCCAAAAACGCCTGGATACTTTCTTCAATAAGGGTTATTACAACGTAAGCAACGAACCATCATTTCTAACTCCGAATTTATACCACTGGATAGGGCGCCCCGACCTTAGCAGCGAACGCATAAAACAGATTATACAAGCCAACTACAACAGCTCTGCCGCTGGCTTGCCTGGAAATGATGATTCTGGTGCAATGTCTTCCTGGCTTGCATTCCATATGCTTGGCTTGTTTCCAAATGCCGGCCAATCTTACTATTTAATTAATTCTCCCCTGGTAAAGCAATCTGTGTTGCATCAAACAAACGGTAAAGATTTTAAGATAACCGCCCGAAACCTTTCCGATAAAAATCAATATATCAAGGCTGCCTGGTTAAATGGGAAGCCCTTTAATCAGGCATGGATTGAACATGAGGATATAACAAAAGGAGGGGAGCTTATTTTGGAAATGGGCGATAGAGCATCCGGCTGGGGAGCTGGTAAAGTGCCCCCGTCGAAGTCTGGGAAGGAAGATTGATGACTATTCTTAGTGCTGCATTTTTCTATATTTGTGGTCGTTTAAACCTTATAAATGATAAAGCCTTCGTTCTTGCTTGCAGCGTTTTTTTTAACCTGTATCAGTGTTTTTGCGCAATCTGTTAATCCGTTTACAAAATATTCATTCGGCCAGAATTATTCGATAGACGAGTTGAGGAGATCCAGAGAAGATTCCATTCAAAAATATGGTTCAATTCTAATGGATACAGCTGTTTTTAGTACCCTTAAGCCAGCTGGCGATTTTACCATTGATGAGATGCCCCAATATCCTGATGGGCTTAAAGCTTTTTACGACTATGTCCAGAATGCCTATCAATGGCCTAAAGGCGCTATTCCTGCTGGGGTATCCGGTAAGCTAATAGCCGGCTTCGTTATCGAGAGGGATGGTAGTATAAAAGATGTAACAATAATAAGAGATCTTGGCTATGGTACAGGCGAAGAATTGGCAAAGGTGCTAAGAAACACAAAGAAATGGACCCCCGGTAAGCATCGTGGAATGACAGTCCGTGTATCTTATACGCTTCCGCTCGCTTTACATCCATTACCACCTACCCAGACGCATTCTTCATTAGCTTCAATAGATGGCTCAACACAATCCGGCAAAAAGCTCCGGCCATTACAAGCTACAAAGGGTCAATATTACTTTGAAAGTAAGCTTAATAAATGTGGCGAAATTTCATTTGTAAACGAAGAGGGAAAGCAGGCATTAAGCGATCGTTTCTCGATTCTAAACTATGTGGTTAATGGATTTAATGCCGATACATTGAACAAAATTATCGGTAGGGTTAGTTATCAGGTAGTGATAGACAGCACCGGAAAATGCTGTACTATAAGCTCAAAAAATGAGACGAATTTGCCTGATCGCAGCCTAAAGATTGATGAAATAATCGATTCTAAAACCATATGGAATGTATTTCCATCAAAGAATGGAAAAAAGGAAGCAATTTCTGCAATATTGGTTTTCACGTTTACAGAAGAAAAAGTAAAATATCAACATGTAGTTTTCGACAAGAATTCTGACAACCTGATTGAACTAGAGTTTAGTGAGAAAAACAAAGGTGGAAGATGGTAGAAGGTAATCAACCAAGAAGCAGGTGCTATTCTTTCTTCACTAAAATCTTTTTTATGTGGTAGAATCTTTCACTATATTGAAAACGAATTTCACCATCATAGTCTCCTGTTAAATCAATCGAAGCCCGTTCAGTATCTCTCTTTCTTTATTAGTAAGTTGGATTTTAGCATTTCTTGACTTAGAAAACTTGGTATGGATCGTTCCCTGTTTTTTTTTAAACAGAAAGGGCAATAACATAACGCTCTTTGTCACCCTGAATTTATTTCAGGGCCCCCACATGCATGATGTGCCTGTATAATGGGGTGCTGAAATAAATTCAGCATGACGAGGCTGGTTAGAAGCGCGATACATAAATTTTATGTCATAGGTAGTGGGGGATTCTTTTCAAACACTAAAAGCGGGAATGACATGCCTTGATCGAAGAGCAGCAATCCCACCAGCACCGTCATCCCGAATCCCTTGTCCGAAGGACTCCTTTAGAGTGGTGAGGGATCTCCTGCTATGTCCAAGGGACTCCTTTGGAGGAATGCTGTTACCTCTGCATCGGGAGATTCCTCCTATCGTCGAATGACGGCTGAATTCAGATAA